>NZ_OZ253945.1:3332083-3635000 GCF_965267305.1 Hyphococcus sp. | reverse complement strand
CTGGCTCGCCGATAAATTACTGGAGCGCAATCCGGCCTTGTTCGACGACTACGCCGTGGTTGCTGAGGAAGGCGTATTCCGCATCTGGCGGCGCAAAATATCGCTGAAAGAAAATGCGGTTTTGAAGGGCGCGGGCGGCTGAGCCGAACCGGCGGGCCGGTAACGAACCAATGGCTCTTGCGCAACGTTAATGTCCGCGAGACCATAGACTGCGATAGGTATGTTGAAGCCTCTGGCGCTAAAAAGATGAGCGAGCCAACAGAACAAGATCCACAGCGCCAGCCGAAACAGACGGCTGCGGCCGCCCCTGCAAAGGCCCGTCTCGGCCTCGCCCTCGGCGGCGGGGTCGCCCGCGGCTGGGCGCATATCGGCGCTGTCCGCCGGCTTGAAGAACTGGGCGTCGTCCCGGAAATTCTCGCCGGCACGTCGGTCGGCGCGCTTGTGGGCGGGTTCTGGCGTGCGGGCCGCCTCGACGCGCTTGAAGAATGGGCCCGCGGCCTTTCCCCGACCCGCATGCTTTCCTATGTGGATGTGGTGCTCAACGGCGCCGGGTTGATGGGCGGCAAACGCCTCGAAAAAGCGCTGCTCAGATATCTTCCGCCTACGGAGATACGCGAGTTGCCGCATAAATTCGTCGCCGTGACGGCGGAGTTGGCCACCGGCCACGAGGTCTGGCTGCGGGACGGCAATCTCGCGGAGGCGATGCAGGCGGCATACGCCCTGCCCGGCATTTTCCCGCCGCGCGCGGTCGATAATCGCTGGCTGATCGACGGGGCGCTCGTTAATCCCCTGCCCGTTTCCGCCTGCCGCGCCATGGGCGCGCGGGTTGTCATCGCTATCGGCCTTCATGCGGATGCGTTTAATCTCGGCGTCGCACAAAGAAAGGCGCGCTTCGGCGAAATGCATCCTGAGGTCGAAAGCGCAAAAGCCGGTTTTGCAAAACTGTTCCAGGGAACGGCCCATGCGCCGGGCGTCGGCTCCGTAATGCTCGCGTCCTTCAACATCCTGATGGATCGCATCACCCGTTCGCGCCTTGCCGGCGAGCCGCCGGACGTTCTTGTGACGCCGCAGGTCGGACATATTTCATTGCTGGAGTTCGACAAGGCCGAAGAGCTGATCGCTCTCGGCCGCAAGGCGGTCGACGACGCCCGCCCGCAAATCGAGGGCGCGCTGGAGTATCTCGGTTAGACGCTTCGCCGCCTAGGAACTGATATATTCCTTCAGCGCCGCCGCTTCCTCTTCGGCTTCCTGGATCTTGCGCTTCACCACATCGCCGATGGAAATGACGCCGATAATCTTGCCGCTGCTTTGCACGGGGAGATGGCGGATGCGCTTTTCTGTCATTCGGGCCATGAGGTCGTCGATCGTTTCATCGGGCGCGCATGTATATGGGTTGCCGGTCATGCAGTCGCTGACGCGCATGGTCATGGCCTCGGCGCCCCTTTCCCCAAGCCTACGCACCACATCGCGCTCGGAGAGAATGCCGACCGCCTTTCCGTGATCATCACAGACCATGACGGCGCCAATGTTTTTATTATTAAGAACGCCGACGGCGGCGGCGATCGTATCGTCGGGACTTACGGCGAAAACGTCAGCGCCTTTGGACTGAAGGATATGTTTCACTTTCATCAGTGTCTCCTACCCTGCTGACGCCATCATGCGCCTCGCAAAGGGTTGGGGCAAGCCGGGAACGGCTTTGCCGCACTGCGAAAATCAGCCCCTGTAAAGAATGTAAGACTTCGGCAACCCGAATTTGCGTTCAGTCAGAAGCTCGGCGTCGGGAAAGAACGCCTCCATGTCGCGGCGCGAAATGACCGTCGTGCCCTTAACCATGTCGGTCCAGGCGGGGAGCTTTTTCTCCCAATTCCGGATAAAGGCAGCCCGTACGGCTTCCGGCATGACAAACCAGAACGGCATGCCCGTATGCGCCTCGATGGGAAACCAGATCGAAGGCGTCTGCACCCAGTAGCGTGAGGCCAGACGCCTCACCTCTCGCGCAAAGGCGCGCTGCTTTTCCTCATCGCCCACATGTTCAATAACGCTGTTGGAGAAAACGAACTCAAACTCGCCATCTTTGTACTGATTAACGTCACAGGCGTCGCCTTCCACATATTCGAAGTTGTGGATCGATTGCGGCGGCGCCGGCATGGCGATGCCGGGAAGATTGAGGATTACGATATGAAGCGGCGTTTCAACGAAATTCCAGATATGCGGCTGTCCGCCAAGATCAAGAACGCGCATGCCGGGCTTGAGGCCTATCAGCGTTTCGAGCTGCGCCATGCGCGCCTTGCGGGTCTCAGCCGAAAACGGGCCGAGAAGGCGCCGGAAGGCTTCAAATCGCGCATATCGCAAGGCGTTTTTCATTTCATCTCCCGCGGCCGGCGAACCGCTCGAACAGCGGATAGCTCGCAAGACCGAACACATAACCGCCGATATGCGCCTGCCAGGCGCTGATGCTGCCGAACAGAAACCGGCTCAATTTCGATGTGTCCAGAAAGAAGCTTAAGGAAATCACAATTACGGAAATGAGCGCCAGGATGGCGGCGTTGCGGGCGACGCCGCCGCTCGGGCGCCCGTCACTGTCGCGCGTGACGAATACCCACAAGCTCGCTCCCGCAAGGCCGGCCGCCGCGCCAGACGCGCCGATCATGGGCGTGGAACCGGCTTGCGCCGTCATAACGTAAGCCAGCCCCCCCGCCAGGCCGCAGAGCACGAAGAAAGCAATAAAAGCCGCCGGCCCGTCGCTTTTGCGCTCGCTTGCCTGCGTCTCCATCTCGCGGCAGAGAAACCCGCCAAAGACCAGAACCGCCGCAAGATTGATGAGAAGGTGCGGAAGGTTAACATGGAAAAACATGTGTCCGAGAAACGGCCTGGCGACGTTCAGATACTCGCCCTCCGACGCCGCACGCAGGACCTGCGACGGCGCCAGATCGAACAGCCGCCAGATACGGGCCGCCACGCGGTGCGGCGCGAGAACGACCACGAGATGCGCCAGCGTCAGGGCTGTTGCAATGGCGGCTACAGGATTTGGGGGATCGAACAGCAGGGAAGTCCAGCGCTCCCCCGTCTCAGCTTCCGGTTTGGTCATTCGGCGCTCGCTAGGACTTGTTAAAATGATTAACGAAGGCCCCGCCGCAGCGCAAACCTTTGTTCACTAACCGCCCGTAAGCTGGCGATCCAACCCTCACGCTTACAGGCTGGCCATGGTTAACTCCAAACCGGAACAAGACGCCTCACACGCCGCCCCCGAAAACGCCTCCGTTTCAGAAGACGAACGGCGCCGGCATCGCCGCGTCGACCTGCCGCTGAAAGCCCGTTTTCTGACCGAAAAAGGCGTGGAATGCGCCGCGGAAGTGATCAATATCTCGGCCGCCGGCGCCATGTTGCGATCGAAACACCCGCCGGCCATCGGCCAGAACGTCGTTCTTTATATCGATCAGATCGGCCGCATCGAAGGCAAGGTCGTACGGTCCGGAAACAACAGCTTCGCGGTCGCTTATCCGAAACGGCGCGAAAGACAGGCCAAGATCGCCGACAATCTCACTTCCGTCTTGAACAACCGCCAGCGCGCCACGGATCGCCGCATCACGCCGCGCGTTAAACAAAATTCTCCGGCAACTGTCCGTCTGGAAGACGGCCGAGAGCTCACCTGTTCCATTCTGGACATTTCGCTGACCGGCGCGTCGATCGACATCGCGCCGCGCCCCCCGCTCGGCACTCATCTCATTTTGGGACGGATGAACGCCAAAGTCGTGCGCCGGCACGATAAAGGCGTCGGCATCGTCTTCACCGGGACCGCAGAACGCATGGACCAGGTGATAGAAGACAGCACTGCACTGGAGCCGGTTGACGCAACTGGCGCGGGTTTTGCTCAGAGCTTCGGCAAGAAAGGCGTGCGCGCCGAAAGCGAATGAGGAAAGCCAATGCTGGCTACCGAAAACTGGTGCATCAAGGTGCAGGAAAAGGTCTACGGGCCTTACACCACCCAGCAAATGCGCAAATTCGCGCATGAGGGACGTCTCGCTTCGTGGTCGCTCGTTTCTCCGGCAGGCGGCCGCTCCTGGCGCGAAGCCAAGCGCGAACTCGTCTTTTCAAATTTCTTCGGGCAGGAAAAAGCTGGAGCGGCTCACACCCAACCGAGCGCGCTGAAAACTTTCGGCAAGCGCAATGACTGTGAAAACACCGTCAGCGAAGAGGCGCCGCAACTTAACGGTCATGACGCGGTCACGGCGAAAGCAATGCAGGCCAAGCATGACGCGCGCGCGGACGCCGCGCCCGAAACCGGGGATGCGAATTTCGTCGTCATTTTCGACGTAGTAAGCGCCGCCGCAAGCCGCGTCGAGGCGGCGATGATGTCGCTCGGTCCTGCTTTCAGAATCGCCGACAATGTCTGGCATGTGACCTGCGAACTTACCGCCGTAGGCGTCAGGAACGCGATCGCGCCTTATCTGCGCGGCAGCGAATCCATTTTCGTTGTCGATGCGTCGCGCGGCCGAAGCTCCTGGACGAATTATTCGCCTGAAGCGAACGCAAAACTCGCCGCAGCGCATTTTCGCGCCAAGGCGCAATAGCCGCGCCGCGGCCCAATCCTTAACGATTGCGAATTTTTTCTGACGCCCGAAAAATTTTTCGGCGCGAGACCGAAAACACGTTATAGTGAAATCAGCGAGTGATTCGCGGAAGCGCCTTTCAAAACCGTTGCGGGCAACACCCCGCAATAGTCGAAGGAGTAACAGGCGTCGGAATGCAGAGTGACAGCTTAGACGGGATCCAAAAGGGCGCGCCAAGCGCAGGGTCGCCATCACGCTGCTGCTTCCTTCACTTCTTCCATTCCACTGCGGCCTTCTCGCTTTTCTCAAAAATCAATTTGTTATTTGGAGGCGTAGATGGCCAAACGCACGGCGCGCCGCGCAGCGCGGCGCATGCAGGAGCAAGTGCATTACGGTGAGGATTCGAATGTCCGCCGGCTCTTTGAAGAGCCGCAATGGTCCCCCTTGGACGACAACAAATATGATCGTCAAAGTCAGCACCACGGGCAGAGCGACCAGAAATACCGAAAGAACATCCGTGCGCAGAATGATTCCCAGCAAAAGATGCTGGACGCCATCGACGAAGCCCCCCTCGTTTTCGCTTGCGGCGCCGCCGGCACCGGCAAAACCTATCTCGCCATCGCCAAGGCCGTCGAAGCCCTCGATTCCGGCGCGGTGAGACGCATCATTCTCTCAAGACCCGCGGTCGAGGCCGGCGAAAGTCTCGGCTTCCTCCCCGGCGACATGGAGGAAAAGCTCTCGCCCTATCTGCGCCCGCTTTACGACGCGCTGTGCGACCGGATCTCCTCGAAACGGCTGAAAGCCCTGATGGCCGAAGGCGTCATCGAGATTGCGCCCATCGCCTATATGCGCGGCCGCACCTTGAACAACGCCTATATCGTCATCGACGAGGCGCAGAACTGCACCTATGGCCAGCTCAAAATGCTGCTGACCCGGCTGGGGTGGAACTCCTCCATGGTGGTCACCGGCGATCCGGCGCAGAGCGATCTCCTGCCCGGCATGTCCGGTCTCTCCGACGTTGTGGAAAAACTCGAGGCGCTGGAGAATGTCCGCGCCATCCGGTTCACCCGCGAGGATGTGGTGCGCCACCCCCTCGTGGCCGAAATGATCGACGCTCTCTAGAGGCCTGTTCCCAAGGCTAGAGGCTTGATTTTAAGGCGCGTCCGGCTCTTTCTTCATCACAGAGCCGGGCGCGCATTTTACTATAGGCCGCAGCGTGCTAATGACGTCGCTCTGCGCAGGGTTCAGGACGTCTCGATGAGTAACGGCTACGGTTTCGGCGGCGAGGAAATCAAACAGGAATCGAGCTGGCGCTACCCGCTCGGCATCTTCATGGCGACGCTCGTCCTGTGCGCCATCTTCCTCTATTACTATGTGGGCCCGAGCGTCGACGATTTTTCCGGCAACACGCCGAGCCCCGCCATCACTGAAGAGCCTGTTCGGGTGGAGATCGGCGGCATCGTCTTTGCGCCGGCGGCCAATTACACCGTCTATCCCCGCGCCCGGCGCGGCGGGGCCCGCGACGAAGTGGTGCTATACGCCCTGTGGCCGACCATGAACGGCTATGCGCCGGCCCAGCGCAAGGAGTTCATCGAGAACGCGCCGGATACGCGCCGCATCGACATCGTCATTTCAAAGCGCTCTTCCATGTTCACTGAAGCCGAGCGCTTCGAACGGCTCTATCTTCCCCAAACGGTCGATGCGCGCGGCGTCAGGACGCCTTACCAGCTCACCAAATTCACCTTCAAGGAGCAGCGCTCCAACGTCCCCACCAATGGCTATGCGGACACGGAGCTTTTTGTCGGCGCCGACGCCAACGGCGAGACGGCGGCGGTCTTCTGCTTCATGGAAAAAGAGGAAATCACCAGCCCCGAATGCTGGCGCGAGTATGAATATCGCGACACGATCGAGGTGAGTTACCGCTTCAAGCGGCCCTATCTGCCGGAATGGCGCGCCCTTGACGCAGCCGTGCAGGATTTCGTCGCCAAGCTCGACCAGACCCGGATCGCCGGCGAATAATCAATAAAGCTGGATCAATATCGCTGGAATTGGGCGCTCAGGGCGACCATCAGGAACGGCGCCAGAAACAAACCGATCCCGGCGACAATCGCAAAATACGCGGCTGCGGAAACCCCCGCCTCCCAGGAAAAAGCGTAGGCACAGGCGACCATCGCCGCGCCGCCCGCCCCAAATGCAACAGCGAAACGGCGCAAGCCGTCGCACATGGCGTTCTGGGCGATGTCGCGCGCATTGCGCCAGATGTCGCCGGCGTTGCGCCAGCTCACGGTGAGTTGCGAGAAGGCGATGGCGCTCAATGTCAGCGCGGCGAAACGCTCGGTCATGGGCGGCGCCGTCATCTCGAAGACCGCGTAAACATAGCCGGTGAAAACCGTGCTGATGAACAATAGCAGCGTAATCAGGAGGCTCGTGCGCACGGAAACGAAGGCGAGCCCCGAGCCGATCAGAATAAGGAGCAGAAAGACGCTGAGGCTCACGACGTCGGCAAGCCCGGCTTCAAACAACGCTACAACCATCAGAACGCCAGCGATAACGCTCGCTGCTGTCGCCGTCGTCGCCGGCAGACGCCGGCGGAACGGGCGCCAGCCTTCTGCGAAACGCTGGCGGCGGCGGTTTTCCTCGACCGCTGTCTGCTCGCTGGGCCGCAGAAGCGCCAGTGCTGCGGCGGTAAAAACAAGCGCCGAGACGGAGGCGAGAAGGACTTCGACGCCGGCCGCGGCGAGGTCTCTCCAGCCGATCATGCCGTAATTCGCCTTGAAGGTGACGACCACCATCCACGAAGCGGCGGCGAGCATAGAGAACGCCGCCGGCGCAATCGCCGTGTGCCCTGCCGACGCTGCGGCCGTCTGCGGCGTCAGCCCGCGCGCGAAATGGCGGGCGTAATCGGCGCCGACGCCCGCGCCGACGCAAACGCCAGCCGTCAGCGCAATCGCAGAGGCGGCGCCGCTGAACGGAGAGGAAAGCAGGTTTTCAAGCGCGAGATACCCGATGCCGCCCGCAACGCCGGTTGCAGCCGCGATGGGTCCGATGCCGCCAAGGCGCAAGGTGCTGCGCGTCAATGGCGCCAGCGCCGCCAGAAAAGCGAAGAGCCCCATGGCGACGCCTATGGGCGGCTGTGGCAGAGCGAGGGCGATTCCATCGCCGAAGCGCCCCAGAACCGCGGCCAGCAACAAGGCGCATAAAACGATAATCAGCCCCAGGAATGCTATCCGCAGGCCCGGCCGCTGCGGCGTCAGAGCCGCCAGCGCCATAGGGGCGCAAACGACCAGCGCCGCCGTCATGACGAAACGCAGGATCAAGTCGCTGACGAGCGCCCCGGGAGAGTGGCGCGCGCCAAGGACGCCGAGCACGGCCAGCGCCAGCGCGGTAATGCCCGACGCGAGCAAGGGACGTTCAGCCGACAGCTTTCCGACAAAACCCGTTGGCGCCCCGGGCAAAGGTCACCTCTCAGGCTGGCCGTTCCGGCAGGTCTATTTCAAGGATCGCCATGTTGAAGTCATAGGAAACGTCGCCGTCTTCATCGTCGCGGAAGATGACGCCGATAAATTCCTCGCCAAGATAGACTTCAGCCGAGTCGTCCTTGTTCGTCCGCCCGCGCACCGTCAGATTTGGCAGAGCGAACTTGGTCCGCAAATAGTCCTGCAGGCGGGCGACTTCGTTGGCATCCATAATACGCTTGTCCTTTACCTTGGCTCGTCTTAACCCTATCCGCCGCGGGCGCCAACCGCCCCATGCCCCGCTCCTGACGGAAAAGCCAGCCCCAAAACAGGGAGCATAATCATGCATATCCTTCGCAAACTCTCCCTAGCTGTCGCGATTTCGCTCGCCAGCTGCGCGGCCGAAGAAACCAGCGTCTGCGCGGACGACGGCATCACTGCAGGAAACGCCTGGCTGCGCGCGGCGGGCGAAGGCGCGGCCATGAGCGCCGCCTATGTGGAGCTGTGCAATGGCGCAGACGCCGCCGACCGGCTCATCGCCGCACGCTTTGACGGGGCTAATGCTGTGGAAATCCACATGACCAAAATGAGCGACGACGGCGTCGCCAGCATGGCGCCGGCGGCGAATGGCGTCGAACTGCCTCCCCATGAGATGACAAGCCTAGCCCCCGGCGGCGCCCATATCATGCTGATCGGGATTTCGGCGCCGATCGAGGAAGGCGAAGAAGCGGCGATCACGCTCGAATTCGAAAACGCCGCCCCTGTGACCCTGATGTTTGAGGCGCGTTCGCGCACCGATGCTTCAGGGCATGCGGGACATTAAGCCCCTCACTCCATCCGGTTGCGGTCCCGGAAGGTGACGATCTGCAACTTGTCTTCGCCTACATGGTCTCGGATCGTCGCGTCGAGGTCGACAATATGGAACCGGCTCCACTCATTCGACTCGACCACCCGGAACATCATTGAGGTCGCGCCGCGCAGAATCGCCGCCATGAGGGCGAGATAAATGAACGCGGCTGCGCTCATGGCCGCCATTGTCTGAAAAGTTGCGCCGTCGAGCGCCATCCATGTGGCGACCGCGCCGAAGGCGGCGATGGTCAAGACCAACCCGCCGACCCAGTAAAGGGTCGTATTTCGCCGCATCTGGTAGAATTTGTTGCGCAAGACGAGCTCGCACAAAAAGAGCCGCATGGCGAACCAGTGATAGGCAAGCGTCCATGAGCCCGCCTCGTCTTTCAGCTGTTCGCTTTGGGTCATGCGCTTGTCGCGCTCCACATTGAGCGCCCGTCGTTTCGCCACCTGGAAATTGTTGTTGATGCGTGCGAATTTCGACGTGATGTAATTGTCGAGATTGAGAAGATTGCGCTGCTGCACCACTTTGTAGGGCCAGGAATAGACCAGAAAGACAATCATCAGCGCCGAGGCGGCCGCAATCGAAAACCACATGGCCCCGCTCGAAACCGGTCTCGCCAGCATGGCGAAAGGCGCAGGCGCGCCCGAACGCTGGAGCGCGAAGGCCGCCCCAAAGAAGAGCACGAACAACACCGGCGGCCACAAAAGCAGCATGCCCCGCGTGTTGTCATTTAGCGTTTTGCGAAAGAGCGTCGTCACTTCCAGAAAACGCCGGTCGATGCTGTTCACATCATAGCCGAGGGCGGCGTTGAGATAATCCTGCTCCACCTCCTCGTAGAAAAAATCGCCGCGCGCGAAAATCGGAAAACCGTAGCGGTAAAATGATTTCGCGTTTTTCGCATAATCCGCCGCCTGTTCCAGCGTCAGTTCGGACGCCGCTTTTTCCGTGAGGCGCGGCCGGGGCAATTGCGTGAACAGCGCCGACTCGATGCCCGAAGGCGGTTCCTCGATGTATTCTTCTTCCAAAAGATCGGCTCCCGCAGCGCTCGCAATGATGGCGCTGCCGGCATTCGCTGTCGTGCGCCCCGCGGCGCGCACATCTTTCACGCTTCTCTTGAACAATCTCCCCACCGCGCGAAACGGCATAATCAGTATATTGATGATGCGTCCAATCATCTTCCGTCCCTCCTCTCTCTTTTTCCTTTGAGAGATGGGGATCAAGGGGCATCCGTTCAATTGTGATGCCGTACAGGCAACAAATGTTTCACAAATGAACCGAAGCGCAGTGAACGAAAAATATAATGTTCATCCGCGTGGGGATCAGTGAGTCTCGCAGTGGCGAAAAGCATTGCGTCAAAGGCAAGAAAGCAACATAATCCGACTGTCAAAGCATGACGCCTCGGCGGCGCCTCTCTGGCGTGCGGTCCTCTTTATTCGAAAATCTGCTTTATTCGGAAATCTGGAGGAGGCCGGCGTTTCACCCGCCGGGGGGATTCGCCGCCTTTCGGGCCTTTCCCTCCCGGGATGGCGAGGCTAAAAGCCGCCCGCCATGCTGCATGTGAACGATCTCACCTACGCCATTGAAGGCCGCGTCCTGTTCGATCAGGCGACGGCGGCGATTTCTGACGGCTGGAAGGTGGGGTTCGTGGGCGCCAACGGGTCCGGCAAATCGACCCTCTTCCGGATCATCAAGGGCGACATCCATACGGGCGGCGATGAGGTCTTTATCCGCAAGAACCGGCGCATGGGCTCGGTGGAGCAAGAGGCCCCCTCCTCCAGCATCTCCCTTCTCGATACGGTTCTCGCGCAGGACAAGGAGCGCGCGGCCCTCATTGAGGAGGCCGAAACCGCGACCGATCCTCACCGCATCGCCGAAATCCAGACCCGCCTCGCCGATATCGACGCCCATTCTGCGGAGGCGCGCGCAGGCGCAATCCTGTCGGGCCTCGGATTTTCGGCGGAAGACCAGAAACGCGCCTGTTCGGACTTTTCCGGCGGCTGGCGCATGCGCGTGGCCCTCGCCGGCGTTCTCTTCTCAGCGCCGGACCTCCTTCTCCTCGACGAGCCGACCAACTATCTCGACCTCGAAGGGACGATCTGGCTCGAGACCTATTTGAGGCGCTATCCCTATACGACGATCATCATTTCCCACGACCGGTCGCTCCTTAACAATGCGGTCACGCACATCATGGCGCTCGAAGGCGGCAAGCTGTCCGTACATGCGGGCGATTACGACACTTATGAGAGGAAGCGCGCCGAAGCCCGCGCGCAAGCCGTCTCCTTCAAGGCGCGGCAGGAAGCACGCCGCCGTCACATGCAGGCCTTCGTCGACCGTTTCCGCGCCAAGGCGTCGAAAGCGAAACAAGCGCAAAGCCGCATCAAGATGCTGGAGCGTCTCGAAGAAGTCGCGGAGCCGATTTCAGAACGCACGGTTCCATTTCACTTTCCCAACCCGAAGCCCATGGCGCCGCCGATCATTCGCGTCGCAGAAGCCGACCTCGGCTATGAAGAGGGAAAACCGATCCTACGCAAAGTAAACCTGCGGCTCGACAATGACGACCGCATCGCGATCCTCGGCCCTAATGGAGAAGGCAAGTCGACGCTAGTGAAAGCCATGTCCGGCCGCCTGCCGCCGCTCTCCGGCGACATTTTCAAGCATAAGAAACTTCAGATCGCTTATTTCGCGCAGCACCAGCTCGACGAGTTGAAGCCAAAGCAATCCGCTTACGATCATGTGCGTGCGCTCATCCCCGACGCGACGGAGGCGCAGACGCGTTCCGCGACCGCACGCCTCGGATTCGGTGCGGAAAAAGCAGACACCAAAGTCGAGAAACTCTCCGGCGGGGAGAAGGCGCGGCTCCTCCTCGGGCTCATCACCTTTCACGGCGCGCATCTGCTCATTCTCGACGAGCCGACGAACCATCTCGACATGGGCGCTCGCGAGGCGCTCATTGAAGCGCTCAACGATTTTCAGGGCGCCGTGCTCCTCATCACCCATGACGCCCATCTCGCCTCCGCCGTCGCCGACCGGCTCTGGCTCGTCAACAAGGGCGAAGCCAAACCCTATGACGGCGATCTTTCCGATTATCGCGAGCTCGTTCTTGCGGCGAACAAGACGGCCGCGAAAGACGGCCCAGCCAAACCTTCGCTCAATGAAAAAGAACAGACGCGCAAAAGCGCCGCCGATACGCGCCGCGCCCTGCAGCCTTTGAAGAAAAAAGCGGAAGACCTGGAAGCGCGTCTCGACAAGCTCAATGACACGCTTAAGCGTCTTGACGAGGCGCTGGCCGAACCGGGGCTTTACGAGAAGAACCTGCCCCGCGCCACGAAACTCCAGAAAGAGCGCGCAGCCCTCGTCGCCGCCATCGAACAGGCCGAGGCCGACTGGCTCGAGGCGCTGGAAATCTATGAAGACGCGCAGGCTGAAGCTTAGGGCGATTTGCGAATGAGCGCGGGACTTGTCATGCTGCGCCGGTATCAGGGGACTTAAGAGATGAAAAAAGCCGCCGACTGCGAAAGCATGGAAGAAGTCCGGGCCGAGATCGACCGGGTCGACCGGGCGCTGGTCGACCTTCTCGCGGAACGCTGGACCTATGTGGACCGGGCCTGGGTGTTCAAGCGCTCGGCGGCGGAGGCCTCCGTCCCCTGGCGCAACCGGGACGTCATCGAAAAGGTGAAGGCGCGCGCCGAAATCGCCGGCATGCCGCCGGAAATGGCGGAAGCCCTGTGGCGGCTCATCATCGGCTGGGGCATTCAGTATGAAGAAGAGCGGCTCAAGGATCGCTGAGGCGCTCCTGAGATGACGCAAAAATAATTTCCGCAACGCGACTCCCCCCTCTGGCGCGAAGGCTGCGGCCTCCTATATGCCGTTGCCAATCGTTACGGGGCATCCTTCCATGTACTGGCTTTTGATCGCCGCCGGCCTGGTCCTTCTGACCCTTGGCGCGGAGGCGTTGATCCGTGGCGCGACCTCAATCGCAAGGCGGCTCGGGCTTTCCGAACTCCTTATCGGCGTCACGCTTGTGGGGTTCGGCACATCTTCTCCTGAACTCGTCTCAAGCCTCGGCGCCGCCTTCGCCGGGTCGCCCGGCGTCGCGGTCGGCAATGTGGTCGGGTCGAACGTCGCCAACATTCTTCTTATCCTCGGCCTTGCGGCGCTGCTCGCGCCGATCCCGGTCGGCGCCGAAGGGTTCCGCCGCGACGCGCCGGTGCTGGCGCTTGCGACGCTTGCCGCCATCGGCGTTTCCATGACCGGGGAATATGGGCGCGTCGCCGGCGCCGTTTTTCTGATCGGCCTCGCAGCGTATCTCGCTCTCGCCTATGTGACGGAAAAGCGTGCGGCGGAGGCGCATCTTCTCGACGTTCCGCATGAAGAGCCGCGCCCGCTGGCGCCCTCCCTCGCCTTTGCAATCGGTGGCCTCGTGCTTTTGGTGATCGGCGCCAAAATGCTCGTCACCGGCGCCATCGGCATTGCGACGGCGCTCCATGTTTCTGAAACGCTGATCGGCCTCACCGTCGTCGCTGTCGGCACATCATTGCCGGAGCTTGTGACGTCCGTTGTCGCGAGCCTGCGCGGCAAGAGCGATCTCGCCTTCGGCAATGTGGTCGGCTCGAACATCTACAACATCCTGGGCATTCTCGGCGCGACGGCGCTCATCCATCCCGTCGCGGCGCCGCTCGCCATCGTGCGTTTCGACAATTGGATCATGCTCGCGGCGACGGCGGCGCTCATCCTCTTCGCCCTCACCCGCAACCGCGTCGAACGCTGGGAAGGCGCGCTCCTTGTCGCCGGTTACATCGCCTATATCGCGTTTCTTGCGTTGACGGCTTAACGGGTCCTAATTCTGCTTTTCCCAGCGGCCTTCCGGCAATTGTTTCCAGTAAGCGACGTCGTGGCCCGCAGCCTTCGCCTCTTTCCAGAAAGCGCGCGCGGCGGTCAGCGCATCCTCGTCGCGGCCGTCGAAGATGGTCACGCAGCGCGCAAAGGCGCTGACGGCGTTTGCTTCCGCCGACGCATTGTCGGTGAGGAACAGAACATCCGGCTTATTGGGGGCGTCTTCGCCGTCGGTCAGCCAGACAGGTTGGCCTTCCCCCTCGCCCGCAGCCGCATGGGGCAAGAATGACTCATCGCGATAGGTCCAGAGGTAACTATCCAGCGCCTCGACCCGCTCCCGCGAGGAAGCGCGCACCACCGCGCGCCAGCCACGCTCCAGGGTTTTCTCGAGCAGCCCCGGCAGCACGTCTTCGAGACGCCCGCGTTCAAGGTGGTAGAACATGACTTCGGTCATTTTATCGCCTCGCCAAGCGTCGTGTCGAAGCCGTCAATGCTTTTGGCGTTTTTGGTGCGCCAGTTTTCAGCGAGGACTTCCTGCCCGCGCGACTCCAGCAGGCGCCGCAGAACCGGCCGCTGCCGGACAAGCTCCATTTCCGGCACCGCGAAACCGCAGCTTGTCTGCACGCTGCCGACATCGGCGAAAACAATCTGCCGCGCACCCGGAATATCCGGAAACAGGCTTATATGCTCTTCGTATTCCGAAGATCCATACGGCGCCGACCATCCGGTTCCGTAAATCCTGAGGATCAGCGGCTTCTTGTCGAAGCTGTTCAACATGAAGGTGATGCGCCCGTCCCGTTTCAGATGCGCGTCGGTTTCATTCCCGCTGCCGGTGAGATTGAGGAACGCCACGCGTTTCGGGGAAAGCACGCGGAAAGCGTCGTCCCCTTTCGGCGAGAGATTGATCCGCCCGTCCGCCGCCGCCGTCGCGACGAAAAACATCGGCTGGCGCTTAATGAAATCGATATGCTCGTCTGTCAGCGCATCAAAAAATTCGGCCATGCGTCACTCCGCTAAGGCTGCCCGCAGATCTTCCACGCGCTTTCTGTTCGCGCCCATATCGCTATAGCCGACGCGCGAGGCGGAGCGGAGATGCACGGCATCCTCCGCGAGCCGAAACTCGACATCATCGACAAAGCCCATCAGCGGCGTTGAGAAAACCGCACCGAGATAATCATTGCGCAAAGCGACGACGCGACCGCCCTTTTCCTCGATCAGCCTTGGCAAACGATCCCAGGCCGACAAGGGCAAAGGCGCGACCGCATGGCTTTCCGGCGTCTCCGGCTCGCTCGAGACGCAGTTCGGCGATGAGGGACAAGGGGCGAGCGCGCCATCGACGAGTCCCGGCGGCGCGCCCGATTTCGATTTTTGCGCGAGTAATATGAAGCCGAGAACACCCGCAACGATGACGATGGCGGCGATGATGGCGATCAACTTCATAAGCTCGCTCCTTTTTTGCGTCAGCCTTCGAAATTGGCGCGCACGAATTCGTCGAGAAGACGCACGCCATAACCGGACCCGCCTTTCGGACAGGTCGGTTTGTCTTTCGTGTTCCAGGCCATGCCGGCGATATCGAGATGCGCCCAGGAAACGTCATCCTTGATGAACCGGCCGAGAAAGGCGGCCGCCGTCGAGGAGCCGCCGCCCTTGCCGCCGATATTCTGCATGTCGGCGATCTCGGACTTTATCATTTCGTCATGCGCGGCCGTCAGCGGCATGCGCCAGAGCTTGTCGCCTGTCGCCTCGCCCGCAGCATCGAGTTGTTTTGCGAGATTGTCGTCTTTCGTAAACATGCCGGCGAACTCATTGGCGAGGGCAACAATGATCGCGCCAGTGAGCGTCGCGAGATCAATGACGGTTTTCGACTTGTAGGTTTCCTGCGTCCACCATAGCGCGTCGGCAAGGACGAGCCTGCCTTCCGCATCGGTGTTCAACACTTCAATGGTCTGGCCTGACATGGAGGTCACGACATCGCCCGGACGCTGGGCGTTGCCGTCGGGCATATTCTCGACGAGCCCGATGACGCCGACCACATTCGCCTTCGCCTTGCGCCCCGCAAGCGCAGCGATGGCGCCCGTCACCGCTCCGGCGCCGCCCATATCCCATTTCATGTCTTCCATGCCGGCGGCAGGCTTTAGGGAAATGCCGCCCGTATCGAAAGTGACGCCCTTGCCGACGAACGCCACCGGCGCCTCGCCCTTCTTGCCGCCCATCCATTCCATGGCGACGAGCTTGGGCGGGCGCGCCGACCCTTGAGCAACGCCGAGAAGCGAGCCCATGCCGAGTTTTTTCATTTGCGCTTCGGTCAGGACCGTCACCTTGACGCCGAGCTTTTCAAGCTCCTGGCAGCGTTTGGCGAAACTTTCCGGATAAAGAATGTTCGCAGGCTCCGACACGAGATCACGGGTGAGGAAGACCCCGTCGCTTACCTTTTCGAGATCGGCGTAAAGGTCTTTCGCTTTTGTCGAGGAGGTGACGACAGTGACTTTGTTGAGAACCGGCTTGTCCTCTTTTTTCTCTTTCGTGCGGTATTTGTCGAAGCGGTAGCATTTGAGCCGTGCGCCATTGGCCACATGCGCCGCCAACTCGTCTGCGCTTACTTTCTTCACCGTAAGCCCGGAAAGGGCGATCACTCCGGCCTTGTCGGCCCCGGCGAGGAGCCGAGCCGCCGCAGTCCCGCCCAAGATCTCCGCCTCCAGCGCTGAAAAGTTTTTCGACTCACCGGCGCCGACAAGAATGATCCGGCTGTTGCCGAGCCCCGCCGGCGCGACGACATCAAGCGTCTTCCCCTTTTTCCCTTTGAAGTCCGCCGCTTTCACCGCCCGCTCCAGCGCGCCGTCCGTCGCCTTGTCGAGATCGGCGTAGGCCTTGGGCTTGCCGCCGTCCTCAAAGACCGGAATGACGATGGCGCCGCTTTTGGGGAGAGCGGCGGCGGAAAACGTGATTTGCATGAAAGTCCTCTTTCAGTTCGTTTCTTTCCTGCGCCACCCTAGCGCCGGGAAGCTCTTTGGGCGGCTGACAGGTTTGTGCTAGGCCCATTTGGGCGATGTAAGGCGGGGCCGTTCGGCGCGCAACTCTAGCGCCGCCGCAGAAGAAAGGAAGACGGGAACCCATGAGCAGCCTGGACAAATACATATTGCGCCAGTGCCTGATCCCGTTTGCCCTGATTCTCGTGGTCACCACCGCCATTGTCTGGATGACCCAGGCGCTTCAGCGCATCGACATCATCATCGAGCATGGTCAGGGCCTCGGCGTTTTTCTCTTTCTCAGCCTCCTTATCATCCCCAGCCTCCTGGCGGTGATTATCCCCTTCGCGCTCTTCGGCGCCGTTGTTTACGCTCTCCACCGGCTTCACTCCGACAGCGAGATCGCGGTGATGTTCGCCGCCGGCGTCAGCCGCCTGCGCATAGCGGCGCCGCTGATGGCTGTCACAGCCGTCGCAGCGCTGGCGACGTTTTATGTGAATGTGGATCTAATGCCCCGCACCTATCGGGTGATGAAACAGATGGTCGCGGACATTCGCGCCGACTTCGCAAGCTCCCTTTTAAGGAGTGGAGAATTCATCAACGCCTCTGACGGTTTGACGGTCTATGTGGACGAGATCCGCCCCGGCAATCAGTTTCTCGGGCTCCTCATCAATGATTACCGCAATGCGAAGGACCGCAAGACTTATTTCGCCCAGCGGGCGATCTTGAGGGAAACAGACGCCGGACCCGTGCTGCTATTGAAAAACGGCAACATCCAGACAGTCGCGCAATATACAGGCAAGGTGGACATCATCCAGTATCAGGACTGGGCCATCGACATTTCTTCGTTGAAACCCGATTCAGGAGATCTGCAACTCGAAATGACGGAACGTTATCTCGGCGAGCTGCTTAATCCGGACATGTCGAAAGTTTACGACCGCCAGAACGCAACCAAACTCATTGCTGAAGGCCATGCGCGCATATCATCCCCGCTCTACGCATTTGCTTACGCATTCATCGGTCTTTACGCACTGATCGGCGGCTCCTATTCCCGGCGCAGCTATTTCGTTCGGGTCGCCATAGCGGGATCGGCGATTTTCATTCTGCGGGTCGCGGGCTTTCTGGCGCAAGGCTTCGCCGGGACAAGCGGAGAAATGTGGCTTATCTACGCGCCGCCGCTGGCGGTTATCGGCTCTTCAGCCTTTCTGCTTTTTGCGCCGCCGCCGAAGCAGCGCATTCCGGCGGGGGGCGCCGCCTGATGCCGCCCATCACGCTTTTCCGCTATATTCTTTTGCGAACGATCACCGCCGTCGGCGGGCTTTTCGCCGTGCTCGCAGCGATCGTCATTCTCATCGACCTGATCGAAAACATGCGCTTTGCAGGCAAGGTCGGCGGCGGCGATTTTGCGCTTGCGCTCAGCATGACCTTTTTGCGTGCGCCCTCGCTTGTTCAGACCCTTATTCCATTCGTATTTCTGTTCGGCTCGATCTGGATGTTTCACCAGTTGAACAAGCGGTCCGAAATATCGGTGATGCGTTCGGCGGGGCTTTCCGTATGGCGCCTTCTCGGTCCTTCGGCGCTCATCGCGGCGATTTCCGGGTTTCTCATCATCACCGCCATTGATCCTCTGTCAGCGCATTTCCTGTCGCAAGCGGAAACCCTGAAGTCGCGCATGGAAGGCAGCGAGCGCAATCTCGTCCGGATCTTCGGCGACGGCATCTGGCTGCGCCAGCGCGACGAGACCGGTCAACTCATCATCAACGCCGCGAATTACGATGACGGGAGAGCCGCCCTTGAGAAAGTGACCATCTGGCGCTTCGATCCGGAGAATAAATTCCTCGAACGCCTCGACGCATCGGAGGCGTTTTTGTCCGGGCGCACATTGGAGCTGCATGACGCACGGCTGCGGGCGCCCGGCATTGAGGACGAACAGTTCACGCCGATCTATGCGGTCAGGACTTCGCTCACATCCGGCAATTTGCGCGAGCGGGTGGCGGCGCCGGAGACTCTTTCCTTATGGAGCCTCCCCCGGTTCATCCTGCTCGCCGAGGCCGCCGGGGTGCCGACCCTGCGCTACAACATCCGCTTTCACGATCTGTGCTCGACGCCCTTGAAGCTGCTCGCCATGGTCCTGATCGCCGCCGCGTTTTCCATACGGCCGACCCGAGCGGGCGGCGCGCTCAACCTGGCTGTCGGCTCCATCCTCGCCGGCTTTGCGCTTTTCATTATCTCTGAGATTTCCACAGCGCTCGGCGAATCAGGCTTAGCCCCGCCAGCTCTGGCCGCCTGGATTCCGGCTGTGGTCGCGAGCCTTGCGGCGGTCACCGTCCTGTTGCATCTGGAGGACGGATAAGAAAACTTATCGCTCCTTCCGAAAGGGCTGTCGGCTGGACCTCATTCGCGGCCTCATATAACTCTAACCCAACGATAATTCTTATGATTCGCGCGGCGAAGGGCCTCATTCCGTGTCAACCAGCAACCGCCTCATAGCGCGTCTGTTGTTATCGACAGTGCTTGCGGGCGCGGCGGCTGGGTTCCCGGCGCCGGCTGTATTGGCGCAGGACGCTCCCGCCTCAAACGGCCGGTCGGCGGAAAGCGGTGACGATCAGGTCCTTTTCGAGGCCGACATTGTCCAGCGTGAATATGACGACGGCCCGATCATCGCCGAAGGCGATGTCCGCGCCTATTTCGGCGAGCGCTATCTGCGCGCCGACAAGCTGATCTATGACCCGGCGACCGACATCGTCATCGCCGAGGGCAATGTCTCCATCACGGACACGAACATGGAGACGGCGTTCGCCGGCAGAGTCGAGCTGTCAGGCGATCTGCGCGACGGCATTGCGGAAAATTTCAGCGCGCTGCTGGAGCAAAATGCGCGTCTCGCCGCAGACAGCGCGGTGCGCGAACAAGGCGCGCGCACGCGCCTGAACCGGGCGCTCTACACCTCCTGCAATGTCTGCAACAGCAAAGGCGAGGCGAAAACGCCTACCTGGCGCATCAAGGCCTTGCGGGTGACGCGCGACGAAGAGCGCAAAGTCCTGCGGTTCCACCACGCCTTCCTCGAAATCGCCGGCGTGCCCATCATCTACGCCCCCTATCTGCAGACTCCGGACCCGTCAGTCGAACGCATGTCCGGATTCCTGCCCCCGGATATCGGCGCATCGAGCCGTCTCGGTTTCAACATCGAGATGCCCTATTACCTCGCCATCTCGAATTCTCAGGACGCGACTTTCTTTCCGAAATACACCGCCGAAGACGGCGTCCTCTGGCAGGCCGAATGGCGCCGGCGCGGCGAGAACGGGTATAATGTCCTTTCCGGCGGCGTCATCGACGCGCCTAATGATACGTCTATACCCGCGCCTAATACGAAGAGCACGCCGGGCGTGCGCTGGCACCTTTTCGGACGCGGTCATCGCGATTTCGGCGAGCACTGGCGCGCGAGCTATGATTTCGAACGCGTTTCCGACAAGGAGTATCTGCGCCAGTATGATGTGGAGCGCCGGGGCGATTTGCGTCAGGAGCTTGACCGCAGCAGCACGAACCAGTTGCGGAGCAATGCGCGTCTTGCCTGGAATCAAGGCAGTTCTCACCTCACCATCGACACTTATCTTTTTCAAGGACTGCGCACTCAGCAAAGCGTTCAGGAACGCGTCGTGCAGGGTGCTGGCCGCATCGATGACGCCAGAACGACACCTTATGTATTGCCGCTCATCGATTTTCAGCATGATTTCGCATCAAAAGTCGCCGGCGGGTCGGTCACGGCGCGTGCAAACATTGCGTCCCTTTACAGGGTCCAAGGCATAGACTCCCAGCGTTTTACAACATCCGTTGAGTGGGACCGCAACATCATAACGCCCGGCGGCCACCGCTTTGACTTTTTCGCCCAGGCGCGCGCAGACCTCTTTTCCTATCAGGATCTCGATCAGGGAACGGAATTCTGTTTTGACGGCGATGCGCTATGCGCAGAGGATTTTCCAGGTTTCTCAACTGAGAAAACTACCGATATTGCTGCGCGCTTTGCTCCCACGGTCGGCGTTGAATGGTCATTTCCAGTCGCCCGCTATTTCAATGACACAAGGCTGGTTATCGAACCCAGAGTGCAACTGGTCGCAAGCTCAAGCGGGCTCAACAGCGACAAGATACTTAATGAAGACTCGCAAAGCATTGAGTTCGATTATGCCGGTCTCTTCGAGTTCAATAAATCAACCGGTTATGACGCCTTTGAAGACGGTCAGCGGATGAATGTCGGCGTCACCGCAAAGGCGGATCTGGCCAACGGGATGAATATTAAAGGCTCTATTGGTCAGCAAATTCGCCTTCAGGAAACAGAAGCTTTCAGAGACTCTTCAGGTCTGGGCGAAAAGAATTCAGACATCGTCGGTTCGCTCGACTTTAACTATAAACGAATCGGCCTCGAAAATCGTTTCCGCATTGACAATAATTCCGGTGACTTTCAGCGCGCAGAGGCGCGCGGCTACTATAGAGGCGATCGTCTAAGACTGGGCGCCAGTTATGTCCGCCTTAACGAGGAGAATATCGCCAATAACCTCATACCGCGGGAAGAATTGACCGTCGGCGCCGGGCTCAAACTAACGCGAAACTGGTCAGTCGGAAGCGGCTGGCGCCGCAATCTGGAAACCAACCAGACCATCCAGCAGACATTCGCCTTGACCTATCAGGATGAATGCTTCGTGCTTGGCCTTACCTATCGCCGCGACCGGACCCGGACCGCCAATCTGGAGCCGGACAAGGCCTTCCTTTTGACCTTCAGCCTGAAATCACTGGTCGATTGAGCGCTTGCACGCGCGCCAATTCCGACTATTTTCCCCATTGGCGGGCGTGACTAAGAAGCATAGGACAACCCAGCGAATGCAATTTTCCGTAATTAGTACAGTAACTTGCCTGATTTCCGCAGGGTTGGCGCTTGTCGCATTTTCGCCGGCCGCCGCCCAGGTTCAAACCAATTCGGAAGGCCTCACGAGCGATCAGGTGATCGAACGTTCCGGGGTGCCGCCGAGCGCCGTCGCCGCTGTCGTCAATGATGCGGTCGTAACCACCTTCGATGTCCGCCAGCGCATGAAGCTGATGCTGATTTCAGCCGGCGGGCGGATTCCGCCGGAAGCAATGCCGCAGCTGCAGGCGCAGGCGCTGCGCGACCTTATCGAAGAGAGGCTGAAAATTCAGGAAACCCAGAAATGGGATCTCGTGGTTAGCGAAGAAGAAATTCAAAATGACCTTTCTCTGATGGCGGCTCAGTCCAACATCACCGTGGAGCAAATGCAGGAAGAGCTCCAGGACGCAGGCATTTCGATGACTACCCTAAAAGAGCAGATCCGGAGCCAGATCGGCTGGCCGCAACTCGTACAAGGCCGCTATCGCGACCGTGTGCGCATCAACGAAGACGAAGTCGAAACAACGCTTGAGCGGATGCGCGAGGACGTCAGCAAGGAGCAGTTTCTCGTTTCCGAAATCTGCATTCCCGTCGACAACCCGTCGCAAGCGCAGCAGTATTATCAGGGATCGCTGCAGCTTATCGAGCAAATGCGCCGCGGCGTTCCTTTCGCTGTCGTCGCGCAGCAGTTCTCCGCCTGCACCACAGCCGCGGTCGGCGGCGATCTCGGCTGGGTGCGCGCAGGCGAGCTCGACGAAGAACTTGACGCTGCAATTCGAACCTTGCCGCCCGGCTCTGTGACCAACCCCATCCCGTCTGACGGCGCCTTCGTCATTCTCGCCGTGCGCGACAAGCGCGCGGCCGCTGTACAGGGCGAACCGACCTTCACCCTCGCTTATGCAAGCGCGGATGAGTCTCTTGGCAACGCCGCCGCCCACGCCGCGCTCGAAAACATACAGACGGCGGAAGTCTGCATGGGCCGCGGCCTCAGGATAGATATGGGCAAGGGCGTCGGCTTCAGCCTTCTGGAGAATATCACGCTCGACCAGATCGATGAGCGCTTCAGCCCCTTCATAGAAGACCTAGAGCGG
Organism: Hyphococcus sp.; assembly: GCF_965267305.1. Classification (GTDB taxonomy): domain Bacteria; phylum Pseudomonadota; class Alphaproteobacteria; order Caulobacterales; family Parvularculaceae; genus Hyphococcus. The sequence continues at coordinate 3,612,361 of NZ_OZ253945.1, read as the reverse complement.
GGCGAGCAGTCCCCCGTCATCGAGGCGGACGGCGCCTATCATGCGGTTTATGTTTGCGACAAGGATGAAGGCCTCGGCCTTCCGTCGCGGGCGGCCATCGAAAACCGCATCTATTCGCGCCAGCTTGAACGAATCGGGCAGCAATATCTGCGCGACCTCGAGCGCGAATCCATGGTCGATGTCCGCAGCCAGAACCTGCCCCAGCCCAACGGTTAACCGTCATGCCGGCGCGCTCCGCCCCCGCGCCTTTAGCTCCCTTGGCGTTGACCATGGGCGAGCCTGGCGGTGTCGGGCATGAAATTACGAGGACTGCATGGGAAGCCCTTCGGGCAAGCGAAACTATCTTTTTCATCATCGCCGATCCTGCGCTGTTCTCGTGCGGCGCAACCGCACAGATCGCAAAACCTGAAGACGCCGCCGCGGTCTTCGCGGAAAAACTCCCTGTCCTGCCGCTTGAGAAATCCGTCACCGCAACGCAGGGCGAAGCTTCGCCTAAAAATGCAGGCGCGGTGATCGAGAGCATCGAGCGCGCCGTCACGTTTGCGCTCGCGGGCGAAGCGTCCGGCGTCGTCACCAATCCAATCCAGAAATCGTCGTTGATCGCCGCGGGATTCAAATTTCCCGGCCATACGGAATTTCTCGGCGAGCTCACGAAAGACGCGGAAATGCCTTCGGGGCGCTTGCGTGGACCAGTGATGATGCTAGCGGGGCCCGATCTTAAAACCGTGCCTGTCACCATTCACCAATCCGTTGTCGACGCTGTAAAATCATTGACCGCCGACATGATCATGCGCGCCGGGACGATCACCGCGCAGGCGCTTCTCCATGATTTCGGCGTCGAGGCGCCGAGACTCGCTATATCGGGTCTCAATCCTCATGCAGGCGAAGGCGGGGCGCTTGGCAGAGAAGACGCCGCGATCATTGCGCCGGCCGTCGCTGCCCTCCAGGATTCAGGCTTCGATGCGCGCGGTCCTCTTCCCGCCGACACCATGTTTCACGCAGAGGCACGCGCAACCTATGATGCGGCGTTGTGCATGCTCCACGATCAGGCGCTCATTCCCGCAAAGACGCTCGCCTTTCATGACGCGGTCAACGTGACGCTCGGCCTGCCAATCATCCGCACCTCGCCCGATCACGGCACGGCGCTCGACATCGCCGGCAAGGGGATCGCCCGCGCCGATAGCCTCATCGCCGCCATTGAATTGGCCGCCACCATGGCCGCGCGCCGCATATGAACGATCCTCTTCCGCCGCTGCGCGAGGTGATCGAGCGCTACGATCTTGGCGCCAAGAAATCGCTGGGCCAGCATTTCCTTCTCGACCTCAATATGACGCGTAAGATCGCGCGCGCGGCGTCCGTCACCGAAACCGACCACGTTCTCGAGATCGGACCGGGTCCCGGCGGCCTTACCCGCGCGCTTCTGGAAACCGGCGCCCGCGTCACCGCCATCGAACGCGATCATCGCTGCATCGAGGCGCTCGCCGAAGTGAACTTGGCGTTCAAAAACCGCCTAATCGTGATTGAGGCCGACGCCCTCACTGCCAATGAGGCGGAACTTCTCGGGCGAGAAACGCCCGTCAAAATCGTCGCCAATCTGCCCTATAACATCTCGACCGAACTTCTCATCAAATGGTTGAAAGCGGGGCCGGCCCTGTGGTCCGTGATGGCGCTGATGTTTCAGAAGGAAGTCGCCGACCGCATCCTCGCCGCGCCCGGATCGAAAGCCTATGGGCGTCTTTCCGTCATTGCCCAGACCGCGTCCCTTCCCTCGCGCGCCTTCAACCTGCCGGCGCGCGCTTTCACGCCGCCGCCGAAAGTCGATTCCACCGTAGTGGTGTTCGAACAGCCGGAAGAGGTTTTTCCCGCGCTCGCTGCGCTGGAAAAGGTGACGCAGGCGGCGTTCTCCCAGCGCCGCAAGATGCTGCGGTCTTCGCTGAAACCCGTCTTCGGGGACAGGCTTCCCGATGCGCTCGCAGGCGCCGGGATCGAAGAAACCCAACGCGCCGAAGAGCTGACGGTGGAACAATTCAAAGCGCTGGCGCTCAGCCTTGAAAACAGCGCTTAGTCTTCCTTGACCGCACGAACAAGCTGGGTCTGCGTCACCACGGCTGCGAGCTTTCCGTCTTCCCGATAAATGTCTGTCTTCCAGACCTGGAGCGTGCGTCCGAGATTGACCGGCGTCGTCACCGCTTTCGCCGTCTGTCCCACGGGGATCGCGCGCAGAAAATTGGTCTTGCTTTCAATCGTCGTCGTCATCGACCCCGGCGGCATGTTCATGAACGCGCCGATGCCGCCCATATTGTCGGCGAACGCCATGATGGCCCCGCCGTGGAGCGTCGCAGGAATGGTGCAATGATCCGGGGTCACCGCAAGTTCGCCCTCGATGCGGGTCTTCGTCACCAGAGTCATCTTCACGCCCATCATCTTGGCGAAAGGCGCATTGTTTTCGTTAAACGCGTCGGCGAGATTGTCTTCACTCATACATGATCCTCAAATCCAGCGGCGCACGCGCCGTCTATAGGCGTCATAGTCAGCGCCGAACCGGGCGCTGAGATAACGCTCTTCCTGCCGGATAATGATAGTGAGGCCGATGAAGCTGACAATCACGCCAACTGCTGTTAGCGGCCCGGGCGCTGCTAAAAGTCCGCCGGTAAGGAAAATCATTACGCCAAGATAGACCGGATTGCGCGAAAGCCGGTTCAAGCCCCCGGTCACAAGCGCGTCGACATGGTTCGTCTCCCGCGGGACCCCCACTCGCCATGACCGGCCCATGCCGGCCTGGCTTGCAAGGATGATGACCGCGCCGACGACAAGGAACCCGACAGCGGCCCAGGGCGCCGGCGAGGGGCGCGCGGCGACAAGATCATCGAGGACCGGAAATGGCGCCCGAAAGATGAAATAAAGATCGAGCAGTCCGGCGCCAGCAACGAGAAACCGCTGCATCCAGTTTGTGTTGCGTTCGGCGACGGCGTTCGGATTGACTCCGCTCCGGCGCAGCATGACGCCGAAACCGATCATCCAGCCCATTAAAGCGATGACAATTAGCGCCGTCAGCCAGGCGAGTGTGCTCTGTGACATGTATCACTCCTGCTCTTTTGCCACGCAGGATAGTCGTCAGCCGTTTTTGCGCAACATTCATCAGCACAAGGAGTAATGTTATCGCAGATGGATGTTATAGGGGAACAGCCTTACGCTGCATGGATCAGCACGGCGACGAGCAGCGCCGTCTCCTCCCCGCGATTGACCCAGCCATGGTTCGTGGCGCGCTGAATGACCACATCGCCGGGCTTCAGCGCTGTCGCCTCTGCGTCATCGAGCAAGAGGTCAACCTCGCCTTTCACCAGTACGATGACATCGAGCGACTGCGTCTTGTGCATGGCCGGATGGCGCGTTGCATCCACGCGGCAATGGGCGCCGCCCACCGCCCCGAAGGCGAACGCCGCCGCCATTTCGAGCTCCTCGGCAGTTTTAGATTTGTCTTCGGGCGCAACCGTAAACCAGCGCACCTTGACCGAACCGGGATCGGGCTCAAGCTTAAGATCCGCATCGGCGAGACTGTCGGTCGCATCGAGAAGCTTGCCGTCTTCAAGGTCTGCGGACCAGATTTCCGCCAGGCCCGCTTCCTCCATGGCGATCAGTTTCGCCGCCTCGCCGTCGATGAGGATGCGCGAGCGGCCCTCTTTATTATTGTCTGTGACGATGCGGCGGAGCGATTGCCAGTCCATGACTATTCCGTTCCGTCAGGCGCAATACGCGCGACGACATCCGCGGCGTCGTAATAATCGCCGTCGGCGGGCGGCTCGCCCTCGCCCATCAAAACCTCCATGCGCGTCGTGAAATAATCCCGCCCTCCAATGGTGCCGAGATCGCCGCTGACGCCAACGCCGACGCCGGTGCTGCGCCCGTAGGAGCCACCGCCAACGCCCGCGCCCAAGCCAACGCCGCCGCGCTGTTCGCCGGTCGTCTGCCGGCCGATGACGCGGAACCAATTATAACCATTTTGCAAAGCGAGTTCGCCTGCGCGTTTCAGCGCGTAATCCTCAACGACGTCCGGGGGCATGTCGCCGGAGCCGCGATAGGTGATGCGATAGCGGTCGGACTCGATGCGCGTTTCTTCATAACCGAACCCCTTCGCATCCGCCGGTCCATAACTCGCGGGCCCGACCGAGGCGCAGGCGGCGAGCGACATGGATGCGGCAAGAAGGATAAATTTGTTCATATAAGCCTCCCGGTACTGCGCGTGAGTCTAGCACTGGGCGGCGTTCCCGCAAAATCACCCTGCGACGGCCAGCACAGCGCCTCAATTCCAGTGGATAAGAGGCGAAATTGCGGGAGACATCTATGCCTCAATCGTCACAACAACCATGTCCTGACTATGATCTGATAATCGTTGGTGCGAGTTTCGCAGGGCTGGTGGCGGCCAGAACCGCCGCCCATCGCGGCCTTTCCGTCGCCGTCATCGACGCTAAGCGCGAACCCGGCGCCCGCGTGCGCTCCACCGGCATTCTCGTCAAGGAAGCCATCGGCGAGTGCGATGTCCCCGCAGCGCTAACAAGAAAAATTCCTGGCGTCAGAATGTATGCGCCGAATGGCAAGCACATGGACCTGACAGCGCCCGGCTATTTTTTTCTGGCGACCGACACGGCGGGACTGATGCGCTGGCTGGCGCGAGAGGCGGCGCGCGCCGGCGCCCATCTGATGTTCGGGGCGCGCTTCACCGACGCGACGCTTCTTGGTGATCGCGTTCATCTTCATGGCATTGATCTTTCGGCGCGGTATCTTCTCGGCGCCGATGGGGCGCGCTCAAAAGTGGCGGAGATTTTCGGTCTTGGTCGTAACCGCGAATTCCTGATCGGCATGGAAACGGAATATGAGGAGACGCCGACGGTCGACCCGGATTTTCTCCACTGTTTCATCGATTCGAAACTGGCTCCGGGTTATCTCGGCTGGGTGGTGCCGGGCGCTGGCATGACTCAAGTCGGGCTCGCCGTTTCCGATGGGCCCTTGGGCGCGGTCCGCAAGCCCGATTATCAAGCCTTCGTCAAAGGCATCAACGATCGCTTCGCCTTCTGGAACTGTGAAGTCCTACGCAAACGATCCGGCCCCATCCCCTGCGGCGGACTTGTGTCTCCCTTGTCCACGCATCGTGTTTTGCTGACAGGCGATGCTGCGGGGCTTGTGTCGCCTTTGACCGCCGGCGGCATCAGGCTCGCATTCCAATATGGACGGCGCGCGGCGGCGGCGATCTCCGACTATCTTCAAGACGGCGGTCCCGATCCCGGGATAGTGATGGCGAAGGAATATCCGACCTTTGTGGTGAAGACATGGATGCGCAGGCTTTGGTCTGTCGCGCCGCCCAACGCGCTTCTCAACGCGGCGCTCTTTACGTCGCCCATGCGCGCGCTCGCGCAGCGAATTTACTTCGAGCGCAAAGGCGTGAAAGGCGCGGACGCGTCATCAGAACAGGCGCGCGCCAAAATACCTTCAACGGCCATGTAAAAAGCACTACGTCCGGTCCGGACCGACGCGCACCACGGCCTTGCCGAAATTCTCGCCCTTGAAGAGCCCGATGAAGGCTTCGGGCGCCTTCTCGAGGCCTTCATAGACCGACTCCTGAAACTTGATCTTGCCCTGCGCGAGAAGCGGCGCGACCTCCATCGCGAACTCCATGGCCTTATCCATATATTCGGACACGATGAAGCCGCGGATCATGACGCCGCGCCCCACCACATTGATGAGATTTGGCGGGCCCGGCTCCGCCTCCTTGTTGTTGTACTGTGCAATCATCCCGCACCACGCCATGCGCCCGCCGAGCGCAATGCAGTTGAGCGCGGCTTCGAGATGCATGCCGCCGACATTTTCGAAGTAGCAATTGACGCCTTTTGGCGCAGCTTCGGCGAGCGCCTTGGTCAATTCATGGGCGTTTTTGTAATCCTTGTAGTTGAGCGCCACATCGACGCCTGCCTCTTTCTCAAGCCAGTCGCACTTTTCCTTCGAGCCTGCAGACGCGATGACGCGGCAGCCCTTCGCCTTGCCGAGCTGGCAAACGACGGAACCGACAGCCCCGGCAGCGCCGGAAACGAACATCGTCTCGCCTTCCTTCGGCTTCAAAATCTGCGTCACACCCGACCAGGCGGTGAGACCCGGCATGCCGAGAACACCGAGATAAGCGGACAGCGGCGCCAAATTCGGATCGACTTTCTGCGTGCGCTCGCCCTTGGTGACATAATATTCCTTCCAGCCGCCGAGGAAATCGACGAGATAGTCCCCTGGTTTGTAACCTTCGAGATTCGATTCGACGACTTCGGAGACGGCGCCGCCCTCAAGCGGCCGATCCAGGGAAAAAGGCGGGATATAACTCTTCACATCGGGACGCATGCGCCCGCGCATGTAAGGATCCACCGACATCCACACGGTGCGGCACAGCATTTCGCCCGGCCCCGGCGCCGGCACGTCGATTTCTTTTTCCACGAAATCGCCTTCCGCAGGCATGCCGGCCGGATAGGCCTTGAGGAAAACCGCTTTCGATTTGCGCGCGCCCATTATCGTCTCCCTTGATTTCGCCCGGAAATTCAGCACGGGCGTTGTTCAGCACCCTATGACATTCCCGCCGCCTCGCAAGAGCGTGATGCACCTAGACGGGTTTGGCCCAAATCCGCCCTTTCCCCGCCTCATTCTCGCCTTGCCTGCCCGGTTAATTAAATTTCGACAAGGCGGCAGGGGCCGCATGTGGTTGAGTAAAAAAAGCGAATTTCGCGCATACCCCCATGCGAAGGAGAACAAAATGAAACATCTGATTGTGGCTTCCGGCGCGCTGATGCTCGCTGTAGCGGGATGCCAATCCACAGGCGAAGGCGCGTTTACGGGCGCTGTCCTTGGCGCCGCTGGCGGCGCGGTCGCCGGCGAGATTTTCGCCGGCAGTCCTGGCAAGGGCGCAGCCTATGGCGCGCTCGTTGGCGCGGCGCTTGGCGCCTATGAAGGCTGCTCGCGCGCCGGCACTTGCTGGGGACGCGCCCGCGATCACGGCTATCGCCGCTACGACCGCTATTCAGGCCGTTACTATTACGAGGACCCGGAATATGGCGACACCTACTGGGATGACGGTTCGTTCCGCGATTACGGCGACCGCCCTCCGCGCGGCCGCTACTAATCCCATCGAGTTTGTTGCGTAAGCAAAAGGCCCGCCCCGGCAGAGGCGGGCCTTTTGCTGTCGCTGCGCGCGCCATCCGTCAACATTGCATCTCCGCAAGTTTCGGAACGAAGCCCGCCTGTATCGTGTTTGGCGGCCATATGTGTTCCGTACGGAACGGCAAATAGGGAGCCTCCCATGAAATTATTCGTCGCAACTGCCGCCAGCAGCTTGATGCTCGTTTCCGCCTGCACCCAGACCGGCACGGCGGAACGTAATGCAGCCTATGGCGCCGCAGCCGGCGCAGCCGCCGGCGCGGTCGCAGGTGAAGTCATCGCAGGCCGACCCGGCCGCGGCGCAGCTTATGGGGCCGCCATCGGCGCCGTCGGCGGCGCGATCGTCGGTTGCGAACGCTCGAACGAGTGTTGGAACCGGGCGCGGAACAACGACCGTTATTATGACAACCGTGCAGGCCGCTATTACTATGTGGACCCGCAATATGGCGACACCTGGTGGGAGAACGGCGAGTTCCGCTCCTACGGGCCGGGCCGTCCGTAACAGCGCGAAAGACGACTTACGCCCGCAAGAAGCTATTCTTCCTGCGGGCGTTGTTTTTTGCGTTTTCCCATCTGGCTTAGGGCGATGATCGTCAGGGTCGGCACAAAGGCGTCTACCTGACCGGTCGGATCGGCAATCTCCCAGAATGCAATCAGGCCCGCCCAACCCCATAAAGCGACCGCGGCGACGCCCAGCGCCACATCGACCACAATTTCAAAACCGGGAATGCGCCCGAAAGTGAAATCGACAAGATCGAGGATAACGGCGATGACGAGCTTCGCCATGTCGGACTTCACGCGGCGATCTCCATTGTTGTTTTATTGCTAATAAACGCTGCCGCATGGCGGATGGACTTCATCGCTTCAGGAAACCGGCCCGGAAAAATCGGCCAGACATGGATGAGGCCCTTTTCCATCACAAGCTCCGATTGAACGCCAGCGCTCACGAGTCTGTCTTGAAGTCTTGTCGAGTCGTCGCGCAGCACTTCGTCCTCGCTGGCGAAAATCAGCATGGGCGGCAGGCCGGCGAGATCGCCGTAAAGCGGCGACGCCAGCGGCGCTTTCGCATCGGCGCCCGCGAGATAACGCTTTGCGCCTTCGACGATATAGATCTTCTTGAACATCGCATCGGATTTTTCATTCTCATCGAGCGAGGCGCCGGTGGTCGCGAGGTCGGTCCAGGGCGACAGCAAAAGCGCGCCCGCCGGCATGGGCAGACCCCGGGCCTTGATGGATAACAGCAAGGCCAGCGTCAGTCCGCCCCCGGCGGAATCGCCGCCGACGACCATCTTGTGCGGCTCGCGGCCCTGCCGCAGCAGCCACGCATAAGCGGCGACGGCGTCGTCCACGGCAGCCGGAAAGGGATGTTCCGGCGCCATACGGTAATCGAGAGAGAAAACCTCTGCGCGCGCCTCTTTCGCCAGCGCATAGGTGAAGGGACTGTGGGATTTAGGCGAGCCAAACACATAGCCGCCGCCATGAAGATAAAGCACGGTGCGGCCCGGCTCGGCGTTTTCCGCCCGGTGCCATTCCCCTCTCACCGGGCCTTCCACGATCTCACGCGTAACGCCCGCAGGCGGACCTTTCGGCGCCAGTTCGTCGGTTTTTTCGCGCAGGACTTTGGCGTCAAGGAGATGAATGGGTTTCGACTTGAACGTCGCCTTCATCACCCAGTTGAACAGAACCGCCTGAATGCTCGCCATGCCGCCTCCCTTTTTTAAAAGGGTAGACGGTTCATCTGTGCGAGAAAAGTCTTTCCGGCGCCCGGCTAGTTGCGATAGCGCAGGCCGAAACCGAAGGTTCGCGTCTCTCCGGGGAAATAGCGGTCCTCGCCGAAAGCGAAATCGGCGCGCTCGGCGTAAAGCTCATCCGTGACGTTCCGCACGGTGACGAAGGCCGCCAGCGTCTCGGTAAGCCCTGCCTCGGCCCGCAGGTTGAGGATGTTGTGTCCGTCATAGTCATGATCGTTCGCAGCGTCGGTGAAGTAGGAACCCATGGAGACCCATTCCGCTTCGGCCCTGAACCGGTCGAAAGGCCGCCATAAGAGCCGCGTATTCGCCATCACCCGCGGCGCCGTATCCACATCATCGCCAAAACTGATCGCTTCCGTCGCATTGCCGACCGGCCGGTCGAAGCGATAGGTGTGTTTGGCGTAGGTAACGGCGCTTTGCAGCGTCAGCGTTTCATGCAGCGCAATACGAACATCCGCCTCGACGCCTGCATGGCGCGTCTTGCCATTCGCGACATTGAAGCCGTCGGCGTCGCGGAAAAAGAAATTCGACTTGTCCATGAAGAAGCCAGCGAGTTCCAGATTGACGCGCTCACCAAATGCGCCGCGGAAGCCGAGCTCCACGGCGTCGATCTTCTCGGGCCGCGCCTGATCGCCGGTCTGATTGATCTGAAGCCGGTAGAGGTCGGTCGTCTGGGGCGGCCGCGCCCCGCGAGCGTAGCTTACATAGACCGACGCGCTGTCGCTCAGTTCTTGGCGCAGTGAAAATTTCGGGCTCGCCGTGACGAACTTGTCGGTCTGATCCGGCAGGCGCAGAAAGCGGCCGACAACGCCGTTGTCGGTCATGTTGTCGTATTTATAGATCGTGCCGTCGATGCGCACCGCCGCCGTCGCCGTCGTGCGCGGGCCCAGCGCATACTCCCCCTGTACGAAACCGGAGGCGTTCACCGCCTTCACATCGTAATCGTAATGAAGCCCGGGCGTGTAAGAAAAGATCTGCGGCTCGGACTGGAATTCATAGAGAAACCCGTCCGTATATTCCGCATCGATTCCGGCGATTAGCGACAGCGCGCCGACGTCGTGATAGACCGCGCTCTGGGCGCCGACGCTCCAATGGCCGTTTCGCTCCAGCGCATTCGACGGCAGGAAATGCTGCGGGAACTCCATTTCGTTCCAGCGCGCATAAGGCGTCACCTGAATGCGCGTGCTATCCCCGGCGTCGAACTCAATGGTCGACTGCAGCCGCGCCGCCTTGGCGTCCCGATAGGCCTGCGGGAAGTCGTTGGTCTTGCGAAGCTCACGGTCTTTCAGCGTCGCCTCGCCGAAAATGAAGCCCGCCGTCTCCTGCTCCAGATTGTCGAAGGAAAAGATCGTGTCAATGCTGACGCCGCCATTGTCATAGAGATGGCGCAGGGTCAGCTTCTGTTGATCGAGCCCGGCGTCAACGCGATAGCCGGCTTCCGATGTCGCCGAGACGCCGGCGTAAAACCCGTGCGCGCCGTAGGTGTCCGACACGCTTCCCTTCCATTTATACCGGTCCTGCGTATCGCCGAAGGCTTCGGCGAACACCGACAAGTCTTCCGATGGCGCCGGCGTGATGACATTGACGACGCCATGAATCGCATTGGCGCCGTAAAGCGCGCCGGAGGGCCCGCGCACGATTTCAATACGGTCGGCGAGTTCATAATGGGCGTTAAAAAGCCCGTTGATATTGGCGAAGCCCGGCGACCGGATGGCGATGCCGTTTTCAAGAAACAGGAACGCCCCCGCCCCTGCGCCCGAAGTCAGCACCGGCGAACGGATCGCCGTCAATTGCTCCGCGCCGGAGCCACGATGGAGTGTCACCCCCGGCGCGCGCGCTAGGACTTCTGAAATATGATCGGCGTCGACAAGCTGAAGCGTTTCCGCCGAGATCGCCGTAATGCTTTGCGGCGCTTCGGAAAGCGGTTGCTCGCGCCTCTCCGCGGTAACAACCAGCGTATCCTGCGCGAAGACCGGCGACAGAGCTGACGCCGCCAGAAGACCAACTGAAACGCTCACACGATATTTCAAGACGCAACCCTGTTTTGACTTGCGTCCAGAATTACGATTTCCGCTCGTATTTCGCCACCTTTTGCGAAATCGAACCGAAGATGGTGTGTCCCACCTTGTCTTTCATTTTAATTTCGACCGTATCGCCGAACTTCATGAAGGGGGTTTTCGGCTTGCCGTCATAGATCGTCTCGATCATGCGGATCTCGGCGATGCAGGAATAGCCGTCACCGCCCTCCGCGATGGATTTGCCGGGCCCGCCATCGAGCTTGTTGGAGACGGTGCCCGATCCGATGATGGTTCCAGCGCCAAGCGGCCGCGACTTCGCCGCGTGGGCGATCAGTTGCGGGAAGTTGAAGGTGAGGTCCTTGCCCGCATTCGCCTGTCCGAAGGGCTGGCCGTTATAGCGCACGAGCAATGGTAGATGCACCGCGCCGCCGTCCCAGGCGTCTCCCAGCGCATCAGGCGTCACCGCTACGGGACTGAACGCCGAAGACGGTTTTGACTGAAAGAACCCGAAGCCTTTCGCAAGTTCGCCGGGAATGAGACCGCGCAGGGAGACATCGTTCACCAGCATGACGAGGCGGATATAGTCTTTCGCTTCTTCCGGCGTCACGCCCATGGGCACGTCGCCGGTGATGATTGCGATCTCCGCCTCCATATCGATGCCCCAACCTTCATCGGTGGGCATGACGATGTCATCGCGCGGCCCGAGAAACGAATCCGATCCGCCCTGATACATTAACGGATCTTCATAGAAACTTTCCGGGACTTCTGCGCCGCGGGCCTTTCTCACGAGTTCTACATGATTGATATAGGCCGAACCGTCCGCCCACTGATAAGCGCGCGGCAAAGGCGACGAACATTCGCGTTCATGAAAGCGCTCGACGGGAACCGAGCCTGTCTCAAGACCCTGCGCCAGTTCGCGCAAACCGGGCTCGATTTTCTCCCAGTCGTCGAGCGCCGCCTGCAAGGTCGGCGCGACCCGCGCCGCATCGGTGTAACGCGTCAAATCGTTGGAGACGACCACCAGCCGCCCATCGCGGCCGCCCTTTAAAGATGCAAGTTTCATTTATTCTTCCTCTTCGTCTGAGGTTTCGCCTAGCGCCGCGCCGCACCAAGGGCAATAGCGGATCAGGATCACATCCCGCCCGCCATCGTGCACGATCAGCGCAAACTGGTTGAGACCTTCATTATAGGCGATAAGACTGTCGGGACACTCAAACGGATCGTCGTGATCCTCGCAGTTCATCTCTAGCGCCGCCTGCATGGATTCGCAGCAAAGGCTCTCAGGGTCGGGGTGTTGCGTGCGCGCCGCCTCAGTCATGGCCGCGCCATGAGTTCACATAGTCCAAATTCTCAACCGCGCCGGCGCTTTCGCCGATATTCAGGGGATCGCGCGTGTCGACCATGACCGCATATTCGTCCGTCGCCGGTTTTTTCTGCTCCAGCATGTTTTTCAGCGCCTTTGGGTGCGGCCCATGCGTGAAGCCGGAGGGATGAAACGTCATCATCCCCGCATCGATATTGTCGCGGCTGAAGAAATCGCCCGCGTGATAGAACAGCACCTCATCATAATCGTCATTATTATGGAAGAACGGCACTTTCAGCGCGCCCGGATCGGTCTCGAAAGGCCGCGGCGCGAAAGTGCAGACGACGAAACGGTCCGACAGGAAGGTCGTATGCGCCGAGGGCGGCACATGATAGCGATGCGACATGATCGGGCGAATGTCGCGCACATTGAGCCGCACGGGACTTAGCTCGCCATGCCAGCCGACAACATCCAGCGGATTGTAAGGATAGGTCGCGACGGAGACCTCGCCGCGTTTTTTGATCTCGACGCGGGTTTCGCCGTCATCGGCCTGATGCGCCTTGAACGCATCGTCGATTTTCGGCGCATCCATGATCGCCGGATCGAAAATCGCATGGGGGCCAAGGAGGCCTTTGTCGGGCAGTGTGTAATGACTGTTGGTCGCCTCGATCATCAGGATCGACGCAGGCGACGACGGCGCAAGCCGCCACATGGTTCCGCGAGGAAGCATCAGATAATCGCCCGCCTCGAACGCCAGATGCCCGTAGTCGCAGAAGAGATCGCCCTTCCCTTCATGCACGAACAAAAGCTGGTCGCCGTCGCCATTGCGCGCGAGCGCGGGCATCGCCTTGTCCAGCTTCCAGAAACGCAATTCGGTCGCGTTGTTATGGAGGATGCGGGGCGCCGCCCAGGGCGATGCGTTGGCGCCTTTCATGGCCGCGAGATCGAACGCGCGCGGGCGCAACGGCCCTTCGAACTTGACCCAGCCTGTGGGCGGGCGCTTGTGATGCATGAAGGCGGCGGGGCCGAAAAACCCCTCTTTGGAGATTTCCCGCTCATAGGTCCCTGAGGGCATGTCCGCATGAGCCTGGCGAGACGCCTCGCCTTCGACCCGGCTCGGGGTGATCCATCTGCGCGCCATCAAGCGTCTCCTTTAGGCCCCTTGAGGGCTCTTTCAGAAAATTAGTAACATTTGTTACCATTTTTGAGCCCGCCGGGCAAGCCGAAACCCCGAACGATATGGCGGGGAAAAGCCGCCCTTTCCCTGGCGGGTCGCCTTTGGTAACGCCTTTGCGATCAAGGCTTGCGGCGCTGCGCCGGGGCCGCCATTTCCTGCGTCTCAAGCTACTGAGGAAGCCTCCCGTGAAAAAGACCCGTTTGCTGATTCTGGGCTCCGGTCCCGCCGGCCTCACCGCCGCCATCTATTCCGCGCGGGCCGGCCTCAAGCCGATGCTCGTTCACGGGCTCCAGCCCGGCGGCCAGATGACCATCACCACCGATGTCGAAAACTATCCGGGTTTCGCAGATGTCATTCAGGGCCCCTGGCTGATGGAGCAGATGCAGAAACAGGCCGAGCATGTGGGCACGGAATTCGTCAACGACCTCATCACCGATGTGGACCTTTCGAAACGCCCCTTCACGCTGACGGGCGACAGCGGCGAAACCTATGTCGCCGACGCGCTTGTCATCGCCACGGGCGCACAGGCGAAATGGCTCGGCCTTCCTTCGGAGCAGAAATTTCAGGGCTTCGGCGTTTCGGCCTGCGCCACCTGCGACGGATTTTTCTATCGCGGAAAGGAGGTGCTGGTGGTCGGCGGCGGCAACACCGCGGTCGAGGAGGCGCTTTATCTCTCCGGCCTCGCAAAGAAAGTGACGCTGGTTCACCGCCGCGACGAGCTGCGCGCTGAGAAAATTCTCCAGACGCGTCTTTTCAATAAAGAGAATGTGGACGTCATCTGGGATCATCAGCTCGATGAAATCCTCGGCGACGAAAATCCGCTGGGCGTCACGGGCGCGCGGCTCATCCATGCGCGCACCGGCATGACGCAGGAAGTGAAAGTGGACGGCGTTTTCATCGCCATCGGCCACAAGCCGTCGACGGAGCTCTTCGAAGGCAAGCTTCCCATGAAGGATCATGGTTATCTCGTGACTAAGCCGGACTCGACAGAGACCGTCATTCCCGGCGTTTATGCGGCCGGCGACGTCACCGACGACATCTATCGTCAGGCGGTGACCGCCGCAGGCATGGGCTGCATGGCGGCGCTTGAAGCCGAAAAATTCCTCGCCGCGGAAGAAGCGACTCGGGAAGCAGCCGAGTAATTCTCAAACGAGCTCTAAAATTTTGCGGGTCTGCGCCGGTGTCGCGACCTCGCGCCCCGCTTCACGCGCATAGATGGCGAGCGCTTCGATCATCGGCCCGTTTGAGGACGCCTTCTCGCCATTTGGCAGATAAAAACAGTCCTCAAGGCCGGTGCGTAAATTGCCGCCTAACTCCGCGGCGCGTTTATGCACTGGCCAGACATCTTCCCTGCCGATCACCGTCGCCTGCCATGGCATGCCGTCTTTTTTGTATTTGACGAGAAACGGCAACAGGTCCGGATCCGCGGGCATGCCCGACGCGACGCCCATGACGAAATTATAGTCGGCGTGATCGGTCATGCCGTTTTCTATGTATAGCCCGACGGAACGCACAATGCCGATGTCGAAACATTCGAATTCAGGGATGATGCCCACTTCGTTCATGACGTCGATGAAGTCTTTCACTTTCGACGCTGGATTGTCGAACACCATTGGGGGCCACGCCCAGGAGCCGTCTTTCCGCGTCTTCAGATAGTTCAGCGTACCCGCATTGCACGCCGCCATCTCGGGTTTGCAGGCGCGCAAATAATCGAGGACATAAGCGTATTCCGAGCCGACAACGCCGGTGGTCATGTTGATGACGACGCCGGGACACGCAGCCCGGATCGCGTCGTTGATTTCATTGCAGATCGCCGGGTCCCAGGTCGGCAAATGGCCTTTGCCCTTCTCCTGCTGGCGGTAATGCACATGCATGATGGTGGCGCCGGCGTCGAAAGCGCGCCTGGCTTCCGCCGCCATTTGCTCCGGCGTCACGGGCACTGGATGCTGCTCCGGATTGGTGAGAACACCGGTCAGCGCGCAAGTGATGATGGCCGTATCTGACATCTAAGCCTCCGCCTGCAAGGTCACGAGTTTTGCGCGGATCGCGACCTGATCGCCTTCCTTCGCCAGCACCTCGGCGATAATTCCGTCGCGACCGGCTTTGAGCTGGTGCTCCATTTTCATAGCTTCAATGGTGGCGACGATTGTTCCTTTAGAAACAGAATCGCCCGGCCCGACACGAAGGGAGGTCACGAGCCCCGCCATGGGCGCTTTCACCGCGTCATCGCCGCCCGCGCTTTCGCTTGCTGGCGCGAGCGTCAAGTCTGTATAGCGCCCCCACGCGCCGCTCGACTCGATTTCAAGATGATAATGATTACGCGCGTAACGCGCATTACCCATGCGGCCATTATGGCGATAGCGGATCGAGCTTTCATCCTTAGACAAGACTTCAATCGTCGCCGCTTCACCATTTTGGATCGCTGTCACTTTGGCGCCGTCAAGCCTGATATCGGCCTTGACGATCTCGCCGCCCGTCGTAACGAGATGCAGCGGGAAACCGCAGCTTCCTCGCGAATGCCAGCCTGTGAGAAGATCGCCAAACGGCGCATCGGCGAGCGCCGCCCCAGCGAGCGCCATCGCCCCAGCGCCGCCCGGCGCCTTGCGCGCGGCCAGACGGTCAAGGTTGCGTTCGATATAGCCCGTGTCGGCTTCGCCATTTGCAAAAGCTTCATCTTCCAGCAGCGTCACCAGAAAATCGCGGTTATGCGCAAAGCCGAGCAGCACGGTTTCGCGCAAGGCGGCCGCCAGCCTCATCCGCGCTTCATCGCGCGTTGCGCCGAAGGCGATGACCTTTGCGATCATCGGATCGTAAAAAGTCGTGACCGTGTCGCCCTGCTCTACGCCGCTATCGATGCGCACATCCTCCCTATCGGGAAATTCAAGCAGGCGTATTTTGCCTGAATGCGGCATGAAGCCCTGCGCCGGGTCCTCGGCGTAAAGCCGCGCCTCCATGGCCCAGCCCTCAAGCTCGATCTCGTCCTGATCGAAGAGCAACGGTTCGCCTTCAGCCACGCTGAGCTGAAAATCAACAAGATCGAATCCCGTCACCAGTTCCGTCACCGGATGTTCGACCTGAAGCCGCGTGTTCATTTCGAGGAAATAGAATTCATCGCGCGCGGGATCATACAGAAACTCCACCGTCCCGGCGCCGACATAGCCGACGGCTCGCGCCGCCCGCACCGCCGCGTCTCCCATTTCCGCGCGCATCGCCTCGCTGAGAACGGGCGACGGCGCTTCCTCGATGACTTTCTGGTTGCGCCGCTGCAGGGAGCAGTCGCGTTCTCCCAGGTGGATGCAATCGCCATGAGCGTCAGCGAAAACCTGAATCTCCACATGGCGCGCGCCGACCACCGCACGTTCAAGCAACAGCCGCCCATCGCCGAACGCATTCTCCGCCTCCTTTCGCGCGGAAACGATCGCATCCGCAAGGTCGGCCTTCTCATGCACAATCCGCATGCCGCGTCCGCCGCCGCCAGCAGAGGCTTTCACCATCACCGGAAAGCCGATTTTGTCCGCCTCTGTCATGAGGATCGCGTCGGACTGATCGTCGCCCTGATAGCCTGGCACGCATGGCACGCCAGCCGCGATCATACGGCGCTTTGATTCCGCCTTGTCGCCCATGGCGGCGATCGCTGCCGCGGGCGGGCCGACAAAGATCAGCCCCGCGTCAGCGCAGGCTTTGGCGAAGTCGGCGCGCTCCGAAAGGAATCCGTAGCCTGGATGCACCGCGTCAGCGCCGGTGTCTTTGGCGGCAGCGATGACAGCGTCGATATTGAGATAACTTTGCGATGGCTCCGGCCCGCCGATTCGGATCGCCTCATCCGCCATGCGCACATGGAGCGCGTTCTCGTCCGCGTCGGAATAAACTGCAACCGTCGCGACGCCCCGCGCCCGCGCCGTCCGCATAATACGGCAGGCGATTTCGCCGCGATTGGCGATGAGGAGTTTGCGAATTACTGTCATGCTTCCTTCGTCGCCGAATACGTTTCGAGCCATGGCGGCGTTTCTTTTTGCGCGAACGCCATGGCGCCTTTGCGCCCTTCACCGCGCAGACATTTTGCGAAGTCCTCCGCAGCGGCGTCCAGTTGCGCGGGATCGACAGGCGCCGCAGCACGGTTGAGGATCGCCTTGGTCGCGGCGTTCGCTTCCGGTTCGCAGCGCCCAATCGCCGACAGGGTTTCAGCGAGCGCACCCTCAAGACCGGCGTCGCCATTCACCACCCTGTCCACGAGACCGATGCGGCAGGCTTCCTGCGCGCCGAAATGGGCGCCGGTGAGCGCAAGGCGGCGCGTGTTGTAAAGCCCAATGCGCCGGACCAGAAACGGGCCGATCTGCGCCGGCGGCACGCCGAGCGTCGTTTCCGACAAAGAAAACCGCGCATGGGATTCCGCGATAGCGACATCCGACACGCTGATCAGGCCATTGGCGCCCCCAAAAGCGGATCCCTCAATCACGGTAATAACCGTCTGCGGAATGGCGTCTAGTTTTAACAGGACATCGCCGAAGACGCGGTTATTTCTGGCGACAGGGTCGGACGCGCCGTCGGCGGGCTCCTCCGCCATCACCATCTTGCCGAATTCCTTGATGTCGCCGCCCGCGCAAAACGATCCGCCGGCGCCGCGCAGCACGACCATGCGAATGTCGCGATTGGCGGCGAGCCAATCGCACAGCATCATGAGGCCGGTCATGATGGCGCCGTTCAGCGCGTTCTTCGCCCGCGGACGGTTAAGCGTCACGGTCAGCGCCGACTGGCGCCGCGACAGAATAATGTCTTCAAGCTCTGGGAGCGCCGTCATGCTTTAAGCCTTGTTCGATTTTCCCGGCAGCGTGCCCATATATTTGCAGATGATGGAGAGCATCACCTCGTCGGCGCCGCCGCCAATGGAGCCGAGGCGCCCGTCGCGATAGGCGCGGGACACTGGCGTTTCCTCCATGAAGCCCATGCCGCCCCAATATTGCAGGCAGGCGTCGTTGACCTCGCGCGCAAGCCGCCCGGCTTTCAGCTTCGCCATGGAAGCGAGCATGACGACATCCTCGCCTTCCATCATTTTCTCAACCGCGTCCCAGCTCATAGAGCGCAGCGCCTGAACTTCCGTCTTCAGCTCAGCGAGACGGAAATGCACCACCTGATTGTCGAGAATGGATTTCCCGAACGCCTTGCGCTGGCGCGCATATTCCGCGGTTTCGTCGATCGTCTTGTCGAGACTGACGAGGCTCGAGAGCGCGCACCAGAGCCGTTCTTCCTGGAACTGCATCATCTGATACATGAAGCCCGCGCCCTCCTCGCCGATGCGATAGCGCTGGGGCACGCGCACATCCTCAAAGAAAAATTCCGCCGTGTCGGAGGAGCGCATGCCGAGTTTTTTCAACTTGCGCGCGACCGTGACGCCTTTCCGGTGTTTGCTGTTGTCATCTTTCAAGGGGAGACAGATGAGCGTCTTGTTCTGATGGACCGGGCCGTCGCCGGTATTGGCGAGCAGGCACATCCAGTCGGCTTGCGTCCCGCTGGTGGTCCACATCTTGCCGCCATTGATGACGTAATCGTCGCCGTCTTTTTTCGCGGTTGTCTTGATCGACGCCACGTCGGACCCGGCGCCGACCTCAGACACGCCGAGACAGGCGACATAATCGCCCGCGATGGACGGTTTCAGAAAATCCTCTTTCGCGGCGTCGGTTCCGAAGCGCGCCAGAGCCGGCGTGGCCATGTCGGTCTGGACGCCGATGGCCATGGGCACGCCCCCGCAATCGATGTGGCCCAGCGCCTCAGCGACGACAGCGCCATAGGACCAGTCGAGCCCCATGCCGCCATATTGTTCGGGCTTGGTGACACCGAGGAGGCCGAGTTCGCCAAGCTCCTTGAACACCTGATGGGCGGGAAAGGCGCCCGCCTCCTCCCACTCGTCCACATAAGGATTGATCTCCGCCTCGATGAAGCTCTTCAGCGTCTTGCGGATCTGTTCATGCTCGGTGGTGAGTTTCATTTATTTCTCCGCCAAAAACATTTGCTCCAATCGAGCGAGAATGTCGTCGATCTGCATCCCCAGCTCATTTAATTGGTAGGATTTATCAAATCCCTCTCGGGCATTTTTTTCTGAAAGACGCGCATGAAGCTGACGCGAAACTTTACTCGGCAACTTACCTGAGGACTCGATTATAGTTCTTTCTTCCGGTAAAAGAACCTGTGAAGAAAGCAGCCAATCACGTTGCACTCTGTTAAGTTGCTCAACCATCACATCCTCGCGACGCCGAAGACATTCGGCCTTAGCTCGCGGCGCCCGGCTTCCGCGACGGTATCGAGACAGAACGCCAGCACTTTACGGCTGTCACGGGGATCAATCAGCCCGTCATCCCACAGCCGCGCCGTCGCAAAAAGCGCCGTCGATTCCGCGTCATATTGTTCAGTGATGTGCTTCGCCATGCCGTCGAGAAATTCCGTATTTGGCTCTTCGCCCTTTTTGCGGGCGCCCTCCTCCGCGACGATGCGCATGGTCTTCGCCGCCTGCTCGCCGCCCATGACGGCGATGCGGTTGTTGGGCCAAGCGAAGATGAAACGCGGATCGAAAGCGCGCCCGCACATGCCGTAATTCCCGGCGCCGAACGAAGCGCCAATATGCAGCGTCAATTTCGGCACGCGCATATTGGTGACGGCTTGAATCATTTTCGAGCCATGCTTGACGATGCCGCGCTGTTCGGCGTCCGTGCCAACGAGATAGCCGGTGGTGTTCTGCAGGAAGACGACCGGATTGCCCGCCTGCTCCATCAGTTGGATGAACTGCGCGACCTTCGCCGCGCCGTCGGCGTCGATGGGGCCATTGTTGGAAATGATCCCGACCTGATGGCCGGCAATGGCGGCTTGCGTACACACCGTCGCGGGCCCGTAGCCGTCCTTGAAACCGAGCATGTCGGAGCCGTCGACAAGGCGCGCAATCACCTCGCGGCTGTCATAAGGCTGGCGGTAATCCACCGGCACAATGCCGAGCAAGTCTTCGGCGCCGTAAAGCGGTTCATCGAAGGTCCTCGTTTCGCGCGCCTTATCCCAGCCGAGTTTCGAAACGATCTCGCGCGCGATGCGAACGCCGTCGCCGTCATCCTCGGCCATATATTCCGCCGTGCCGGAGACATGATAATGCATCTCCGCGCCGCCTAGATCTTCATCCGTCGCAATTTCGCCGGTCGCCGCTTTCAGGAGCGGCGGGCCCGCGAGAAACACTTTCGACTTGCCGCGCACGGCGACAACGTAATCGGAAAGTCCTGTCTGATAGGCGCCGCCCGCCGTCGACGAGCCATGCACCACGGAAATGACCGGACAGCCGGCGGCGGACAATCGCGCCAGATTGGCGAAGGTGCGCCCGCCCGGCACGAACATTTCCGCTTGACGCATAAGATTTGCGCCGGCGCTTTCGATGAGCTGCACGAAAGGCAGTTTGTTTTCGAGCGCGAGCGCCTGCGCTCTGAGCGCCTTGTGAACGCCCATGGGCGTCGCGGCGCCGCCCTTGATGCCGCTATCGGATGCGGAGACGACGCACCGGACGCCCGAGATAAAGCCGACGCCCGACACCCCCCCACCGCCGGAGATGTTTTTATCCCCGTCATCGTCATGCATCTTGTAGCCGCACAAAGTCGATAACTCGATGAAAGGCGCGCCGCGGTCGAGCACCAGCGCCAGCCTTTCGCGCGGCAGAAGCTGTCCCCGCTTTTCGAATTTCGGTTTCGCCCGCGCCGAGGTTTCGATGATCTTGTGTTCGAGCGCGCGGAAGCCCTCGATCAGCTTCAGATGATCGGCGCGGTTCTTCGCGTAGCTTTCGCTTCGCGGATCGATGTCGCTTTCGAATACCGGCATGGCGTCCGCCGCTCCGGGGCTTGACAAAACAATATGATCGTATTGTTTTATGCTCATGAGCCGTTCCCGTCAAGTCCCTGCAACAGCCCAACCCGCGGGCCGCCAGCAGGAAAAATCCGCCGCCATGCGCCTCCGGATCTGCAAGGCGGCGGCGAAACGGCTGGCGGCGAGCGGATATCACGGCACCTCAATCAAGCAGGTGGTGGAAGCGGCAAACGTTTCACTTGGCGCGCTACAGCACCACTTCCCGTCGAAGGACGATCTTGTGGAAGCGACGGCGGAATATTTGCTCGGCCGGTCGATCAAATGGTTTCAGCGCATCAAGACCGAACTCGAAAAAGACAGAAGCGCCTTTGCCGAAGTCATGCGCAGGTCATGGGAAGAGCAGTTCACAACGCCCGATTACGGCGCCCTTCTCGAAATTCTTGTCGCGGCGCGCAGCGACGCAGCCTTGCGCAAACGCATCGCCCCGAAGCTCGAAGACTGGAGCAATGGGATCGAGGCCGAGATGCGCGATCTCCTCACCCCCATCGCAAGAGACGCTAAGGAGCTTAACGCCATTATGACGATCGGCCGCTGTATGATGACGGGCCTCCTCGTCCATGACGGTTTGCTCGGCGATGAAAGGCATATGCGCAATGTGATTGACGCCTGGGTCGGCTTGGTAGCAGGCTCCGCTCGACAGCGGTAAACACGCGAGCAGGCGATGCCATGGTTACTATTGCAGACGAACTCGCGGCCCGCGCGCAGGAATTCGGCGCAGAGTACCTCCCCGGTCTTTTAGGCCTTGAGTTCACGAATTTCGGCGACGGCTGGGTCGAGGCGGAGGTGAAAGTGAGAAAGGCGCTGATGGCGCCGAATGGCTTTCTTCATGCGGCGTCAGTGATCGGCCTTGCGGATTCCGCCTGCGGCTATGGCTGCGTGCGCGCTCTTCCCGAAGGGGCAAGCGGCTTCACCACCATCGAATTGAAATCGAATTTTCTCGGCACCGCGCGCGACGGCGTCATTGAATGCCGCGCGGAAGCGAAACATTTCGGCCGCACAACGCAGCTCTGGGATGCGACCGTGAAACACCGCGAGTCGGACAAAGTCATCGCCATGTTCCGCTGCACGCAGATGGTGCTTTGGCCGAAACCTTAGCAGACTCGCTAAAGTTCTTCTTCCTCAAGACCCGGAATGCGCTCGCCGCGCTGGAGATATTCGGTCCAGTCTTCGCTGCTCCAGTGAGGGACGTCAATAAACCAGTCGCGCATCTCCGCAGGCACAGACTCGAGCGTCAGAAGTTTCTGCTCCTCGGGACTGGCGGCGAAAGCGGCGAGATCGGCAATATCCTGTGCGTCTAGATCGATGACATAGCCGAGCTCCACCGCCTGCAGCGCCGTCATTGCAGGCGCGCCCCGCCACATGCGGGCGGAGAAATCCAGCGGATTGATCCTGTCCGAATGGGACATGGCGGAAAGATCGGGCGCGGCCCTTCCGCCGACGCCGTTCACCTGATGACAGATGACGCAGCCGCGGGTGATGAATTGCAGCCGTCCGCGGCGCGCATTCACTTCGGGGGTTTCCACGCTGATTTCTACGGGCGGTTTGGAGAGCGCCTCACGCACCTCGTTCGGCGCGGCGTCTTCCTGCACGGCGTTTTGACCGCAGGCCGCCGTCCCTGCGAGCGCAAGACTGCAAACGAGTTTCAACAGGAGCGGCCGTTTCATAAAGTCATCTCCGCTGGTGAAGGGACTACATATCATTATAGGCGATCTGCGCGCAGGCGCTATGGCGGAAATCAAACGCCCTATCGGGCCAGCGCGCGTTTATAAGCCTCCCGATTTGTCAGTCTTCCCCACCACGCCTCTGCATTCGGCGTCAGCGCCTCCTCAATCCCGAGCGTGATAGCGAAATAGAGCGCATAGCCGACACAAATGTCCGCCATCGTAAACCGGTCCGCGCAAAGATAGCCGCGCCCCTCCAGCCCCGCTTCCACCGCGCGCCAGCGGCCGAGAAACCATTTGCGGTAATCCTCTGCGACCTGCGGCTGGCGGCGCTCTTCCGGTTCGAGCGCCGAATAGCGGAAAACGAGCGTCTGCGGGAAGGTGAAGGTCGCGTCGGAGCGGTGCAGCCAGTTGAGATAGGCGGGCCACTCTTTTTCCTCCGGCGTCACGGCCAGCGGCGTCGGTCCGTATTTGACGCCGAGATATTCGCAGATGCCGGCGCTCTCCGTCATCATGACATCGCCATCGATCAGGCAAGGCACCGTTCCCAGCGGATTGACCTCTTTATATGACTTGTCGAAGACCCGCGGCGGAAATTGCAGCGTGACAAGCTCGTAATCGAGGCCCAGTTCCTCCAGCGCCCAGACACAGCGCAGCGACCGCGCGCCCTGGCAGTGATATAGCTTCATTTTGCTTTCCTCCCGGGCGAAGTGTAGCGGCGCGTTGACGGCCTCTCAATTGGAGAGGACATTCAAGTCATGACAACGCCCCTCTCCTTCGACGCGACGCGCCTTCCCTCGCCGCATCTGAATGACAGCCACGAGGCGTGGCGCAAATCGATCCGCATCTTTGTGGATCGCGAGATCATGCCCCACGTCAATGACTGGGACGAGGCCGGCGGCTTTCCGCGCGATCTGCACAAAAAGGCGGCCGAAGCGGGACTCATCGGGCTCGGCTTTCCGGAAGACTATGGCGGGATCCGCGACGGCGTCGACGTCTTTCATTCCCTGATCGCGTCGGAAGAACTGGCGCGCGCCGGGTCCGGCGGTCTCGTCGCGGGACTGATGACGCATGGCATCGGCCTGCCGCCGATCATGGCGCTCGGATCGCCAGCGTTGAAACAGCGCATCGCGCCAACCGTCCTTTCCGGCGACAAGCTGATTGCGCTCTGCGTCACCGAACCCTCCGGTGGCTCCGACGTCGCCAATATCAAAACTAAAGCAACACGCACGAATAATGGATATGTGGTCAATGGCGAAAAGACCTTCATCACGACCGGCTGCCGCGCGGATTATTTGACCGTCGCCGTCCGCACAGGCGGAGACGGCGCCGCAGGTCTTTCCTTTCTTTTGATCGAAGCGGACCGGCCGGGCGTGTCACGAACGCCCTTGAAGAAAATGGGCTGGTGGATGTCCGACACGGCGAGCATCCACTTCGACGACGTCGCTGTCCCTACGGAAAACCTAATCGGACAGGAGAATGGCGGCTTCGCCGGCATTGTCGCGAATTTCAACATGGAGCGGCTTTCCATGGCGGCGCAGGCCATCGCCTTCGCCCGGGCCTGCATTGAGGATGCGGCTAGTTGGGCGCGTGATCGCCACACATTCGGCAAACCGCTCGCAAAACATCAGGTGATCCGCCACAAATTCGCGGAAATGGTCCGCCGGACAAACGCCGCACAGACCTATCTCGCCCATTGCGCCTGGCGCGTGATGAAGGGCGAGACGCCGGTGGCGGAGCTATCGCTCCTGAAGGTTGAGGCGACGCGGACCATGGAATATTGCGCGCGCGAAGCCATGCAGATCTTAGGCGGGGCCGGCTTCATGCGGGGTTGCCGGGTCGAGCGGATTTACCGAGAGGTTCGCGTCATGGCCATCGGCGGCGGCTCCGAGGAGATCATGAACGATCTCGCTGCAAGGCAGATGGGATTATAAAAAGCCCCGCCTGGGGGGACCAGCAGCGGGGCTTATAAAGTTTATATATTGCGGGTTATGCGGTTTTCTTTTTCCGGCCCGCAAAACCGAAACCGGCGGCGCCGGCAATAAACAGCCATGCGGCTGCGGGAAGTGGCACTTCCGGCATCGGCTCCTCAAAATTCAAACCGACAATCGCAGCAATGTCTGAAGACCCGACTGGCGTGTTCTCATCATCACGGCTGGTCTGAATGAAAAGCGGGGCGCTGATTGCGGCGTTCACCGCAAATCCGAGATCGGAAAAATCAAAACCCCAGATCGTGAAGTCTTTGCCGTCAACCTCAACGACGTCGAGTTTGGTCCCGATGATCTGTTCGCCATTGAGTATCAGCGTCACCGCCGGCGGATCATCCTGGTCTAGCGTTTCGAAGACAATGACGTCATCGCCCGCTCCGTTGATGAGCGTTTTCCCGTCATCAAAAAAAGCGGCAAGGACATCCGGGTCTTCCAGCACAGTGTTATTTTCGTCGAGTTCGACATCGGTATCGAGATCAAAGCCGACGACTTCCAAAGCCCGACATTCGACGCCGGTGGCGCCGACTGTAGATGTCGGATCGGTTGGATCAATACAGGCCTCACGGCGATTTTCCGGAAGCCCGGCGAAAACACCTCCCTGCGCCCACAGGACTGTTGACGCAGCGTTGTCAGTATCGAAACTTACCCCGCCCAAGGTCATGGGCGCGGCGTGAGCGCTGGCGGCAAAAGCAATCGCCAGCCCCATCGCGGAAGCGAGAATGGTTTTCATAATTTCCCCCAATGTTCTCCAGCATTAACCATATCAATTTTGGGGCCGAACCGAAAGTATTTGAGCCGGAAAATCTGAGAATTCCTGTGATTCTCATCACATCGGAGATTTTATCGCCACTTGAAGGCGTATTCGCGCGCCGCCTACAGCCGCAGGTCACAATTCACGCACGGCCACGCACGAAACCGCTCTTATGAAGTCACCATGGAGGGCGATGCTTTCCAGCTATGATTCGTTTTTTCTGAGAACCGTTTTCAGAATCTTGCCGGACGGATTGCGCGGCAGCCTGTCCAAGAAAGTCACATATTTCGGCAGTTTGAAATCGCCGACTTTTCCTTTCAGAAAAGCCGTCACGCCCGCGGCGTCGATCTCCGCGCCGGGCCGTTTGACGGCGACCACCTTCACGACCTCGCCCCATTTTTCGTCAGGCGCGCCGACGACAGCGACTTCGAGAAGCGCCGGACATTTCGCCAGCACCGTTTCGATTTCCGCCGGATAAATATTCTCGCCGCCGGAAATGATCATGTCCTTGATGCGGTCGACCACATAGATATAGCCGTCTTCATCTTCATAGCCGGCGTCGCCCGACCAGTACCAACCGTCGCGGATCGCATCGCTCGTCGCCTCAGGCTTGCCCCAATAGCCGTCCATGACGAAGCCTGAGCGCGCGACGATCTCTCCGGTTTCGCCTGGCGGCTGAGGCTTGCCGGTAACGGGATTGCAGATTTTCACCTCGCAGCCGGGCAGCGGTTTGCCTGCGGAGACGCGCTGGCGTTTTCCCTTGGCGTGATCGTCATGCGCGAGAACGGTGACGCCGCCGGTCGTTTCTGTCATGCCGTAAAACTGAGTAAAGGTCGCCTTCGGCATCGCCGTCATCGCTGCGTCGAGCAATGGTTCGGGCATGGG
Source organism: Hyphococcus sp. (assembly GCF_965267305.1). GTDB lineage: Bacteria > Pseudomonadota > Alphaproteobacteria > Caulobacterales > Parvularculaceae > Hyphococcus. The sequence continues at coordinate 3,585,755 of NZ_OZ253945.1, read as the reverse complement.
CGCCGCGCCATAACTAACGCCGGCAAATCGCTCCAGAGAAGCGCCGGCGCTTTTCGCAGCTTCGACGATCATCATAATCATCGCCGGCACAAGAAATGAATTCAGCGGCGTTTCGCCTTGAGCTTCTTTCACAATAGCGGCGGGATCGAACTGGCGGTGCTGAATGATCGGCATGGAACGCGCGACCGCCATGAAGCCGAAATTGACGCCCGCCACATGGAAATGCGGCAGAGCATGCATGACCGCTTCATCATCCGTCTGCGGAATAATGACGCCCGCCTCCGCTCCCGCCTTTCCAACTTCGTAATAGCACCGGTTGGTGAGGACGACGCCTTTGGGCAGTCCCGTTGTGCCGCTGGTGTAGAGCTGGACGATGACATCGTCCGGGGACGCCGTGAACTCCGGTTCTTTGGCGTCGTGGTTGTCGATAAAGGCGTCAAGACAATCCGTCCCGCCGCTTTCCAGAGTCATTGTCTTGACGTCCGGAACCCCTCCCGCCTCTCTCAGCGCGTCGATAAACATCTTTTCGCCGACAAAAAGCGCCGGTTTCGCGTCGGCGAGAATCTGCGCCACTTCCGCCGGCGCGAGACGCCAGTTGATGGGGGTCATGACGGCCCCAATTTTCGCCGCCCCGAAAATCGCATCCCAGAAGGTGGCGACATTGCGCGCCAGCCAGGCGATGCGGTCGCCCGGTTTCAGCCCAAGCGAAAGGAAGCCTTGAGCCGCCCGGTTCGCGCGCTCGTTCATCTGCGCATAGGAAAATGAGCGCCCCTCGAATATCAGCCCGGTCCGGTCCGGCTGCTCGCTGGCTTGGCGCCGGATCAGATCGGCGATAAGTGGCGGGTTCAATATTTCTCGCTGGCTCATGCGTCTCCCTGTTCCTTGTCTTTTTTTGACCGGCACTATGCCCTTTTCCCGCATCCGGCGCAAAGCGCCGCTGCCTTTGCCGGTTGCGGGACCGCACGGCTTCCTCTTAGCTACGGACAGCCCAAGGAGAAGCACATGCCGTCCGTTTCCGATCTGAAAGCCAAAATGCGCCTGCCGGTCATCGGGGCGCCCATGTTTATCGTGTCGACCCCGAAGCTGGTGATCGCGCAATGCCAGGCCGGCGTGATCGGCTCATTTCCGGCGCTCAACGCCCGGCCTGCCGAGATGCTCGACAAATGGCTCGTGGAGATCAAGGACGCTCTCGCCCGCCATGAAGAGGAAAACCCTGGCGCGCCTACAGCGCCCTTCGCCGTCAACCAGATCGTGCACCGCACTAATGAACGGCTGATGCATGACGTCGAAGCTTGCGTGAAGCACAAAGTGCCTATCGTCATCACGTCGCTTGGGGCGCGCGAGGAAGTCTATGAGGCGATCCATTCCTATGGCGGGATCGTTTTGCACGACATCATCAACAACACCTTCGCCAGGAAGGCGATTGAGAAAGGCGCAGACGGACTGATCTGCGTTGCGGCGGGCGCGGGCGGTCACGCAGGCGTCCAGTCTCCTTTCGCGCTGGTTCAGGAGATCCGCGAATGGTTCGACGGCCCCCTCGCCCTTTCCGGCTGCATCGCGCGCGGCCAGTCCGTGCTGGCGGCGGAGGCCATGGGCGCCGATTTCGCCTATGTCGGCTCGGCGTTTATCGCGACGGAGGAAGCCAATGCGGACGACGCCTACAAGCAGGGCATTGTCGACGGCTATGCGGACGACATCGTCTATACGAACTATTTTTCCGGCATTCACGGCAACTATCTCAAACCCTCCATCCGCAATGCGGGGCTCGATCCGGATAATCTTCCTGTCAGCGATCCCTCCAAAATGGATTTCAAATCCGGCGGCGAAAACGCCAAGAAAGTCTGGAAGGATATCTGGGGTTGCGGCCAGGGCATCGGCGCTGTGAAGGCAGTCACTTCGACCGCCGACTTTGTGGACCATATGGCGCGCGACTACGAGACGGCCAAAGCCGCGCTTTGCGGTCGGTAGCCTCTAAAAAGGAACCAATCGAGAAGAGGACTGTTTTTCCCCTTGATTCGCCCTATGGCGCAGAAGGAGACAAATCATGTCCGCATTCGCCGCATATATTCTGGGGGCCATCGTCCTCGCTGTGGGTTTGGGAATTGGCGCGCATCTTCTCGGCGTTCCGCCGCTGTGGATCGGCGTCGGCGCGCTGGTGATCCTCGGCGCCGGCATCATGAGCGCCGCCGCCAAAACCAAGCGCCGGGACGCCCCGGAACATTCCTGAGACATCGGCGGCGCGGAAGCAATAAAGCCAGAGGGTCGGCCTCTGGCTTTTTTATGTTGAAGGGCCCACATAGATTCCATGACAAAAACGCTTTTTTACGCATGCGCTCTCATTGCGCTCAGTCTGGTTTCCGCCTGCGGACGCGGCGAAAACGAGGTCGGCGAATTCAAGAACGACTGGGTCGGCAATGAGATCAAGGTCGAGGCCCTCTCGGACCCCAAGGTCGAAGGCGTCACCTGTCATCTTTCCCATTTCGACCGCGGCTTCTGGGACCGAGTGGCGAAAGGCAACTGGTTCGAAGACCCCTCCAACGCCTCCATCGCCTGCCGCCAGACCGGGCCGATCGCCATCGGCGACATCGATATGGGGAAGGACGGCGAAGAGGTTTTCTCTCAGCGCATTAGTCTGGTTTTCAAATCCATGGCGGTTCGGCGCATCTATGATGCACAGAACGAGACCCTGATCTATGTGGCCTACAGCCGGCGCCCCGTGGAAGGCTCCGCGAAAATGGCGATCTCCACCATCTCGCTCTACGGTCAGACCGTGACCCGCGCCGAGACCGGCTAAAACCCGCGCCCATCCGTTATTTTACTGTTCTCAGCGGGCGCGAAACCGCCTAGCGTTTATCCATGCGTAAACGTCTTTGCAAAATCGTCGCGACTATCGGCCCGGCCAGCGCCTCGCCATCCATGCTGCGCCTTCTCTTCAATGCGGGGGTCGATGTCTTCCGCCTCAATATGAGCCATGGCGATCACGACAAGCTGGAGAAAATCGCCAAAGCGATCCGCGACATTGAACGCGACACCGGCGTGCCGATCGCGACATTCGCCGATCTTCAAGGCCCGAAAATCCGCACCGGCTCCTTCGCAGGCGGCTCCATCAATTTACGCTACGGCGCTGAATACAAACTTACGCTTTCCGCTGAGTCGAATGACGACAGCGTCATTCCGATCCCCCACAAGGAACTGCTCGACGTCCTCGAACCCGGAGACATTCTGAAGCTCGACGACGGGCGCCTGCAGCTCACCATCTCGGAACGCAACAGCCGCTCGATCATTGCGAAGGCGGATACGCCGGGCGAGCTCAAAAACAAAAAAGGCATTAACGTGCCGGGCCGGCGCCTGCCGATTTCGGCACTGACGGAAAAGGACCGCGCCGACCTCGATTTCGCGCTTGAGCTCGGGGTCGATTATATCGCGCTCTCTTTCGTGCAGCACCCGAGCGACGTCAAGGATGCGCGAGAGATTATCAATGGACGCGCCGGGATCATCTCCAAAATCGAAAAACCGTCCGCCATCGATCATATCGACGAAATTATCGACTTGTCGGATGCGATTATGGTGGCGCGCGGCGATCTCGGCGTCGAATGCGCCCCGGAGGATGTGCCCCTCCTCCAGCGCAAAATCGTGCGCACCTGCCGCAAGGTCGGCAAGCCGGTCATCGTGGCGACGCATATGCTCGAATCCATGGTGGAATCGATCGCCCCGACGCGGGCCGAAGCCTCTGACGTTTCGACTGCTGTGTTCCAGGGCGCGGATGCGGTGATGCTGTCCGCCGAGACCGCGGTCGGCCGCCACCCGCCGACAGCCGTCGCCATCATGGACCGGATCATCGCCGCGACCGAACGGGACGACGAATCAGGCAGCTATAAATCCGTCGCGCGGGAGATCGAAGAGTACGCAACCGCCGACGCCATCACGCTGTCGGCGCGGCGCATCGCCGAAGTGCTCGATTGCCGCTTCGCCATCGCCTACACGAAAACCGGGTCGACGGCGCAGCGCCTATCGCGTGACCGGCCGCACTGCCCCGTTATCGCCGCCACCCCGGATGAGGATGTCGCCCGAAAACTCGCCCTTTACTGGGGCGTGCGGTCCGTCGTCACCGAAGACATCTCGCATTTTCATGAAATGCTGGAAAAGGCTGACGCCATCGCCAAGGCCAATGGCGGCGAGGACGGCGATCGCATCATCATTCTCGCCGGTTACCCCTTCGGCCGGCCCGGCAAAACCAACACGCTCAAGATCAGCCGCCTTGGCGCCATAGAGTAACCCGCCCATTCACCATGTTTTAGGGAACTTTCTGCATAACCGCCCTGTTCGGGACGGGACGTAGGTATGAGAGTGGGTTATGCGAATTGTTTCAGGCAGCGACCAAGAGCTGTTCATCATCACCGCTGATAACAATGTTTGCAGTTTTGTCGGCCACAAACCGGCGCGCCCCAATCCATTGAATGATGCCGCGCCTAGTGCGCCCCGCGAGACGATCGCGGATGTGTTCATGTCGGCTTGCGCTCATTTCGCCGAAAGCTTTCAGCGCAGCGCCTTTCGCCGCTAAACGCAGAAGCCGGTGAATTGAAAGGCTGACAAAAAGGCTCAAGACTGGCAAAACCTCCTTCATCCGAAGACGAAGGAGGACATGATGGCGGTCAAGACGCGTTCTTTCGACTACACGGTTGACGGCAAAGACTTCGAAGCCTATCTCGCCGCGCCCGATGGCGACGATCCGTCCCCGTTGGTTCTCGTTTGTCACGCTTGGGCGGGACGTTCACAATTCGAAAACGATAAGGCCTACGCGCTTGCCGATCTTGGATATGCCGCTGTCGCTATCGACCTTTTCGGCAAGGACGTTCTCGGAAAATCCAAAGAAGAGTGTCAGGCGCTCATCAAACCGTTCGTTGACAACCGGGCGCTGCTACAAGACCGCCTGAAAGCCAATCTGGCTGTCATGAAAGAGCAGGCGGAAGCGGAAGCCAGCAAGGCGGCCGCCATCGGCTTCTGTTTCGGCGGGCTGTGCGCGCTCGACTTCGCCCGCTCCAACGCTGACGTTGCGGGCGTCGTCAGTTTTCACGGGCTTCTTCATGCGCCGGGCAATACGGCCGACAAGATCAATCCGAAAGTGCTGGCGCTCCATGGCTGGGACGATCCCATGGCGACGCCGGATAACGTGAAAGCCTTCGGCGAGGAAATGACCAAGGCAAAAGCCGACTGGCAGCTTCACGCTTATGGCGGGACCATGCACGCTTTCACAAACCCGGTCGCGAACGATCCTGATTTCGGCACCGTTTATAACGCTGCAGCCGACAAGCGTTCCTGGGCGTCCATGCGGCTCTTCTTGAATGAATTGTTCGCCTGACGCCGTTCAGGCTTTTCTGGCGCGCTTCAGCGATTTCGGCTTTGCTTTTCCAGCCGCAGTCTTGGTTTTCGCAGATTTCTTCGCAGGTTTTTTGCCGCGCGCAGACGCGGCGAGCGCGAGGCTGGTCCAGTGTCGAAGCGCGTCATTGTCGTCGTAAATCTCTTCCGGCGCGTTGTAATAGGACATGGTTCCGGTCTTGCCGTTCATTTCGACCTCAAAGGGGCGTAGGCCCGCCGCCTCGAATTCGGCGCGGGTCACGTCGTCGACCTTGAACCAGACATCGTCGTCGCCGCTGATGGCGAAGATCGCGCCGTCGCAATAAATCCCCGCCCCGCCGAACATCTTGCGAACGGAAATTTCACCGAAGGGCGAGAAGAGGTCTTTGACGTAGTCGAGAAACGATGCAGACGGCGCCATCAGGCATCGGCCTTCGCCGGGACAATCGTCACGCTTTCGCCGCAGCCGCAGGCGTCGGTCTGGTTCGGATTGTTGAAGACGAAACGCTGGGACAGCTTTTCGGTGACGTAATCGATCTGCGTCCCGATGAGGAACAGGATCGCTTTCGGGTCGATTAGGATCTTGATCCCGTTTTCTTCGACGCTTTCATCCATGGGGCCCGCCTCGGTGGCGTAGTCCATGGTGTATTCCATGCCGGCGCAGCCGCCGTTTTTCACGCCGATCTTGACGCCGATATAGGTCTCCTCGGCGGCGGCCATGATCTCCTGCATCCGCGCCGCAGCGGCGTCGGTCAGCGTTACAACTTTCGGTCTCGGACGTCTCGCCATTACAACCATCCCAGTTCGAGCTTCGCCTCGTCGGACATTTTTTCCGGCGTCCAGGGCGGCTCGAACACCATGTTCACTTTCACATCCTCGACGCCTTCGACGCCACGGACCGCGCCTTCGACCCAGCCAGGCATTTCGCCCGCCACCGGACAGCCCGGCGCCGTCAGGGTCATATCGACCGTCAATAGCCGGTCGTCATTAAGGTCCACCTTATAGATGAGGCCCAGCTCATAAATATCAACCGGGATTTCCGGGTCGTAAACGGTCTTCAACGACCGGATGATGTCCGCCGTGATCCGCTCCAGCTCCGCTTCCGGAATGGAGGAGCCGCCGGAGGTTTCGGCCTGGGGGGCCGGTTCCGGCTTCGGCGGGTTCACATCGATAATGTCGCGCTGGTCTTCCATATCCTGCTCTTACCCTAACATCTGGTGCGTCTTGTGAAGGCCGGAAATGAGCGCCTCCACATCTTCATGGGTGTTGTAGGCGGCGAAGCTCGCCCGCGCCGTCGCCGAAACACCAAGGCGCTTCATCAGCGGCTGGGCGCAGTGATGGCCCGCGCGCACGGCGACCCCGGTCCGGTCGAGGATCGCGGATATGTCGTGCGGGTGTGCGCCCTCCACCGTGAAGGCGATGATCGGCGCTTTGTTCTCCGCGCGCCCGAAGACGCGCACGAAATTGAGTTTCGCCAGTTCTTCAAGGACGTGATCTTTCAGGCGCGCCTCATGGGCGGCGATGGCCTCGACGCCCTTCTCCGTCATCCAGGTCAAGGCCGCGCCGAGACCGATGGCTTCAAGGATCGGCGGCGTCCCCGCCTCGAAGCGGTGCGGCGGATCGTTATAGGTGACATTTTCCTGCGTCACCATGTCGATCATTTCCCCGCCGCCCTTGAATGGCGGCAGCGATTTCAGCGCATCCATCTTGCCGTAGAGAACGCCGACGCCCGACGGCCCGTAAAGCTTGTGTCCGGTCAACACATAGAAGTCGCAATCGATCTCCTGAACATCGACAGCGCCATGGACGCCCGCCTGGCAGCCGTCGAACAGGATTTTGACGCCATGCTCATGGGCGATCCGCGCCAGCTCCTTCGCCGGCGCCGGCGCTCCGAGAACATTCGACATGTGCGACAGCGCCACGAGCTTCGTCTTCGGCGTGAAGAGGGCGCGGTAGGCGTCAAGATCGAACTCGCCGTCATCGGAGACGTCGAGCCATTTCAATACCGCGCCCTTGCGCTCGCGCAGGAGATGCCATGGCACGATGTTCGAATGATGCTCGGCGACGGAGAGGATGATTTCGTCGCCCTCACCAATGTCCGAGACACCCATCGCGTAGGAAACAAGATTGAAAGCGTCCGTGCCGCCGGAGGTGAAAACAATTTCGTCGGGCGATTTGGCGTTCAGGAAGCGCGCGACTGTTTTTCGCGCCTCTTCGTAAGCCGCTGTCGTTTCGTTGGAGAGGAGATGCAGGCCCCGATGCACATTGGCATAGGAATGCTCCATCGCATGGGTTAGGGCGTCAATCACGGCGCGCGGTTTCTGCGCCGAGGCCGCGCTGTCGAGATAGACGAGTCGCTTGCCATAGGCGTCGCGAGCGAGGATCGGAAACTCCTTGCGCAGCGCCTCCACATCGAGCGGCATTATGGGCGCCCCATCACTCATTGTTTTCCAACCAGGTCTTGAGGAGCGACGCGAAAATGTCGCGCAACGCCTCATCCTCGAATTTCTCCACTACTTCGCCGACAAAGGCCTCGATCAGGAGCGCCCGCGCCGCCGCCTCATCGAGCCCGCGCTGGCGCAGATAGAACAACGCGTCTTCGTCGAGCGCGCCGACCGTCGACCCATGGGCGCATTCCACATCGTCAGCGTAGATCTCGAGTTCGGGCTTGTGGTTCGCCTCCGCACCGTCGGAAAGAAGGAGGGCGTTCGCCGCCATCTTTGCGTCGGTTTTCTGCGCATCGCGGAAGACATGGAACTTGCCCTGAAAGACATTGCGGCCGCGGTCTTTCGCGACGCCCTTGTGAAGCTGAACGACGTCACAGCCTTCGGCGCGAAACTGCGTGTCCGTGGTGAAATCAGAATGCCGCTCGCCGGAGACGAGCGCGGCGCTGTTGATTGAGGCGGAGGAACCCGCGCCCCAAAAATGCGCATGACATTCATGGCGCGACAACCGCGAGCCGGTGGAAAGTCCCGTGCTCTGAAAATCCGCCTTTTCATCGATCTTCGCCGCCAGAATACTGTTCACGACGCTTTTCTCGCCTGTGTCCTGCCAGACCGCGCGGCGGAATTCGGCGCCGTCGCGCACCACCATGTGAAACAGATGCGAATAAAATCCGGCGCCTTCGCCCTCATAGGTTTCGATCAGCCGCAGCCGGGCGCCGGGAGAAATGCGCATCATGGTCTGCGCAAAGGAAAATCCGGCGCCGTTGTTGATGTGGCGGATCAGAACCGGCCGCTCAAAAGCGATATCGTCAGAGACTTCAAATCCCAGCGCCTTGCGCGCAAGCGCGACATTGAGCGACGCCATCGGATGATTTTCAAGCTCGGATATCGTCGCAACCGGATTGACGACGCCGTAACGCAGCCCTTCCGATATGGGCTCGTCGGGAAGCTCGATGCGGCCATTAATGATCCGGAACTCAAGGGGATCGAGCGCCGCAAACGCAGACGGCTTGATCTCCGCCTCAACCCTCTCTCCTGGCTCAACGCTGCGCAGCGCCGCATTCATGTCCGACCATTTCCACCCTTCGACGCGGCGATTGGGCAGGCGCAGCTTCGCAAAGCGGTCGAACGCCGCGGCCTGCGCCTCGTTCTTCGCGGAACGGGCGGTGAAATCGGCTTCAAGCGCCGCTTCAAAGGGGGATGGATTGGCGATGAGCCCTGCCATGGTGCTTACGCCGCCTCGATAAACTGTTCGTAGCCGGATTTTTCAAGCTCCACGGCAAGCTCCGGTCCGCCAGATTTGACGATGCGTCCACCCGCCAGGACATGCACGGCGTCGGGTTTGATGTAGTCGAGCAGCCGCTGATAATGCGTGATGACAAGGAAGCCGCGATCCGGGCCGCGCAGCGCGTTCACCACCTCGCCGACCATTTTCAAGGCGTCAATGTCGAGGCCGGAGTCGGTCTCGTCCATGATCGCAAAGCGCGGTTCGAACATCGCCATCTGCAGCATTTCCATGCGCTTCTTCTCACCGCCGGAAAAGCCCACATTGAACTGGCGTTTCAGTTTCGCGTCGTCGAGGCCCACGAGCTTCGCCTTGTCGCGCACGAGACGGATGAAGTCCGCCGCGGAGACCTCATCCTCTCCCCGCGCCTTTCGCTGGGCGTTCATCGCAGTGCGGATGAAATTCATGGTCTGCACGCCGGGAATTTCCATCGGGTGCTGGAACGACAGGAAGAGCCCTTTCGCAGCGCGCTCGTCGGGCGAGAGATCGAGCACGTTTTCACCATTGAGCGTCACATCGCCCGACGTGGCGTCATAGCCCTCGCGCCCGGCGACCGTATAGGAAAGCGTCGACTTGCCGGACCCGTTGGGGCCCATAATGGCGTGCACTTCGCCCTTCGGGACTTCCAGCGAGAGGCCTTTCAGAATTTCATTGCCGCCAATAGCGACATGGAGATTGTCTATCTTCAGCATATTAGTTTCTATCCATCATCATGACCGGTCGCGGCAGACATAAAGCGGCGCGCCGCCCTTGCCGCGGGGGCCGATTCGCACCTGCTCCTGTCCGTCCTCACACAGGCTCGCCTTTGAAGCGCCCGTAGGGGACGCGCAGCCCGCCAGGGCGACAAGAGCCGCAAGGGCGCCCGCGCCGGGCATAATACGAAACAGCGTCGACATAGTTACGGTCATAGTCCTGATGATCTTCCTTTCTTTCTTTAGCGTTCTATTCGCCGGCGGCTTCCGGCGCGTTGATGCGCGTATTCTGGTCGTGGACGAGACGCCATTCGCCGTCTTCGAGTTCAAAGACGAGAATGAGCCATGAAGCGCGCGGCTCGCCTTCGGGCGTGTCTCGGTAATCGTATTTCAGGAGGGCGGCGGCCATGTCCTCGCCTTCCATCACCTTCACCACTTGCGGCTCCATGCGCCAGTCGGCGTCCGCAAACCACTCGCGATGAAAGGCGGCGACGCCGTCTGTGGTTTCGATCACCGACCCGTCGGGGAAGATGACATGGAGATCGTCCCCCGACGTCACGGTCGGGATGTAGGCATCGATGTCTTTCGCCTCAATGGCGGCAAGATGCGCGTCGAGCGCATCGCGGAAATCCGGTCGTGAGGTTTCAGTGGCGCCGCAGGCGGCGAGCAACAGCGCGCCCGCAATAGCAACTCCGCGCTTCATGATTTCACCGCCAGACATTCGATTTCGACGGCGGCGCCAAGCGCCAGGCCGTCAACCCCCATGGTCGACCGCGCCGGCTTGTCGCCCGGAAAAGCCGCGGCATAGGCTTCGTTCATCGTGGCATAGTCCTGCATGTCTTCCAGAAAGACCGTGCATTTGACGATGTCTTCAAGACCGGCGTCGAGCTTGCCCAGCGTCGCTTCGTAATTCTCAAAGATCTGGCGCGTCTGCGGCCCGGCGCCGCCCTCTACGACGCTGGTCGTTCCCGGCGCGCGGCCGATCTCGCCAGACAGATAAATCACGTCGCCGACGACCACCGCCGATGAAAACGGCAAATCGGCGGAGAGCGCCGGGTCGCGATAGACCTCGCGCGTCTTGTTCTCAGCCTCGCCGCAGGATGCGGCGAGCGCCAAAGCCAACGCGGCGCCTAGATATTTCTTCATCGTTTGCCCCATCTTTTCACCGGCCGGCCTAATCCTTTTTCACTTTTTCATGCAGGAACTGGTGAAGTTCTTCCCGGGCTTTGCGGAATTCCTCATGAGCCTCTTCCTCGCGCACAAATCCGTTCTGATCGAATTTGTCGCGATCGTAGTGGCGCGCCAGTTCCGAGAACGTTCCGCCCACATGGGCGAGCGCGGCTTCATAGACCTGACGTTTTTCCTCGTACTTTTTGTAAAGCTTTTCCCACTGATCCCAGTCTTTCTTTTCCATAATTTTTCCTTTCGATCTTACTCAGCCCCTGCCGCAACAGCGGCTGCGCTTTTGGGTTCGAAAATCAGATAGACGGTGGTCGTGTCGCCGATATTGACCGCTTCGTGCCATTCGACGCCGTCCGACCACCAGGATGAATTGTCCGGCGTTTCCTGTTCGCGCGTTCCATTCGCATCGGTGATGCGCATGGTCCCGCCCTTCAGGATGTAACCGTAATGGGGCGGATGCCAATGACGCTCATGCCCGACGCCCGGCGCGAAGGTGCAGCGCGCGACGCGCATATGCTCGTTCTCGGACAGGAGTTCGCACACCTTTTCGCCTTTCCAGCCGGCGTCGATGGCGTGCGGCAATGATGACATTTTATCATTCGCTTCCGCGCGCGGCGCGGCGAGACGGAACATCATCACGACCACCGCTGCGATGAGCACGACCGCAATGATGCGCAACAGCCACGCCATCAGGCTGTTGTCCTTTATATCGAGCGGACCGCCTTCGCGACGCCAGAACATCAGCCTACGCTCCCTTCTAGGGAAACGCTCACCAGCTTCTGCGCTTCGACGGCGAATTCCATGGGCAGCTCCTGCAGCACTTCCTTGCAGAAACCGTTGACGAGGAGCGCCACCGCTTCTTCCTCAGAAAGCCCGCGCTGCTGGCAATAAAAGAGCTGGTCTTCCGAAAGCCGCGAGGTCGTCGCCTCATGCTCAAGGATCGCGCGCGGGTTTTTCGATTCCACATAAGGCACCGTATGCGCGCCGCACTGATCGCCAATGAGCAGCGAGTCGCATTGGGTGAAGTTCCGCGCGCCTTCGGCTTTGCGATGGATGCTGACGAGCCCGCGATAGGTGGAGTTCGACTTGCCGGCGGAAATGCCTTTGGAAATGATCCGCGACTTGGTGTTCTTGCCCAAATGAATCATCTTGGTGCCGGTGTCGGCCTGCTGATGGTTGTTGGTGATGGCGATGGAGTAGAACTCGCCTTGCGAGTTGTCGCCTTTCAACACGCAGGACGGATATTTCCAGGTCACGGCGGAGCCCGTCTCGACCTGCGTCCACGAGACCTTCGAATTGACGCCGCGGCAGTCGGCGCGCTTGGTCACGAAATTATAGATGCCGCCCTTGCCGTCCTTGTCGCCGGGATACCAGTTCTGCACCGTCGAATATTTGATTTCGGCGTCGTCTTCGGCGACGAGTTCCACCACGGCGGCGTGAAGCTGGTTCTCGTCGCGCATGGGCGCGGTGCAGCCTTCGAGATAGGAGACGTAACTGCCCGGCGCGGCGACGATAAGCGTGCGCTCGAATTGGCCGGTGTTCGCTTCATTGATGCGAAAGTAAGTCGAGAGCTCCATGGGGCAGCGAACGCCCTCCGGCACATAAACGAACGTGCCGTCTGAGAAGACCGCGGAATTCAGCGTCGCGAAGAAATTGTCCGAGGTCGGCACCACGGTGCCGAGATATTTCCTGACAAGCTCCGGGTGCTCGCGCACCGCCTCCGAGATCGACATGAAGATGACGCCGGCTTTCTGAAGCTCCTTCTTGAAGGTCGTGGCGACGGAGACTGAGTCGAACACCGCATCGACCGCGACTTTCGGCTTGTCATCCGGATGCGTGCGGGCCTCGCCGGGGCTTTTCCCTGCGCCTTCGACGCCGAGCAGGACTTCAGCTTCTTTCAGCGGAATGCCGAGCTTTTCGAAGTCCGCGAGAATTTCAGGCGGCACGTCGTCGATGGACTCGTATTTCGCGCCCGACGACGGCTCGGAATAATAATAATGATCCTGATAGTCGATCTTCGGATAGCTCACCATCGCCCAGGTCGGCTCCTCCATGGTGAGCCAGCGGCGGAATGCTTCCAGCCGCCAGTCGAGCAGCCATTCCGGCTCTTCCTTCTTGGCGGAGATGAACCGCACCGTGTCTTCGTTGAGACCCTTCGGCGCCTTCACCGACTCAATATTGGTCGTGAAGCCGTATTTATAGGTCTCCAGCGACTTCGCCGTTTCGACCGTCTCTTTGGATATGGTTTCCTTGATTTCGGACATTTATGCAGCTTTCGCTTTGATGCGTTCGTATGCTTTCGGCCATGTCTCGATGAACGCGTCGGCGTCTTCCGCCGTCGAGTTCCAGCCTAGCGACACGCGGATCGCCGACGTTGCTTCGGCTTCGCTCGCGCCCATAGCGGTCAGCACATGGCTGGGCTTAGTCTTGCCGGAGGAACAGGCCGTCCCGGCGGAAACCGCAATTCCGGAAAGATCCATGGTCATCAATTGCGTCGCGCCGGAAAATCCGTCTGCGGAGAGACAAAGGGTGCCGGGCAGCCGCTCCTCGCTCGCGCCCCAGATTTTCGCGCCCGCTTCGATGGCGGCGTCTTCCATACGGTTGCGCAGCAAGGAAATCTCATTGACGCGCGCGAGGCTTTGCTGCGCCAGTTCGCAGGCGAGCCCAAGCCCCGCAATCGCCGGAACATTATGCGTGCCGGCGCGGCGGTTGCTCTCATGACCGCCGCCGCGCATCACAGGCTCAAGCGGCAGGTTCGGCCCGGCGACAAGCGCGCCCACGCCCACCGGCCCGCCGAATTTGTGGCCGGTGAAACTCATGATGTCGGCGCCTGACATAACGAAATTAACCGGAACCTTGCCCACCGCCTGCGCCGCGTCACAGAAGAACAAGCCGCCCGCGTCATGGGCAATCGCCGCCGCCTCAGCCACCGGCTGCAAAACGCCGGTCTCGTTATTCGCGAACATCAGACAGATCATGAAACCGCCATCGCGGTCGACGTCGTAGTCTTTCAGGCGATCTTTCAGCCATTGAAGATCCACAAGACCGGAAGGCAGCGCCGGAATGATCTCGATCTCGGCGCCGGTCGTTTCCGCATTGGCCGCGACGGCTGCATGTTCGATGGCGCTGATGAAAAAGCGCTTGATTTTGTGCGGTTTCATCACGCCATGCAGCGCATAATGAATCGACTCCGTGCCGCCGCTGGTGAAGATGACGCCGTTCACCGGCGCATTGACGAGAGCGCGCACCTGTTCGCGCGCATCTTCGAGCGCTTTGTGCGCGCGTCTGCCCTCTTCATGCACGGACAGCGAATTGCCGTCATGGCGCATGGTCTCCGCGACGATGTCGATCACTTCCGGGCGCACAGGAGCGGTTGCGTTATGGTCGAGATAATGCCGGGTCATTCCGCAGCCTCGACAAGTCTGCCTTTGGGCGCGTTCACCGCCGCCATGCCGGCGACGCGGCGCTCGATAATGTCTTCGAGCGTCACAGCGTTGAGAAAGACTTCGATCTGGCGGCCGAGCTCGTCCCAGAGATCGTGGGTGAGACAGCGCGCGCTCGTTCCCTGGCAGCCGATGGAGGAGCCGGGGGCGCAGGCGGTCGTCCGGATTTCCTCATCCACCGCCGCGACAATGTCCGCGACCCGGATATCCGACGCAGGGGCCGAGAGCGCATAGCCGCCGGCGACGCCGCGGGCGCTTTCCACGAGGCCGGCCCGCCGGAGTTTGGCGAAAAGCTGTTCGAGATAGGAAAGGGAAATCCCCTGCCGCAAGGCCACGTCGGAAAGGGCCACCGGAGTGTCGCTGCCGGTCGCAGCAATATCGGCGAGCGCCGAGACCGCATATCTGCCTTTAGTGGTGAGCTTCACTTAGGTCTTCCTTTGCGCCCTCAACAGCGCGGTTTGGGCCAGTTCGGCTGGCGTCGCAGGGAAAACGTGCTATACGCGCCCGCTGTCCGATCCCTTGCGCAGCCGAGATAAGAAATCCGACCAAATCAGTCAACATTAGCGCCGCTTGAAAAACCGGCGAAAATGACGATTTCTCTCGTCTCCGGGATCAAAAAACGAGCAACAGGCTGGGAATTGCCGCCCCGCCCCCGACAAGACTGAAAAGTCAGGATTGAAAAGGTAGACAATGCCAGAAGTGATTTTCGCCGGTCCGGAAGGACGCCTTGAAGGCCGCTATCAGAAAGGAAAAGGCGAAAATCCGCCGGTGGCGCTGGTCCTGCACCCGCATCCGCTGTTCGGCGGGACCATGAACAACCGCGCGACCTATGAACTCTACCAGATGTTCGTGCGCCGCGGTTTTTCGACCATGCGGTTCAATTTCCGCGGCGTCGGGCGCAGCCAGGGCGAATACGATCAGGGCCAGGGCGAACTCGCTGACGCGGCGACGGCCCTCGATTACATGCAGCAGATGAACCCGAACGCGCCTTTCAGCTGGGTCGCAGGCTTTTCTTTCGGGTCGTGGATCGCGATGCAACTCCTGATGCGTCGGCCGGAAATCGTCGGCTTTATAGCCGGTTCGACGCCCGCCAATCTTTACGATTTTTCGTTCCTAGCGCCCTGCCCCTCGTCGGGCGTCGTCATTCACGGCGAATTCGACAAGATCTGCGCGCCGGAAGAAACCCGCGGCATGGTGGAGCGCACCCGCACCCAGAAGGGCCGCAAAATCGACTTCCAGGTCGTGCCGGGGGCCGACCATTTCTTCGAGTCTCATATTGAGGCGTTCATCAAGACAGCCGAGACCTATCTCGACGACCGTCTCGCCCATGACACGCCAGAAGGCGAATATCACGGCGAGAAATAAAGTCTTTCCAGACGCTTAGAGCTTTACTGTTTTCCCCCGGATTAACTTTTGCAAGTCAGACTGCTATTCTGGCGCAACTGTCCGGGGGGACACCCATGATCGCCATATTGACCAAAGCCTTGCCTGTTTCCTGGCGGCCGCTGAGCGCCAGACTTTCGGGCGTCAACGGTTTTACGGGCCGAGGCGCGGTTGCCTTCCAGCTTGGCGGCGGCGGCGCAAAAAAACTCTCTATCGAGATTCACGGCGTCGCCGGCCGCGAGGCGGAAGTTGTGGTGAATGATGAGCCCGCCGCGACCCTTAAAATTGCAAAGGGACGCGCCAGCGCGACATTCGCCTCAAAACGTGGCGACAAATTGCCGGACGCGAGTGAGGGCTCGCGCATCGATATCCGCCAGAATGGCGAGGCAATCTTGAGCGGCGTTTTGTCCCGCAACTGACGCACTTTGCCGCAAAACCGCTCGTGCAACTTTCCTGATGCGTGTTATCGTTTGCTCATGACCGAAAACTCACATGCAGTTGCGGAAGACCGGCAAGAATTCGGGGATGATTTTCCGGAGGCGCCGCCGCCGGCGTCTCGCAAGCTGCCTGTTGCGACAATTGCAATCATTCTCGGGCTCGCAGCGTTGATCCTGCTGCTCGTCTTATCCTACTAAACTTATTGAAGGCCGGCGCGGCCGATCGCCAGGAATTTGTTGCGCCGCTGCTGTTTGAGTTCGTCCGGCGACAGATGCTCCAACTCGCGAATGGCGGACTCCACGGCGTCGCCCAGACGTTCAATCGTCAGACCCGGATCGCGGTGCGCTCCGCCCACAGGCTCTGCAATAACGCCGTCAATGACGCCGAGTTCGAGCAGATCCTGCGCTGAAATCCGCATGGCTTCAGCAGCGTCAGGCGCCTTGTTTTCGCCCTTGCCGGCGGCGTCTTTCCAGAGGATCGACGCGCAGCCTTCCGGCGAAATCACTGAATAAACCGAATGTTCGAGCATCAACACCTTGTTCGCGGCGGCGAGCGCCACGGCGCCGCCGGATCCGCCCTCGCCGACGATCACCGAAACGATCGGCGCCTTAAGGCCAAGGCATTTTTCCGTACACGACGCAATGGCTTCCGCCTGACCGCGCTCTTCGGCGCCGCGACCGGGATAAGCGCCGGGCGTATCGACCAGCGTCACCACCGGCATGTTGAAACGCTCTGCCATTTCCATGAGGCGAATCGCCTTGCGATACCCTTCCGGTCTCGCCATGCCGAAATTATGCTTGACGCGGCCCGCCGTGTCAGCGCCTTTTTCATGACCGATGAGCATGACCGACCGGCCGCGCAACCGCGCCGGCCCGCCAAGAATCGCCGCGTCCTCGCCAAAGGCGCGATCGCCCGCAAGCGGAGTGAAATCATCGACGAGCTGGGAGATGTAATCCGCGAAATGCGGGCGCGAAGCGTGACGCGCCACCTGCGTCTTCTGCCAGCGCGAAAGTTTCGAATAGGCGTCCGCGAGCAGGCTGTCGGCCTTGCCCTGAAGCTTTTCGATTTCCTCGGCGACATTGACGCCGGTCTCGCCATCCATCTGGCGGAGATCGGCGATCTTGCCTTCAAGCTCGGCGATGGGTTTTTCAAAATCGAGATAAGTGCGCATAAGCAGAGATTAGAGACTGGGTGTTAGGGAATAGGGAATTGATTAGCCGCAATTCCTAGTATTTTGGCTAATCGCAGGCAACCCTTACCCAGTTCCTAATCCCTAGTCCCCAATCCCTAGTCCGTAGTCCCTTTCTTCCGGGCCAGCGGGTGCTTGGTCATGACGAGATCCCGAAGCCGGTCCTGAGCCACATGGGTGTAGATCTGCGTAGTGGTGATGTCGGCGTGACCCAGCATCTGCTGCACGCTTCGAAGGTCCGCCCCGCCGTCGAGGAGGTGCGTTGCAAAAGCGTGGCGCAGCACATGCGGCGAGACTTTCGACGGCGCAACGCCCGCCTTCACCGCGAGGTCCTTGAGCATCTGGGCAAAGCGCGCCGTTGTGAGGTGCCCTTCCTTGCCGCGCGACGGAAACAGCCATGGCGAAGTCGCGTCTTCCTCCAGAAAGCCGGCGCGCGTTTCAAGATAGGCTTCCACCGCAGCAACAGCCCGCGCGGTCAGCGGCGCCAGCCGTTCCTTGTCGCCTTTGCCGCGAATAATAAGAAGACGCTCCCCCTTGCGCATGGCGGATAGAGGTAGGCTGACAAGCTCCGACACCCTCAGGCCGCCGGCGTAAAGTATCTCCAGCATGGCGACGAGCCGCAGCCCTTTTGGACCTTCAACCGCTTCCGCCGCTTCAAAGAGCGCGGCGATCTCTTCGCGCGTCAGGATTTTCGGCAGGGGACGCCGCGTCTTCGGGCGTTCGATCGCAGCGGTCGGATTGTCGGCGCGATAGCCCTCCGCATACAGAAATTGATAGAACTGCCTGAGCGCCGATGTTTTGAGCGCCGCCGTCGATGCTGCGAGGCCCTGCCGCTCGAGCGTCTCGAGCCAAGCAGCGATATCATCTGCGCCCGCCGTCTCCAGCGTTTCGCCCCGCTTCATAATGAAGCCGCAAAAGCGTTCAAGATCGCGGCCGTAATTTTTCAGCGTATTGGCGGCGGCGGCGCGCTCCACCGCCATCATTTCCAGAAACGCCTCGATAAGACGCGCATTCGTTTGCTGATCTTCGGCGCGCTGTGCGCTCATCGTTTATCCGTTTAGCCGGATCACCGGCTTTTGGGCGGCTTGATGCGGGGCGTGAAGCCGCGCTCTTCGCTCGAGGCCGCCGTCCCGCTTGCGGCCGCAGCAGAAGCGAAACTCGCCTCCATGGCCCGCTCGAAGCGGTGACGGCTTGCGAGTTCCGGCATGCCTGCCGCATCCAGCCCTTCTTCGATTATCACCTCTTCGACTTCGCCGCCGAAATCGGCATTGCCGGAAGAGGCGGCGAGCGCAGCCAGCCCTGCTTGACCCGCTTTTTCGCCGGCGACCGCATCGAAAGCAGCTTCAAGAATGCGCGCCTTGACTGTCGGGTCTTCAATTCCATTGACTGCAGGAACAATATTCGACTCGCTCGACAGGAGAGAAACGCCTGCGCCGCGTGCGATGCGCGAAGCGGTTTGCGGATCGAGAAGCGCAAGCAGGTTCACCCGGTCGATGAACTCGATCCCGAGCGCTTCCGGCAGTGCGGCGACGCTGTCATTGGCGCCGATCATGGCGGTTAGCCAACGGCCCGCCCCGACGCTGTCGCCCGTCGCCATGGCGGCCATGGCGAAGCTTGAAGCTTCCTGCGGCGACACGATCACGCCTTCGAGCGAACTGATCTCGTCTGCATAAAGATGAGAAAGAGCATAGGCGCGATGGAAACTGTCGGCGCGAGAAAGCGCAACAGAGATTCGCTGCGCTTTATCCCGAATGAATTCAGGGGCGGTCATCGCAGTGATCGATTGATACAGCAGCGCATCCGTCACCGGATCGTCGGGCCGCGAAACCGCCACATCTGAAGCTGCAGCAAGATCCGCGACTTCAAACTGAAGCCCGTTGAAAAGACTGTTCAGCCGCGACGGCTCCATGACGCCCATGGCGACGGCGCGCATCATCGCCTCAATACGCAGCGCGTCCGATGCATCGCTGTCATTCGCCACGGCGGCGATGACGCCGCCCTCTGCGCCTGCGAGGTCGTTCAGGCTCATTTCAACGCCCGCGGCTTTGAGCGCCGCATATTGTAACGGCGTTTCAATCGGCGGGACGGCTTTGGGCGGAGTCCCGGCGACAGCAGCGAAGAACAGCGCTTCATCTGAGGACGAAAGGGCGCCGCGCTCGCGCAGGAGATTCATGGTGAGGTCGAAGGCGTCAAACTCTTTTGCGCGCGCATAGCAGAAAGCCCGGAGGCGCACCCAGAAAATCGCCTCGCGTCCGCCCGAGAGCGCCGCGCCGCGGCGGCAGGCGGCTTCCGCATCGCCGGAAAGGAGGTTCAGCGTTGCTTCGGCTTCAGCCACCACAAGATCGTTCCGTCCCGTCGTCGCGAGACTCGAAATATTGCGCGCCTCGTCAATGAAACCAGCGCGGGCCAGCGCCAGCAGCTTCTTGCCGCCCAGCGATGCATCGGCGCCGGCCGGCTTCGCCCCCGGGGACAACAGCGTGCGGCGCATCGCCTTGCCGAGGCTCGGCGAGGCGGGCCGTGCAGGCGCTTGCGACAGCAGAAAATCGAGAATCCGCGGATCGGCGTTCGACCAGAGCGTTCCGGGCAGCGCCTGCTCGCCTTCCTGAAGACCGCCAATGGAAAAGGGATCCGTCGGGAGCTGCGCCGTTTCAACACTTTCAGGCGGTGCAATCTGGGCAACGGCGAATGGAACGCTCGCACCAGCGGCGAAAGCGAAGGAGGCGGCGGCGAGGAGCTTATTGCGCGTCATGGTTGGCTTCCGTCCGGATTTCACGCGTTTCGGGCTCTAACATCTGGCCATAGACAAAGAGGCCGACGAGCCCGGCTAAGGCCAACAGCACAAGAATTCCTACAAACCGCACGAAACTGCTCCCTTCGGGCTCCCGCTCGCCAGCCCCCGCCGGCATTCGGCGCCGATTCTTCCGGCGCGCCGCCCGCCTTCCCTGACGCTATCCCTAACCTGGGCGTCCGGCCAGCATCGCCGCTAGCATCCCGCAGCGCCCTCCCCTACATCTAGCCCTCATGGGGCAAGCTCGTAAACACCCTGACCTTTTTTGCGCCCGGCCGGTTGTTCTGGTGGGGATGATGGGGGTCGGCAAAACCACCGTGGGACGCCGTCTGGCGCCGCATCTAGGCCTGCCTTTTTTCGACGCCGACCAGGAAATCGAGAAGGCGTCCGGGATGACGGTTTCCGATCTGTTCGCCGCCCATGGGGAACAGAGCTTCCGCGAAGGCGAAGCGCGGGTCATCAAACGCCTGCTCGAAGGCCCGCCCCATATCCTCGCGACAGGCGGCGGCGCGGTCACCAACGCCGAAACCCGTGCGCTGATCGCCAATATGGCGACGTCGATCTGGATCAAGGCCGATGTAGAGACCATCGTGAAGCGTGCAACCAAGCGCAATACGCGCCCCCTCCTCCAGAATGGCGATCCGAAAGAGACGCTGATCCGGCTGATGCGCGAACGGGAGCCATTTTACGCCGCGGCGGATATTCATATCGACAGCCAGCCCGGTCCCCATGCAAATACGGTGGAACTGATTCTCGATGCGCTGCGCGACCGTCCGGACCTCCTGACGGCGAAAAAGGAGCCCGCGCCATGACCCGCGAAACCGTGCGCGTCCCCTTAAGCGACCGGTCCTACGACATTCACATTGGCGGCGGCCTCATCGATGAGGCTGGCGCGCTCCTCAAACCGCATCTGAAGCGCCCGCACGTTTTTGTGGTGACGGACGAGAATGTTTTCGTGACGCAGGGCGAGCGCCTGCGCAGCAGTCTGGAAGCTGCAGGCATTGGCGCCGCTTTCATCACCCTGCCCCCCGGCGAAGCGACGAAATCGTTTTCTCAGCTCGAAAAACTGACGGGGCGCCTCCTCGATCTCGGCGTCGAGCGCGATGACGTCGTCATCGCCTTCGGCGGCGGCGTCATCGGCGATCTTACAGGCTTCGCCTCATCGGTCTTGCGCCGCGGCTGCCGTTTCGCGCAAATCCCGACGACCCTGCTCGCGCAGGTGGACAGCGCCGTCGGCGGCAAGACCGCGATCAACGTTCCTCAGGGCAAGAACCTTATCGGCGCGTTTCACCAGCCGGACCTCGTCATCGCCGACATCACGACCCTCGACACCTTGCCGCCGCGCGAACTCCGCGCCGGCTATGCTGAAGTCGTAAAATACGGTCTCATCTCAGACGCCGAATTTTTCCACTGGCTGGAAGATAACGGGCCCGCGCTCCTAAAAGGCGACAGCGCGGCGCGCGTTTACGCGGTTAAAAAATCCTGCGACGCCAAGGCGGCGATTGTCGGCGCGGATGAACGCGAAAAGGGAAAGCGCGCGCTTCTTAATCTCGGCCATACGTTCGGCCACGCTTTCGAGGCGTATTTCGGCTATTCGGAGAAGCTGCTTCACGGCGAAGGCGTGGCGCTCGGCATGGCCCTCGCTTTCGACTATTCCGCGCGCGAGGGCCTCTGCCCGGCCGAAGCCGCCGCACGCGTCAAGGCTCATCTCAAGGCCGCCGGACTGCCCGCGGAGATCGGCGATCTCAAAACCAGTCCCAGTGCGGACGTCATTGCAAAATACATGATGCAGGACAAAAAGGTCGAACAAGGAAAGCTCACCCTGATCCTTGCAAAAGGGATCGGCGAAAGCTTTATCGCCAAAGACGCCGACCTTTCCCGCGTCACCGCCTTCCTCAAGGAGAAAACCGGCGAATAGCCGGCCACACTGACCCCATGAACTTCAATCCGTCTTTATTCCTGCCCATTGGAATCATCTTCCTTCTGCTCCTCCTTTCCGCTTTCTTTTCCGGATCGGAGACCGCGCTCACCGCGACCTCAAAAGCGCGCATGCACAAGCTTGAAGGCGACGGCAATCTCAATGCGCGTCGCGTCAATCTTTTAATCAAGGACCGCGAACGCCTGATCGGCGCCATTCTTCTCGGTAACAACCTTGTGAATATTCTCGCCTCGGTTATTGCGGCGAGCGTCTTTAACCAGCTCTTCGGCGCGTCTCTAATCGCCACCGGTCTTGCAACCGCAACCATGACGGTGCTCGTGCTCGTATTTGCAGAAGTCACGCCCAAAACCGCCGCCATCACCCGCCCCGATTCGGTAGCAATGCTGGTCGCGCCTGTAATGCGCTGGGTCGTCTTCATCCTCGCGCCCATCACCTGGCTCGTTCAGATGTTCGTGCGCGGCGTCTTTCATGTTTTCGGGCTCGATATTTCCAAAGACAGCGCCGTCTTTTCCGCCGAGGAAGAAATCCGGGGCACCATTGACCTTCATCACTCCGAAGGCCGCGTCGACAAGGAAGCGCGAGACCTCATCCGCGGCGCCCTCGATCTCAACGAAATCCGCACCGAAGAAATCATGATCCACCGCAAATCGATCGAGATGCTCGACATCGACATGGCGAAAGACGCGCTGATCCGCCAAGCGCTGAAAAGCGCGCATACAAGGCTGCCGCTCTATCGGGAAAATCCCGACAACATTATCGGCATTCTGCACGCCAAGGATCTCCTGCGCGCGCTATGGGACGCTGAAGGCAACGCCGAGGCGATCGATTTCGTGGCGCTCGCCCGCGAGCCTTATTTCGCGCCCGAGACAACGACGCTTCAGGAACAGCTCGACGCCTTCAAGCTGAAACAGGAGCATTTCGCCCTGATCGTCGATGAATATGGCGCGCTCATGGGACTCGTCACGCTCGAAGACATTCTTGAGGAGATCGTCGGCGAAATCGAAGACGAATATGACAGCCCGGTTCAGGGCGTCAGGCCCCAGGCGGACGGATCGCTGACCGTCGACGGCGACGTGACGCTGCGCGATCTCAACCGCGCCATGGACTGGAATCTCCCCGACGAGGAGGCGGTTACGGTCGCCGGCCTCGTCATTCACGAAGCCCAGAGCATTCCGGAAGTCGGCCAGACCTTTTCCTTTTACGGGTTCCGGTTCAAAATCCTGCGCCGCCGGCGCAACCAGATCACGGCGCTGAAGATCACGCCCATCAGCTAACCCGATAAAGGAATAAAGCCGGCCATGGCGAAAAAACCGGGCAAGAGCGCCTTCGTTTTCATTTTCATCACGATCCTGCTCAGCATGATCGGCTTTGGCGTCATCATGCCGGTGATGCCGCAACTCATCATGGATGTAACCGGCGAGGATGTGTCCCATGCGGCTAAATGGGGCGGCTATCTTTCCGTCGTCTACGCGATCATGCAGTTCATCATGATGCCGGTCATCGGCGGGCTTTCCGACCGCTTCGGACGCCGCCCCGTCATGCTGAGCTCGCTCGCCGCCTATTCCTTCGATTTTCTCATCATGGCGATCGCCCCGACCATCGGCATCATTTTGGTGGCGCGCATTCTAGCCGGCGCCTTCGCCGCCACTTATTCGACCGCCAACGCCTATATCGCGGATATTTCGACGCCGGAAAAACGCGCCGCCAATTTCGGTCTCATGGGGGCGGCCTTCGGCGTCGGCTTCATCATCGGGCCCGGTATCGGCGGTTTTCTCGGCGAACATTTCGGGCCGCGCGCGCCTTTCTATTTCGTCGCGGCGACCGGCGCCGTGAATTTCCTGTTCGGCTTCTTCGCCATGCCGGAAACCCTGCTCCCCGAAAACCGGCGCAAATTCGACTGGCGCCGCGCCAATGCGCTCGGCAGCTTCAAACAATTCGCTCAATATCCGATCATGCTGCCCATCGCGGCGGTGCTTTTCTTCGCGCAGCTCGCCCATTGGACCTATCCGTCGATCTGGTCTTATTACTCGATTGAGAAGTTCGGCTGGTCCGAGGCGATGATTGGCGCGTCGCTCATGTATATGGGCCTGTTGTCGGGGCTCGTTCAGGGCGGGCTCACCCGAGTCGCGATTCCAAGGCTCGGCGAGCGCCGCGCCGCGCTGATCGGCATGAGCGTCACCGCCGTCGCCTATCTTTGCTTCGCCCTCGCCGACAAAACCTGGATGGTGTTTGCGATCCTCACCTTCTCGGCGATCGGCGGCCTTGCGCAGCCATCCCTGCAAGGCATCATGTCGCGCACCATCCCGCCGAATGCGCAAGGCGAGCTTCAAGGCGCCATCGCGGCGCTCAACAGTCTCACCATGGTCTTCAGCCCGTGGATCATGACGCAGATGTTTTCGGCGTTCTCCTCGCCGGGCGAGCCTTACTCGCTCTTCGGCCTGACAGTATTGCCCGAAGGAGCGCCGTTCTATTTTCCCGGCGCGCCGCTGGTCTTCGCTTTTGTGCTGGAGGTTTTCGCGCTTCTGTTGCTTTTCCAGGCTTTCAAGCGAATCCAGCGCCCGCGGGAAGAAGAAACGCCGATGCCGCAGGTCGAAAACGAACTGGAGCAGCCGGCCCCGGAACGGCCTTAAAACTACAGGCCCCCTAAACCTATACCGGCGCGCGGTGATAGACGCCGCCGCGCATGGGCGACGGCACACGCGTGGTTTTCGGATAGCTGATAGGCAGTTTCCTGAGATTGCGGACGGCGAGATAGGCAAAGCATTCCGCTTCGAGATCGTCGCCGCGCCAGCCTGCATCCTCCGCCGTCACCACCTTGGCTTCGAGGCGTTCGGAAAGCGCTTTCATCATGGCCGGATTGCGCCGGCCTCCACCGCAAACGATGTAGCCGCCCGGCAGGTCCGGCAGGAACTTCTCCGATTGCGCGATGCAAGCCGCCGTAAACGCGGTCAGCGTCGCCGCGCCGTCTTCAAGCGACAGTTTTTTCACATGGTCGAGTTTGAAATCGTAGCGGTCTAAGGACTTCGGCGGCTTGCGGCGCAGATACGGATTGAGCAGCATCATCCGCAGCGCTTCTTCATCGACAGTCCCGGCAAGCGCCAGCGCGCCGTCCGTATCCATATGCTCGCCGGTTTTCATGTCGACCCATTCGTCCACAAGGCCGTTGCCGGGACCGCAATCGAACGCCACGAGATCGAGCGCGCGGGCGCCCTCCGGCACATAAGTGACGTTGGAGACGCCGCCGAGATTGATTACGCCCACGGGACAGTCGGGACGTTCCTTCATCGCCGCGACCAGAGCGCGATGATAGATCGGGGCGAAAGGCGCGCCCTCCCCGCCCGCCGCCACATCGTTCGAGCGGAAATCATTGACCACATCGATGCGGCATTCGTCCGCTAGCGTGCGGCCGCTGCCAAGCTGCCAGGTGCGCCCCGGTATGCCCGCCTCTTTCGACGGCCGGTGCAGGATCGTCTGCCCGTGGAAGCCGATAATGTCGATTTTTTTCCGGTTGAGCCCTGCTGTCTCAAGCAACGCCTCAACGGCGGCGACATGGGCGTAGGTGACTTCGCCCGCCGCCTTGCCGATTTCTTCGGCCCCATCGCGGCCTTCGAGCGCCGCCTTGATCGCGCGCCGCACCCAGATTTTGAGATCGCGCGTATAAGGGACGTGGATCGCCGGCCCCGGCTCCACCCGGTCTTCGCCATCAGTGACAAGCACCGCCGCGTCAATCCCGTCTAGGGAAGTGCCGCTCATCAGGCCGATGGCAGTCAGCATGTCGGACATGGATCATTCCCGTCAAAGCGAAACGCGAGCCTATCAAGACTCGCGGCGAAAACTGAAATCTCTCTTAACCATGCCCGCCCGTTCCCGCCATTAGATTGGAATTCAAGGCGCAAAGTGCTAGGGGGCGGGCCTTCGATCAAAACGGGCAGACCCATGAGCGGCAAACCGACCTACAAATCCGATTTCCTGAACGTGCTTGAGAGCCGCGGCTTCATTGCGCAAAGCACTAATCTCGAGGGCCTCGATGAGAAGGCTGCGACGGGAATCGTCACCGCCTATATCGGCTTTGACGCCACGGCGAAGTCGCTGCACGCCGGCAGCCTGATCCAGATCATGATGCTCCACTGGCTGCAGCAGACCGGTCACAAACCGATCGCGCTGATGGGCGGCGGCACGACCAAGGTCGGCGACCCCACCGGCAAGGACGAGCAGCGCAAGCTCCTCACCGACGCCGACATCGAAGCGAATATCGAGGGGATCAAGAGCGCTTTTGCGAAGTTCCTGACATTCGGCGACGGTCCGACCGACGCGGTCATGGTCAACAATGACGACTGGCTGTCGAAGCTCGGCTATGTGGAATTCCTCCGCGATTATGGCGTGCATTTCACGATCAACCGCATGCTGACCTTCGACTCGGTCAAGCTGCGGCTTGAACGCGAAAGCCCTATGACTTTCCTCGAGTTCAATTACATGCTCATGCAGGCTTACGACTTTCATGAGCTCTACAACCGTTATGGCTGCATCCTGCAGCTCGGCGGCTCGGACCAGTGGGGCAATATCGTCAACGGCGTGGAGCTTTGCCGGCGCAAGGACGGCGCTGAAGTCTTCGGTCTGACGACGCCGCTGCTCACCACCGCGTCCGGCAAGAAGATGGGCAAGACCGAGGGCGGGGCCGTTTGGCTTAATACCGACATGTTCTCGCCCTACGACTACTGGCAATATTGGCGCAACGCCGAGGACGCGGATGTCGCGACCTTGCTTGCTCGCTTTACGACGCTTCCCATGGACGAGGTGAACCGGCTTGCGACGCTTCAGGGCGCCGAAATCAACGACGCCAAGAAAGTGCTTGCGACGGAAGCGACCGCGCTGCTGCATGGGCGCGAGGCGGCGGAAAGCGCCGCGGCGACGGCGCAAAAAACCTTTGAACAGGGCGGCCTTGGCGGCGATCTGCCGACCATCGACATCGCGGCGGGCGACCTTTCAAACGCCGCCCTCGTCGATCAGTTCATCGCTGCAGGCCTTTGCGCCTCGAAAGGCGAAGCGCGGCGTCACATCAAGGCAGGCGCGCTCAAGGTGAATGACGAAGTGCTTGCAGACGAGCGCAACCTCACCGCCAGCGACGTGCGCGACGGCGCAGTGAAGCTTTCCGTCGGCAAGAAAAAGCACGCCATCATACGCATACGATGATTACTGAAGCTCCGGCTCCGGGGCTTCCATTTCTTCAGATACCGGTGTTTCCGCTGGCTCTGGTTCTGGAGGGGCATTGCGCGAGGGCTGGAACAACTGGCGAAAGATGCCCGGCGTCAGCGCAGCAAGCGGATTGACGAAGACTTTGGGATCGCCCGTTTCACCGCTGACGCTGTAGGTGAAAGCGACAATCCCCTCGCCTTCCTTGCCAACGAGAATGTCGCCGATGATCGGCGCATTGCCAAGAAACGAATTGAGCGCATAGACCGGCGCGACGGCGCCGTTAAGCTGGGTCACGCCAGCCGGCCCGACGCCCACATGGCCGTCCGCCGTGATGCCCACGGAAGAACCGGTGGCGCGCATGTCGTCTACGGCGACAATCCCATCCTCATAGTCGAAACGGCCATAGGCGTAGTCGAACTGAATGCCCTGGCCGTTCATGAGATTGGCGAGACCGTCGAGCGAGCCGGCCGAGAAGATGCGGGCGAGCAGTGGCGCATTGACGATCTGGAGATTGCGCGCCTCAAGTTCGCCGGCGAAGCCGGGCACGCCGGGCTGATGCAGGGCGATCATCATCGATCCTTCGCCGCCTTCGATCGAATTGACGCCGAAAACCCCGCGCAGCAATTCGCCGATAGCACTGGTGCGCGCTTCGAGCGCGCGCTCAGGACCTTCCGAAGCGCCTGTAAGAGCCATGTTGACGCGCAAAGGTTTTCCGTCCTGCCCGAAAGCCGAGAAGTCTAGCGACTGGAGGCGCTTCGCATTGCGATTAAAGTCCAGCGCGCCATCGCGATAGATGACGCCGTTGCGAAGCGCGATTTCATCGATGCGCGCTTGCAGGCTGACGCCGGAACCCCAGTTCAACGGCGCGCTCTCTTCGCCGCCGCCAGTTCCTTCGAGAATCTGAGCGATCATCGGTCCTGCATTGAGGAAAGGCCCCACCGCCGTGAGATCAAGCCCGCGATTGGCGTCGCGCGAGGCCGTCATGGCGAAATCCGCGCTGTCTGAAATATAAAAATGGGGAAGATTGGCTTCTTCCAGAGCGCCGTTCTTATCGAAAGACAGCGTGCCTGAAATATCGACGCCGTCGCCCGCAATCGAGAGGCTGTCGACGACGACCTTTTCCGGCTCGAAGACCATTGAAAGATCGCCGGCGGCGGCGACGCCGGCCGGCTTTCTCCATCCAAGCGGATCAAGCGTCACGACAGCGTCCGAGAAATCGGCCTTGAGATCGAGACTTTGGAAGTCACCGAGATCGCCGATCGCCTTTGCGTCAAACCGCACCGGCCCGCGCAGAAATTGACGCGACGAAACGCCGAAAACATCACCTGCGGAGGAGTTAAAGACCCCGGAAATAGCGATGTCAGAAGGGCCGTCGCTTTCAAAGAAATTCTGGCGCCAGACCATTTTGATCGGGGCGTCTTCCGCAATGGAGGCGTCCGCCCGCACCGTCATGGATCGGGGCCTCAGATCCACGTCGCCTTTTGCGTTCATGATCTGAATATCGCCGATGAGATCATCGAGCGTCATTTTCTCGAAAGTCGCTTTGCCCGTATAGGCGTATTCCTCCGGATCGACGTCGCTTTTGTTCGGGCGCATGATTTCAACCACCGCCCTTGCCTCACCTGAGAACTGGTCCGGAGAAAGATTGACCTTGGACAAAAGCAGCAAGGGCTTTTGGTCGAGCACGCCGAGAATATCTTCCGCCCTGCCCGCCGCTGTGAAGCGGTAATAAGTCGGCTGCCATTTCGGGATGAAGACGGGAAAAGAGACTTCGCCATTGGAAATTGCAACCTCGCCAACGCGGGCGCTTTCCATTTTGAGGGTGAAGGAGTTGCCCCGCACCACGCCGCTGCCTTTGCCATTGGTCAGCGGCGTCATCTCCTTGACGTAATACGCCTTGCCGTCGCGCGCATCGAAAGAGAGCTCGAGCGCGTCATCAGGAAAACCGCCATCCTCTCCGATGGCGCCGGGCAGAAGGTTCATGGTGAAATCGAGATTGTCGATATGAGCGGCTTCGAGCCGGTCCTCAACCCAGACGCGCGCGCCGTTAGCAAGTCTTTTCGGCCAGATGGAGAGCAGCGTTTCCGGATCGAGAGAGCCTTCGATATCGAGATCGGCGATTGCGCCAGGCGAAGGCGCCGGCGCGCCATTAACGCCCCTCGGCCGCAAAAGCGTCACATTGCCGGAAACGGCGAGACCGGCGAACGCCGCGTTCATTTCCCGCACCGCCAAACGGCGCTCCGGGATGAAATACTGTCCCCTGAGCAGAAGCGCCTGCACGGTCACAGGCGCGGGAAGTTGATCGCGCGCATCGACGGTGATTTCATCAGAGGAAAGATCAAAGGAGATGCTTTCGGGCTCTCTGATGTCGTCGCCGAAGGAGATCGAGACTTCCCCGGCAACACCGCCTTTCGCACCCTCGACGTCAAAATCGAAACGCTCGATGAAAAATCGGTTAGCGTTTGGATCGAACCTGGTTTCCCACTCGACATGCGACACTTTCCGGGGAGCGCCGCCGACCCGCAACACGCCCGTGCCGACGCGCGAATTGAACTTAGAAGACAGAACGGCGCCTTCCGGCGTGAAGGCGATGTCGGCGTGCCCGCTCACCGGCGCGTCGATAATGGCCGCCCGGTCGCCGTAAAAAGTGCTCAAGACATCGCCGACAGGAAAGTTTTCACCGTCCGCCATGACGTTGATAACGCCATTTTCTTCTGAATAATTCGCGGACGCTGTCACGGCGGCCTTGCCGTCGCCCATATCGATCTCGCCATCGAGCAGCGCTTCCAGCCCGTTTGCAGTCCGACTAACGCGCACTTCCGTCGCCGGCGCGATCCATGACCGGCCGGAGGCTTCGTCAAAGAACGTCACTTCTGCATTAGACAGATCGGCTTTTTCGAAAGCGCTTTTGAGCAGCCTGCCCTCGAGAAGGGCCGATAAATTCAAGCCGTTCTTTCTCGGCGCCTTCTGCTTGACGATGGGAATATCGACATTGAGATTTTCCCGGCGGATGATGCGCAGGCGCGCCGCATCCGCAGTAAGGGTCTTCGGACCAACTGCTCCCGCCAAAAAATCGCCGAGGCGGAACGTCAACAGAACCTGCGGCGCGCTCGCGGCCTCCTGATCGTCCGTGTCGAGAATGGAAAGCTCATTGACGGCTACGCCATATTCGCCACGGGTTTCGGTGCGCCGTAACTCGATATCGCCGATCAGAGCGTCATATCCTTTCGGCAGGCGCCGCTCGACGGCGAATTCGACGCTCGGCTTGAATAGGTTGAGCGACACCGGCCCCTGGCCGAGGCGCCATGACAGAAAAATCAAAGATGCTGCAGCGAAGGCGAGCGCAATGGCGATGACCTCAAGCGCTATGACCGCCGTTTTCAACGCCCGCTTTTTCATGCAAGCCGCAACCCTCGCGACACTCTTCACCTGCCAGCAAGCCGCCCCTTGCGTCACCGGCGCCGCAAACCTCTACGCGTACCGGTCAACGCCAGCATCGGCAAGGGAACGTAGGAAAAACGCCCGGCAAACACGCCGCGCGTACCGCACCTTCGTACTGGCCAAATCCTCAAAGACCGATATGCTGCGCCCATAACCCGAAACTCTTAGGAAATCATCATGGCGAAAGCGCTCGCCGAGGGCTCGAAGGCCCCGGCTTTCACCCTGCCGCTCGACAACGGATCGACGCTCAAGCTCAAGGATCTCGAGGGCCAGAAGCTGGTTCTCTACTTCTATCCGAAAGACGATACCTCGGGCTGCACCAAGGAGGCGATCGCCTTTTCCGAGGATATCGCGAAGTTCAAACGCGCGAACGCCAGAATCGTCGGCGTCTCCCGCGACACGGTCGCGAAACATCAGAAATTCAAGGAAAAACATGGCCTTAAAGTCGATCTCGGAGCCGATGAGACGGGCGCCGTGACGGAAAAGTATGGCGTCTGGGTCGAAAAAAGCATGTACGGCCGCAAATTCATGGGCATTGAGCGCGCAACCTTCCTGATCGACGAAAAAGGCGTGATCCGCAAAATCTGGCGCAAGGTGAAAGTTGCTGGCCATGCCGACGAGGTGCTTGCGGCGGTGAAGGCGCTTTGAGCGGTCTTACAAGCTTGCTGACGGCGGCGGTTGAAGTCCTTGAAACGGCTGAGCCCAAAGCGAAAGCCGCCGCGGCGGCCGTGGCCGGCGACTTGCGGGATGCAGGCGCCCCGCTGGGCGCGCCGTCGGCTCTGCCAGACCGGCCCGCAAGACCTGCCAGACCCGAACTCGTTCCGCCGGGCGAGGTGCCGCGCCGACGTCTGGGAAGCCCCGAAGGCCGGGCGGCGCTTCTCCACGCCATCGCCCATATCGAATTCAACGCCATCGACCTCGCCTTCGACATGGCCGCGCGCTTTGCCCGGGAGATCGAGGCGGCCGGGCTCGACGGCACCGCTTTCGCCCGAGACTGGATCAGCGTAGGCGGCGAGGAAGCCCGCCATTTCCGCATGATCGAGGCGCGGTTAGCCGACCTTGATTGTCGCTATGGCGACCTTCCGGCCCATGACGGGCTCTGGGAAGCGGCCGAGTCGACAAGTCATGACGCCCTCGCCCGCCTCGCTGTAGCGCCGCTCATTTTGGAAGCGAGAGGACTTGACGTTACTCCGGATATGATCGAAAGGCTCAATTCGGCCGGGGACAACGCCAGCGCAGCGGCGCTGGAGGTCATCTATCGGGAGGAAGTCGGCCACGTCGCCTGTGGAAAACGCTGGTTCGACGCCCTGTGCGCGGCACGCGGCTTGCAGCCGGAAGAGACGTTCAAGAGCCTGCGAAACCGACATTTCAGGGGGCAGTTGAAACCGCCTTTTAACCATGAAGCCAGAGCGAAAGCCGGGCTGTCACAAGGGTTTTATGAACCTATTGGAAACTAAAGCCGCGTTTAATCGTAAACTATGAAAAAGACGGCGAAAAATAACGTTACACCATCACATAACTATTGCGTAATGCGCAATTTTGCGCTTCCTTGCGCACAGGGGTGGCATCGTAGCGTGTGTAAGCGCGTGCAAGGGGCGTTCGTTCAATGAGCCGTCGTTCCGGCAAAATGAGGCGCGTACTCAGCCGTATCTTCAAGGAACGGCAGATTTACCATCGCAGCGACGGCGTCGTTCACTTCATCTCCATGTCGTCGAAGACCCAGATCGCGCTCGCGGTCATTGTCGGGGCAGCGCTGTTGTGGGTCGCCTACGCCTCCGTGAACGTGGTCTTCAAGGAACAGATCATCGTCGCCAAAGATCGCGACAGCCGCATCATGGAAACCACCTACTCCAAGCGGCTGCATGACGCGCAGCGCGCCTATGACGACGTCAGCGAACTCAACCAGATCATCAAACAGAATTTCGACGAGACCCTTGCCGACATCTCCGCCCGGCATCAGATGCTGACCAATATGGTCGACCGCAAGGCGGCCATCGACGAAGGTCTCGACGCGCTCGCCAAGGGACTGTCCGAAGCCGGCGGCCCGAACGGCCAGCGCCCGACCAACGGCAACCGCGTCATGATTGACGTCGCGCCAAGCGAGCCGACGCCGCGGCAGTCGCGCCTCTCCGCCGCGCGCAAGCTCGGCGCCAAGCAGGTGCGCGAGACGGAAGGCAATGGCGGCGCTTCCGATGCGATCAAGGCCATGAACAAGGCCGCCGCCGATCTTTACACCGAGCAGATGTTGCTCCTCGCCTCGCTCGAAGAAAAATCCAATCAGCAGCGCGAACAGCTCGCGATGGTGCTGGAAAGCGCAGGCGTGCCGACGGAGACGCTGGTGACCCCTGCCAAGATCTCCAACACCATGCTGGCGCAGGGCGGCCCCTTTATCGATATCGCCGCAGGGGGCGAAGCCGCCGCGGAGTTTTACGCGCACGCCAACCGCGCCGCGGCCGCCGTCGATGAACTCGCAGCCATTCACAAAGCGCTCCAGAACGTGCCGCTTTCCTCGCCCTTGATCGTCGGCCGCCGGTTCACCAGCGGTTTCGGCATCCGCCGCGATCCGATCAACGGCAAATATTCGCGCCATAACGGCATCGATTTCGCAGCGCCCTGGGCGTCGCCGGTGACGGCGACGGCCGATGGCGTTGTTCACTTTGCGGGCACACGCTCAGGTTTTGGGCGCGTGGTTGAAATCAACCACGGGAACGGGTTCATTACGCGGTATGCGCATTTGAACCGGATATCGGTGAAGAGCGGCCAGAAGGTCTCGCTTCACGACAAGGTTGGGGAGCTGGGGTCTAGCGGCCGGTCTACGGGGCCACATGTACACTATGAAGTTCTGTACAAGGGCAAGCCGCTCAATCCTCGCCGATTCATAGAGGCAGGTAGATATGTTTTCGAAAGCTAAGCCGGGGAAGCAGCAGGGCGACCTGAAGTCCATGAACAACGCGCCGCAAGAGGCGCCCGTTCAGCTATCCAACTCGCAATCAACGCCAAGAAAGGGATCGGGCGTCATGAAAACCGCTGGGGTGCCATCCATCATTTCTTCCGATGTCGTCATGCGCGGCAATATCAACTCAGCGGGAGAGATCCAGTTCGACGGATCGCTCGAAGGCGACATCAAGGCAGGCTCTCTGATTATTGGGGAGAAAGCCTCGGTCAAAGGCGAAGTCATCTGCGAGACGGTGACGGTACGCGGCCGCGTCGAAGGCGGCATTCGCGCGAAGTCGGTTTCGCTCGCCTCCACCGCCCACATTCAGGGCGACATCTTGCACAGCTCGCTGTCGGTCGAAACGGGCGCCCATTTCGAGGGCAATTGCCGTCACTCGGACGATCCCTTGTCGGATACGTCGGCCAAGGATTTCCGCCGCACGCGTCCGGCGAGCCCGGCGCCCGCGCCGCGGCCGGTCGCGAATGCCAGCGATGACGCCGAAGGCGCGGACCGCGCGCCTGCAAACGAAACGCCGTCCTTCCTCAGCGTCGGCCGTTCGCCTCTGCGCTAAGCGTTGATACAACCGAATTGCAAAAAGGGCCGCCTCACCAGGCGGCCCTTTTTCTTGAAAAAATCTTGGGCGATTTATCGCCCGCGCAGCCCGGAGAGGCCGGTGATCGTCGTCAACAAAGCGAGTCCAGCCGCGAGATAGGCGCCCCATTGAACGCCGCCGAGCCCGGCTTCAGACCCGATCATGCCCATCACGAAGAGACCGAGGGCCCCCAGAGAAGCGACCCCTGCTGCTATCGTAACGATGCTCGTGAGACGGCCGATGACGGGAAGCAAGCCGGGAATGCCCAGCACCACAGCCAACGCACACAGGACGCACGCCCAGGTCAGCGCGCTGCCGACTGTTGTTGAATCGTTCATTTTGCCTTCGGTGGCGCATTCCTTTCCGAGGGGAAGTCGCAGATCCTTCACGCATTCCACTGCATTTCCGATGAAATAATCACCAGTTACGACAGACATGCTCTTGCCCCGCACCGGGTCCATCGTTTCGACCGCAAACATCGGTCCAAAGAAAATCGCCGCGACGATCGCCAGCGGCAGCAAAATCCGGATCATTTTATGCATCCCCATCCTTCTAACCCTCGGGATGGAGTTTACCTTTTCCGCGTGTTGAAGCCAAGCAGGCGCGGCGGCGCCGTTTCATTCATGCTGCAATGCATTCAAAACAGGCCGTCTGCGGAAGAATGAGCGGCGCAATTCCCGCCGCTTCAGGCGGCGTCCCGCTTCACCGCCGCGGCGCGCGCCTCGCGCAGTTTCTTTGCAAATCCGCCAAGCTCGGCAAGGAGATTATTTGCCGGTCCGGCCTCAGCCGCTAAGGCGTCCGGAAGTTGCGCCGGCGCCGGCTCAAGTCCGGAGGCGACAATCGTTTCTCCTGAGGGCCCCAGAACAATGAGATATTCGAGATCGTCGCAGCGCACGATGGCGAGGCGCCGGCGCGCATCGAGGGGCAGGGTCTCGGAGATTGAGAGCCTGCGCTTCTTTCCTGCGGCGGCGGCCAAATTCGAAAAACCCGCCTTGCGCGCAAGATAGGCGAAAGCGCCGATCATGCCGAGAACGATGGCAAGGCTGAAGACAACCCGTACAATTTCAGACGCCAGCATTCAGCCCTCATCGCTTTTCGCGTTCAGATGAAAATACCGGCCTTATGCTTAACGGGATGTTAAGCGTCGCTTGTCGTGTCATAGAGCGCGGCAAGGCTTTCGAGGGACATCGTCTCGCCGCCCAAGGCGCCTTTGAACCAGGACAGATAGTCGGCGCTTGTCTGCATGATCTTTTCAACGCTTTCCTCGTTCCGCGCATAAGGGTTGGCGTCGACCGTTAAAGAGGTTGAATGAAGCGTAAATGTCAGCACCGGCGTCTTGTCCTTGACAAGCCGCCGCGTCAGCGCCTGAAGGTCGGCGAGGCTCGCCCCTTCCGGGGACAGGCGCATGGCGCGCCCCATCTGAGATGAATCATACTTTGCAAAAGGTGGGAAGCCTGGATTGTTTTTCTGCTGCGAGCGAAAGCTTCGCGTGTGGCTAATGGCGCGGGCGCCGCAGACCGGCGTCACATGAATGCGCCAATCCTGGTCATAGACGATAAAGGGCCGATTGGACATCATGGTGAAATCGGGACCGCCGCGATCTGAAAAGTTAAAGCTCGGGCTCGGGCTGAAATCCTGCTCGACGCCGATTTCCGCCAGCAATTCATAACAGGCCTTGCTAATCCCATAGCGCCCCGCCCGGTGGGCGATGGCTTTATCTCCAAAAAGTTTTTCATAGGCGCACGCCAGCGTTTGAAGTTTTTTTCGCTGATCCTCGTGCGGAATATTGCTCTGAAAAGAATGAAATTCACCCCAGTAGTCAGCTGGCGGCGTCACCCATTGATGAAGGTGCAATCCGAAAGACGCACGCTTCTGCTCGTGCAGCGACCTGAAGAGGGATGATGTTTTCTCATCCTCCATCATCGGCAGGGTCAGAAAGTACAGAGGCGCAATGTCCGCCTCTTCGCAGAGCGCTTGAAACGTTTCGATGCCGGCGGGATCGCAAACGCCCCAGCCGGAATCGTCAAAGCGCGACCAGTCGAAGGCTTCTTCCGTATCCACGGTCACGATCAGCCTTGGCTGGTGTTCTATTCTTATCGGTTCGGTTTTGAGGGACCGCGACGCGGCGCCCTTGGCGGCGAGGTCAGAAAAAATCGCGTGCATGCCGTCTGCGGTTTCATCCCATGAATGGCGCTCAGCAAATGCTCTGGTCTGCTTGCGGCCCGGCGGTTTCGCCAGCAAGGCTTTGACCGCCGCCGCGATGGCTTCAGGCGTTCTCTCCGCCGCGATGCGCCCCGCTTCCGGTGCGGCGATGACTTCCCTGCTCCCGCCTGCATCGGTAGCGATACAAGGCGTGCCACACGCCATGGCTTCAAGCAGCACATTGGGCCAGCCTTCGCGGGAAGAGGCGAGCACCAGGATATCCGCGGCGGAATAAACGCGGCGAAGATCGTTATGACCAACTTCGCCAAGAAACCGGACCCGCTCACCAACACCGGCGTTCTCCGCTTGCCTCTCAAGCGCTGATCTCAACGGGCCGTCGCCGGCGATCAACAAAGTTGCGCCGGGGAGAAGTTTCAAGGCGTCAATGACGAGACCGTGGCCCTTGCGTTCGATCAGATGGCCGACGCTTGCCAGCACAAGACCGTCAACGCCCAGAACCCGACGCTCGGTCTCGCGGTCCTCGGGGCTGAAAATCCGAAGATCGACGCCGTTGCGTAAGACCGTGATCTTTTCCTCATCGACACCAAGTTCATCAAGGTCCCGCTTCAGCGCTTCAGCAACACTTATGATCGCGTCTGCACGTTGCGCCGTCTCCCGAATAATTCGCCGTGGTCTTCGAAAACACGGCAACAAAGTCACATCTGTGCCCCGCGCCGTCACGACGAGCGGTTTTTGAAACTCGCGCGCGATTTGCGCCGCCGCCGCCCCGTCGGGATAAAGATAATGCGCGTCGATGAAATCGAAGTCCCAGCCATTGTCGATCATGTCCCGGACTTCCCGGCGCAGGCACCGCGTCAGAGACGCCGGCGCAAAATTCATCGCGATCTTGGGCGGGATGAAATAGCGCGGATGGAGGATTTCAATGCCGCGCCGGGTCTCCTTAAGCGCCGCGCGGGCGTAATCCCCATAAACACCGAAGAGACCGCTTTTGAACGGAAACCACGGAACCGGCGCGATGACTTTGACGTCCGCCTCATACTTTTGGCGGTATGCCGCGAGACGGTTCTCCACAAATATCCCATGCGCGGGTCTCGCCGCGTTCGGAAAGAGTGTGGAGAAAACAAGGATGCGCATGATGCTCGTGTCGTTCAGCGCGCCAGGCCGCAATGCAGCCCCTTATCTGCATTCTGAGGAACGCCTTTGAAGCGCAGAATTAACGCTTCTTTCGTTTCAGGGCGGTTAAGGTCGATGCGCCCCTGTACCGGAATGACACAGATGTCCCTCGCCGCACGCGCCAGCCTGACACGCCAGTCCTCTTTTAAGCAGGAAAGACTTCCGGCGCTGGCTTGCATGCTTTTTTGGTTCGCAACTTCCGGCGGAATCTGGGCGGCGATCATTGCTTTGCTGAGCCTTTAAATATGCGCTTTTAAGCGTAGCAAATTCCGGGCGAACGCTTCTTTACGTCCCCATTCGGTCACAACATTTTCCTTAACTTTTGGTTAGGCATATATTATGCGGAAAGTGCGCTGACTGTCGAAATTCAGGACATCGGCGCGATCGGAGGCCTGCCTTCGAGAAAGTGGGTGGGGGATGTTTGCTCAATACGCCTTTGCGTTTGCCGCCGCGGCGGGGGCCGCTGCGGCTGCATATGCTTTAAGCACGGATAAAGGCCGGACTGACAGGAATAAATCTTTTCACCGCGAGGCGGCGGAGACTGGTCTCGGCCCGCGCCACGCGCCACGATGCTTGCCCTCGGGCGGCCTCGATACAGACGTCATCCATTGGGAAGATTTCGCGCGCGCGGCCGACAGGGGGAATACGCCGTCCGCCGCTGCGGTCAAACGAATGCTCGATGTGGTGATGAGCCTTGGCCTCGTGGCTTTTCTATCCCCGCTGCTCCTCCTGACTGCGATCGCCATCAAACTCGACAGCCCTGGACCTGTGCTCTACCGCCAGCGCCGCGTGGGCCTTGGCGGAGAGGAGTTCGAGGTTTTTAAATTCCGCTCGATGATCCCTGACGCCGAGGCCAACGGCCCGCAATACGCCGCCATCGGGGACAAACGGATCACTCGCGTCGGCGCGGTGATTCGTAAATTCCGGATCGATGAAATTCCGCAGGCGATCAATGTTTTGCGCGGCGAAATGAGCTTTGTGGGTCCGCGGCCTGAGCGGCCCGAATTCGTGCGCGAGCTGGAGCGGGAAATACCGCTTTACCATTGCCGGCATCTCGTAAAGCCCGGCATCACAGGCTGGGCGCAGGTGAAATACGAATACGCCGCCTCGGTCGAGGGCGCCCGGACGAAGCTGCGCTACGATCTTTACTATATCCGGCATCTTTCCCCGGCTCTCGACCTGATGATCGTCCTGATGACAATCCGGGTCGCACTTTTTGGCCTCGGCAGCCGTTAAGTTTCCCCAGGCTGCGGCCCGGCTGGAATCAGGGGATGAAGAGCCGGCTGCAGAACCGGTTGTAAACGAAGAAATCCAAGGTTTTGCAGGGCGCAGGCGCCAGGGGGAGGCATGGCAAAGATTTTGCGTTGCCTTTAGACTGACGTGGAATTTTGAAGGGCTTTCGCGCCGGCCTGAAGCGCATGGGCGCCATAGAGGTGATGAACATGATGAAAATTCTCGATAATTTCCGCATTCTGGCTGTAACAGGCGCAGCGTTAATCCTGTCCGCCTGCAGCGCGGTCGGCATCGGCGGTGAAAAGCTCTCCGCCGCGCCTGCGAACGCCTCGGATGCGGCGGCGGCGGCTCCCGATTACCTGATCGGCCCTCTCGACAAGCTTGAAATCTTCGTCTGGCGCGCGCCGGAGCTGTCCACCAATGTCACCGTGCGCCCCGACGGCCGCATTTCGACACCGCTTGTCGAAGATATGGTCGCCGCTGGCAAAACCCCGTCGAAACTTGCGAACGATCTTGAAGGCGTTCTGCGCGAATATGTGCGCACGCCGGAAGTAACCGTCATCGTCAGCGACTTCTCTTCGACCTATGACCAGCAGGTTCGCGTGCTCGGGGAAGCGGCGCAACCGGTCGCCCTCGCCTATCAGGCAGGCATGACCGTGCTCGATGTCATGGTCGCCGTTGGCGGCCTCACCGAGTTCGCGGCCGGCAACAAAGCAGTGCTGATCCGCGGCCAGGGCGAAGACCGTCAGTCCTATCGCTTGCGCCTCGATGATCTCCTGCGCAAAGGCAACATCTCGGCGAACGTGCCGGTGCTGCCGGGCGATGTCATTTTGATCCCGGAAAGCGTTCTTTAGGGAACGCTTCGAGGGGTTTGGGGAAAGCTGTCCGTGTTCAAGTTCTCCGATCTGCCGCAACCAGTCCTGCGCAGCCTTAACGGGCTCTGGCGCAGGCGCTGGCTTGTGGTCGCCGTCGCATGGGCGGCGGCGCTGATCGGCTGGCTCGCGGTCTGGCTCATCCCCGACAAATACGAATCCCGCGCGCAAGTCTTCGTGCAGACGGAGACCATCCTTGAACCGGTGCTCAATGGCTTTACGGCGCGTCCGGATTACTCCCGGCGCGTCGAAGTCATGCGCCTGCAGCTTTTGACGCGGCCGAATGTGGAAGAGATCATTCTCCGCTCGGGCCTCGACAAGACGATCGAGGCGAGGACGCCGATCGAACGCCGCGCCAAGATGCAGAACATGGTCGACTGGGTGGCGGGCCAGATCAACATCGAAAGCCCGCGGGAGATGTATTTCATCATCTCTTACAAAAACAGCGATCCTAAGATCGCCCGCGCCGTCGTTGACGCGGTTCTTAATATGCTGATCGAACAGGATCTCGGCGCAAGCCTGACGGAAAGCGAAGCGGCGCGCCGCCGGCTCGATCTTCAAATCGAGCAATATGAAGAAAAGCTTGTCGCAAACGAGCACGCCGTCGCAGCCTTCCGCGCCGAGCACGCCGCTGAGCTCGTCTCGCTGCAGGGAGAAACCCGCCAGCGTGAGTTAAAGCAGAACGAGATTGTGCGCGTCAGCGATGAACTCGAACGCACTAAGGGCCGGGTTTTGACCTTGCAGAACCTGATCTCAGCGACGCCGCGCCGCGCGTCCGGGGGCGAACTCGACCGGTTAAAAGTCGAACTCGCGGCGCTGCGCAGCCAGTATGAGGAAAATCATCCGGACATTCGCGGCGTTCTCGCGCGCATCGAAGAAATGGAAAAGGAAAACGCCGCCCTCTCCGCCAATCCGGAATATGTCCGCCTGCAATCCGAGCTTCGTGTCGCACAGGATTCCGTTAGAGCGCTCGAAGCACGGGAGCTGCGCCTCAAGGAAGAACTCGACAATCTGGACTTCGCCGCTGGTCAGGCCCCAGCGGTGGAAGCCGAGCTTCGTCAGATCGTGCGCGAATATGAGCAGACACAAAAAACCTATGAGGAATTGCTATCGCGCCGCGACCGGCTCGACCTGACGCGCAATC
Source organism: Hyphococcus sp. (assembly GCF_965267305.1). Taxonomy (GTDB): domain Bacteria; phylum Pseudomonadota; class Alphaproteobacteria; order Caulobacterales; family Parvularculaceae; genus Hyphococcus. Next base: position 3,544,871 of record NZ_OZ253945.1, on the reverse strand, counting down.
TCGGCGCGGCGGGACGCGGCGTTGAATATCAGGTTTTCGAATGGCCAGCGCAGGCCTTAGAGCCGAGCGATCCGCCGCGCCTCCTGCTCATTCTGGGCGTGTGCATCGCCGCCATGGGCGCCGGCGGCGCCGCCGCGCTGGGGCTCAGCTTCCTCGACAAAAGCTATACGCAGGCGAGCGAACTGCAGACTGCCTTCGGCCTGCCAGTTCTCGGCGCCATCAGCGAAACGCCCTCCGAAGAGATATTCGCAAACCGCAAACGCGACCGCATGCGCCTTGCCATGGCAAGCGCGGGCTTTATCGCAGTCGCTGCGCTTTATGCATACCTCACCGTCTTCCGCCTGCCGTCAACGGACCCTGCGCTTGATAAAGCCGCCTACGCATTTCCGTCAACCGCGGAGGCGGCATCATGAGCATCGTTGAAAAAGCCGGCGCCAACGTCCTCAAAACTGATTTCGGAAAGAAGGACAAAAAGAAAAAGAAAGACAAGAACCGCGTCGAAGAGATGGCGGAAACGCCGCAGCCCGGCCCCGAAAAAATCGATCTCGATTTTGCAGCACTGGCAAGGCGCGGGTTTTATAACCCCGATGACCGTTCGAGCCAGCTCGCTTTGGAGATGCGTGCGGTGAAGCGCCGCCTCCTTCGCCGCATCGGATATCTGAGATCAAGCGGCGAGCGCCAGGCGTTCCGCACCCCCGGAAAACAGCGCAATATGATCCTCGTGACCTCAACGCGCGCCGGCGAAGGCAAGACATTCACGGCAATCAATCTGGCCTTCAGCCTGGCATTCGAAGACCAGATCGAAACCTTACTGATCGATGCGGACCTGTCCCGCCCGAAAGTTCGCGACAGGCTGAACCTGCCCGAAGCGCCGGGGCTGCACGACCGCCTCCTCAATCCGAAACTCGACGCCGAGAGCCTTGGCTGGCGGCTCGCCTCGGCGCCGCTGACCATCATGCCCGAAGGCGCCCGCGCGGAAAGGCCCACGGATCTCTTTTCGACGGCGCGCGCGCAAGAGATGTGGACCTCGCTGTCGACCGAAAAGCCGCAGCGTCTTGTCATCATCGACGCGCCGCCTGTGCTCGCGGCGACCGATGCGGTGATGCTGGCGAAGTACGCCGATGAAATCGTCTTTGTCATCGAGGCGAACTCAACGCCCGAGGCCGCCGTGGCCGCAGCTGTCGACGAACTCATCGACATCAACCCGAATGTCAGCCTGATGCTGAACCGCTGCCAGATCGGCGCAGGCGGCGCCCATTACGGCTCTTACGAATATTACGACCGGAGCGACGCGACAGCCGCGCCCGCCGGCAAAGACAAACCCTCAAGCGAAGGATAGTCCCATGGGGAAGAAAAAATCCAATCCGGCCGTGACGCCGCGCATGAAGACGGCGCTGCTCGCCAGCGCCAGTCTCGGCGTCTTTGCGACAGCGTCGCTCGCCCAGGTCGACAATCCAGATGCCCCTTTGCAAATGCGGACCGATTATTTCGGCTACGCCGTCAGCGCCTCGGGACGGGTGGGCTATTCGGACAATATCAACCTGCAGCGGTCCGGCCTTGAGGAAGACGAGTTCGTTCTTTCGACCCTCTTTTCTGGCGGCGCCATTTATTCGACGCCGCGGGTCACGGCGCTTATTATGGGCGATCTCGATTTCTCCTATCTTATCAATCAGAGCGATTTCGCCATCAACCAGAACATCGCCGCGACAAGCACCTTCACTGGCGTCGAGAACTGGCTTTATTTCGATCTCTCCGGGTCGACGTCACGCCAGCTTCTGGGCGACCAGGCGCGATTTTCCGGCAACATCAATGCAGGACGCAACCAACGCGCCAATGTCCATTCCTATTCGGCGAGCCCTTATGTCTTTCATGAATTCGCAGACGATTCGAGCGCGGAGCTGCGCTACCGTTTCTCGCAAGTCTTCGTTGACGAGACAAATTCGCTGTCTTCGTTCTTCACCGGCAATTCCGTTAACGATTCGATCACGCATGAAGTGCTCGCCCAGTATGACACCGGACGGAAACTCGGCCGTGCTCGCCTGGCTCTGAACGCATATGGCAGCGACACGACAGAGGACGGGATCAGCATTTTCCCGGACATCGGTTACAGACAAGGCTATCTTTCCGCCGACATGCAATTCTCGCTGACAGACCGCTTCGCCCTTTCCGGCGGGATCGGGTATGATGAGGTGGAGACACAAGGCGCGGCGGCGGCCTTCTTTAGCGACTCCGATCTCTCCGGCTTTTTCTGGCGCGCGGGCTTTACAGCGCGGCCTGGCCCGCGCTCATCGGTGCGGATCGAATATGGCGAGCGCTATGGCGATGATTTCATCGATGCGAGCGCGCGATACCAGATTTCCCAGCGCTTCGTTTTCTCCGCAGGCGCGAGCCGGTCTTTCCGCACGCGGGCGCAATCGGTCTCCTCGCAGTTCCGCACCACCCAGCGTGAAACGCTCGAATTCGCAGATCGCCTGCGCGAAGGCCAGGAATTGTCCGCGCGCAGCGTCATTGAAGCTGCAAACTGGTTCTCTTCCGGCCGTAATTTCGGCAACGCCCAGACGAATGGCGTGTCGGTGTCTGACTCGGCTTTTGCCTCGCTCACCGGCGATTTCGATCTGACCGAGCTTTCTCTCAACGGTTTTTATTCCGAAGACGATTTCGGTTACCGCCAGATCGAGACCTATGGCGGCAGTCTCAATCTCCGCCGCCGCATGGCGCGGCGCCTGACGGGCTACACCTCCGTCCAGTATCGCCGGGCGGACACCACATTTGACGCCGCAAGCTGCATCGCCAATCCGCTCATCTTCGGCCTCGACACCATGGACCCGCTGTTTGATCCGGTGACGAGCTGCGCTTCGCTGGCGGCCCAGAACGGCGTTACGCACACCGTGATCGGCCAGATCGGCGCATCATACAGGATTTATCAAAACGCCTCTGTCTTTGCAGAGATCTCGCATACGGAGCGTTTCTCTCCCAACGCCCTGCTTGAGTATGATGAGAATAACATTCTCGCGGGGATCACCGTGGACTTCTAAAAATGTATGAAGAGTATTTTCGCCTTTCCGACGCTCCGTTCCGGCTGAACCCGGATCCGCGCTTCTTTTATGGCAGCCGCAGCCATAACAAAGCGATGGCGTATCTCCATTACGGACTGAAACAGGCGGAAGGCTTCATCGTCATCACCGGTCCCGTGGGTGCGGGCAAATCCATGGTGATCGGCCACCTTTTGGACCAGCTCAACGCGTCAAACATCGTTGCGGCTAATCTACTGACATCGAATATTGAACCGGAAGATCTCCTAAGCCAGATTCTCTCTGCATTCAGGATCGAACCCGAAGGCGAAGGCCGCACGGGCGAAATCGAAGCCTTTGAGGATTATCTTTTCGACCAGCTCAATCGCGGCCGCCGCGTTCTTCTGATCATCGACGAGGCGCAGAACCTTCCCTTCAAGACGCTGGAAGAGCTGCGGATGCTTTCCAACATTGATTACGAGGGCACGCCGCTGTTCCAGGTGTTTCTGGTGGGGCAGCCGGAGTTCCGAACGATCATGGAACAACCCGACATGGAGCAGTTGCGCCAGCGCGTGATTGCTTCCTATCACCTTGAGACTCTCTCCGAAGAGGAAACCCGCGACTACATCCTGCATCGGCTGGCGGTCGCCGGCTGGCGGGAGGACCCAACATTCACCGCCGGGGCCTTCAAAGCCATTCACGAAGAAACGTTGGGCCTGCCCCGGCGCATCAACACCCTCTGTAACCGGCTGATGCTTTATTGCTCGCTTGAAGAAAAGCACGAGGTAACCGCCAAAGTGGTCGCGACTGTCTGCGCAGAACTGAAAGAAGAAAAACTCGAATCGCGTAAGCCGGCCGCCGCCATGCCGCCTGTCGCCAAAATCGAGGAAGAGCTGCCGGATGAAGAAGCGCCCGCTGAGGAAAGCTCTACGGAAGAGCATGTTGAAGATGAGGTCGTCTCTGAAACAGTTGCACATCAAGAAGTCGAAATTTCCGCCGGAGACGAACCTTCTGACGGAGACGCTGATGAAAAGATTGTTTCGCTGGAGAGTGAACGAGCGCGCATGAGCGCGGCGGCCCAAGAACCGGAGATGGAGGAAACGGTGGACGAAGAAAAACACGAAGCCACGGCGCCTTCCTCTATGAGTGTTCTCGACCGCTTGCGCGCGAAGAAAGATACGGGCGCGCGTCACGAAGCAACGCTTACCGATGTGGCGAGCGCCATCCGGGCCGCAAGCGAAGGCGCGGCGCCCGGGATCGAGGAAAGCAGCGCTGCTGCAGAGAGCGATTTGACGGATGCGACGAGAGATGTCAGCGAGTCGGCATGGCGCTCCGCAATCGTCCGCTCCATTGACGAGACCCGTGAGGAACTGAAGCGCGCAAACTCCAATGTGGTGAGCCTCAGTCGCTCGGTCAGCGCCGCCGAAGAACGCCGCAAGGAGCGCCGTTCGAAAATCGCCGCCAGTCTTGGGCGCGCCGAAGCGCTGCTCGATGAATTGCGATCGGCTGAAGGCTGAGCCACGCCTCGCGAAGGGAACCATGAACGCCGCTGACGGCATATCCCGGCCCCGCTTCGCCCTCTCCGTTGATGTCGAAGATTATTTTCAGGTCTGGGCGTTTTCCAGCGTCGTCAAGCGGGAGTCCTGGGATGGCTACGCTTTGCGCGTGGGCGATAATACGCGGCGCTGTCTCGACCTTTTCGATGCGCATGACGCCAAGGCGACGTTCTTCACCCTAGGCTGGGTGGCGGAGCGCGATCCTGATCTCATCAGGGAAATCGTCGGGCGCGGGCATGAGCTAGCAAGCCATGGCTACGACCACACGAAAGTCACCGAACAGACCCGCGATCAATTTCTGGCTGATGTAAAGAAAACGAAGGCGCTGCTGGAGGACATTTCCGGCGCGGACGTCATCGGTTATCGCGCGGCGGGCTTTTCCATCGGCAAGGAGACTCCCTGGGCGCATGAAGCGTTGGCGCAAGCGGGACATCGTTATTCTTCCAGTACGCATCCCATCGCCCATGATCATTATGGCGACGCGCAAGCGCCGCAATCGCCTTACGAAACCGCCGGGCTTATTGAAGCGCCGGTCGCGACAGTGAATTTTTTAGGGAAACGTTTGAGCGCCGCCGGGGGCGGCTGGTTCCGCGTGGCTCCCCTCGCTTTTTCAAAAGCGCTTCTTTCCAAGGCTGCAAAAACACTTGAAGGTCCGGCGATCTTCTATTTCCACCCGTGGGAAATCGACCCTGGCCAGCCGCGCCTCAATCGCGCGCCTTTGAAGTCGAAGCTCCGGCATTATCTCAATCTCGATCGCATGGAAGCAAAACTCGCGAAAACGCTGGATGGGTTTTCATGGGGCCGCATCGACGACGCCCTAGGGCTGCGGCCATGACCGCACTCGCCGCCATAACGCAGGGCGACGAGCTTTCCCTCACCTGCGAAACGCAATGCGACGCCGCGGAATGGAATGCGTTTGTGCGCGGACATGAGGCGGGAACGTTCTTTCATCTGTCAGGATGGGGCAAAGCGGCGAAGGCCGCGTATGGCTACGATACATATTACATCGCAGCGTGCAAGAACGGCGCGCTGGCTGGCGTTTTACCCATCACCCATGCGAAAACGCCGCTACTCGGCGCATCGCTGATTTCAAGCGCTTTCTCCGTCGGGGGCGGTCCCCTCGCCAGCGATGAAGAAACCCGTCAGGCGCTGCTCGCGACGGCTGCACAACTCGGCGCAGAAAAAAAAGTCCGTTACATAGAATGCCATTCGGATTTCGAGGCGCAGGGCTGGCTTGCCAAAACCGGAACGCACGCCGCTTTCGAAACGGCGCTCATTAAAGACGAAAAACAAGCGCTCGCCGCCATCCCGCGCAAACGCCGCGCAGAAATCCGCAAGGCCCTGAACGCGGCGGAGAAAGGCGACCTCGCTGTCCGCCACGATGGCGAGCGGGATTTATTCTACCGGCTTTACGCCCGGTCCCTGCACCGGCTCGGCACGCCTGTTTTTCCCAAGCGGTTTCTCAACGCGCTGCTCGACGCCTTCACGAACGAAACGGAAATTTCCGTTGTCGAACGCCATGGCGAACCCGTCGCCGCGCTGGTGAGTTTTTATTTCAAGGATACCGTCCTACCCTATTATGTCGGCGCTTCGGATATAGCGCGTGAAACCCCCACCTTCGATTATCTCTATTGGGCGGTTATGCGCCGCGCGTCGGAAAAGGGCTGCACAAAATTCGACTTTGGCCGCAGCAAGATCGACAGCGGCGCCTACGATTACAAAAAACTCTGGGGGATAGAGCCCAAGCCGCTCACTTACCGCATAAAGCTTGTGGGAGACGATGCTCTTCCCGACATCAATGCGGACAATCCGAAATTCGCCTTGTTCTCGAAAGCATGGCCGCACCTCCCCGCCTTCGCCGCCAACCGGCTGGGCCCTTTGCTGGCGCCGAATTTTCCATGAAACCGGAAATACTGTTTCTCGTGCACCGCATCCCTTTTCCGCCGGACAAAGGCGACAAAATCCGGTCGTGGCGCATCCTGAAATTCCTCGCAGAGCGATGCCACGCTCATCTCGCTTGTTTTGCGGACGATCCGAGAGATCTTTCCCATCGGGATTTTCTGGAAACGCTCTGCGAAAGCGTCACAATTGTAACTTTGGACCCGAAAGCCGCGCGCCTTAAGAGCGTAAGGGGATTGCTGAACGGCGCGCCATTGAGCCTGTGCTATTTTTCCAGTGCGAAGATGGCGGCGGCGGTGCGCGAACTTCGCAAGCGCCCACTTGTTGCTGAAATCGTGTTTTCCTCCTCCATGGCGCCCTATATTGAAAAGCCGGTTGAGGGCCGCAGGCGCATTGTCGACTTCTGCGACGCCGACGCGGAGAAATGGCGCGATTATGCGAAAGACGCCAAAGGCCCGATGAAAGTCATCTATGCGCGCGAAGCGAAAGCGCTGGCGCGCAAGGAAATCGAAATTGCAGGCTGGGCCGATGCGAGTTTTGCCATCAGCGCGGAGGAAGCTGCGATTTTCAATGCGCGCGACGGCATGAAAAATCAGGTTGATTGGTTTTCGAACGGTGTCGACGCCCGCTACTTCGATCCCCTCTCCGCAGACCCGTCGGCCACGCCGGCGCATGACTGCGTCTTCACCGGCGCCATGGATTACCGCGCCAATGTGGACGGGGTTTTACACTTCATCAAAAGGGTGTGGCCCGCAGTGCGACGAGCGAAACCGGGGATAACTCTCGCCATTGTCGGCGCTAAGCCCGTTGCTGCGATCAGGGCGCTCGACGGAAAAGACGGCGTCACGGTCACCGGCCGCGTGCCGGATATCCGCCCGTGGCTTGCGTCAGCGAGCGTCGCCGTCGCGCCTTTGCGCGTCGCGCGCGGGCTGCAGAACAAGGTGCTCGAAGCCATGGCCATGGCGAAACCCGTCGTCGCCACACGAGAAGCCATGGAAGGCATCGCTGCGCCGCGCGATGCTGCTTTGACGTCGACGTCAGACGACGCGATGGCTGCGTCGATCGTCGCGCTGCTCGACGATGCGCAAGCGCGCGAGCGCATGGGCCGGGCGGCGCGGCATTTCATTCTGACCCATCATCAGTGGGATCAGGCGTTGAAGCCTCTGGAAGAGAAACTCAAGGCGCTCGGGCTTTAGGTTGGGGCTTCGAGGCTATTTCTTCCGCTCTTCCGCGAGCACCTTTTTGACATAAGCGTCGATATCGACCTCGCCGGAAATGCGTCCCTTGATCTGCTCGCGCACCTTTGACGGCAAACGCGCGGGATCTGTCGGTCCCGCGCTTTTGATGGTTGCGCGGATGAGGGCTTTCAGGTCTTCCTCATCCTCGGGCTTCCATTTTTTGTCGGTCATGATCGAGCCTTAATTGAGCAGCGCCCCCGCCGGCGGCGCGTCGGGGCGCGACCCGCCCAGCGAAAACGCATCGCGTCCGCCGACGGACTTCCCGTTGATCGTCAGCCCGTTTTCATCGGTGGAAATCGCCAACGTTTCGCCATCGCCGATTTCACCGGAGAGAATAAGCTCGGCCAGCGGATCCTGCAATTTCTTCTGGATGACGCGCTTCAGCGGACGCGCCCCATAGACGGGATCGTAGCCATTGTCGCCAAGCCAGTGGCGCGCCTTGTCATCAAGATCGAGGGTGATCTTGCGGTCGGCCAGAAGCTTTTGCAGGCGGGCGACCTGAATGTCGACGATCTGATCCATGTTCCCGCGCGACAGGCGGTGGAACAGGATGATCTCGTCGAGACGGTTGAGGAACTCCGGACGGAATTTCGCGCGGACCGCCTCCATCACCTGCGGACGCACCGCATCGCTATCCTCGCCTTCCGGCTGGTTCGCGAGATATTCGGCGCCAAGGTTAGACGTCATGATGATGAGCGTGTTCTTGAAGTCGACCGTGTGTCCCTGCCCGTCGGTGAGGCGCCCGTCGTCGAGCACCTGCAACAACACGTTAAAGACATCCGGATGCGCCTTTTCGATCTCGTCAAAAAGGACGACCTGATAAGGCCGCCGGCGCACGCGTTCGGTCAGAACGCCGCCTTCCTCATAACCCACATAGCCTGGCGGCGCGCCGATGAGGCGGGCGACCGAGTGTTTCTCCATGAATTCCGACATGTCGATCCGCGCAATCGCGGTCTCGTCGTCGAACAGGAATTCGGCGAGCGCTTTTGTGAGCTCGGTCTTACCAACGCCGGTGGGCCCGAGGAAGAGAAACGAGCCCATAGGCCGGTTCGGGTCTTTAAGCCCGGCGCGCGCACGGCGCACGGCGGCGGAAACCGCTTCCACCGCTTCATGCTGACCGACAACCCGTTTGCCGAGCGCCTTGTCCATGGCGAGCAATTTCTCACGCTCGCCTTCAAGCATCTTGTCGACCGGAACGCCTGTCCAGCGCGACACGACAGCGGCGATGTTTTCGTCATCGACGACTTCGTGCACGAGCGCTTTGGAATTGTCGGCCTCTTTTTCTTCGTTCGCCTGAAGCTGTTTTTCGAGCGCAGGGATTGTTCCGTATTTCAGCTCCGACGCTCGGGCGAGATCGCCCTTGCGCTCCGCATCCGCCAGTTGCTGGCGTGCAGCGTCGAGGATTTCTTTGACCTTGGTCGCCGAGGCGAGGCTTTCTTTTTCCGCTTTCCAACGCGCCGTCAGGTCCGCGGATTTCTGCTCAAGCTCCGACAATTCTTTGTCGAGCTTTTCGAGACGATCTTTCGAGGCGCGGTCGTCTTCCTTTTTCAGCGCTTCGCGCTCGATCTTCATCTGGATGATGCGGCGGTCGAGCTCGTCGAGTTCTTCGGGTTTGGAATCCACTTCCATGCGAAGGCGCGACGCCGCCTCGTCCACCAGGTCGATGGCCTTGTCGGGCAGGAAGCGGTCGGTGATGTAGCGGTTCGACAGGGTCGCCGCGGCGACGATGGCGCTGTCGGAGATGCGCACGCCGTGATGAAGTTCGTATTTCTCCTTAAGGCCGCGCAGGATCGAAATCGTGTCCTCGACCGTCGGCTCGTCCACGAAGACCGCCTGGAAACGCCGGGCGAGCGCCGCGTCCTTCTCCACATATTTTCGGTATTCGTCGAGGGTCGTCGCGCCGACGCAGTGAAGCTCGCCACGCGCCAGCGCCGGTTTCAAAAGGTTCGAGGCGTCCATGGCTCCGTCGGATTTGCCGGCGCCCACAAGCGTGTGCATCTCGTCGATGAAGAGGATGATTTTACCGGCGGCGCCAGTGACCTCGTTCAGCACGGCTTTCAGCCGCTCTTCGAATTCACCTCGATATTTCGCGCCGGCGATGAGCGCACCCATGTCGAGCGCGAGAAGCGATTTGTCTTTCAGGCTTTCGGGCACGTCACCATTGACGATGCGGAGCGCCAACCCTTCGGCGATGGCGGTCTTGCCGACGCCGGGTTCGCCGATCAGCACCGGATTGTTTTTGGTCCGGCGCGAGAGCACCTGCATGGTGCGGCGGATTTCTTCGTCGCGGCCGATGACGGGATCTAGCTTGCCTTCGCGGGCCGCTTCGGTGAGGTCGCGGGCGTAGCGCTTCAGCGCATCATAGGCCTGCTCGGCGGAGGCGGTGTCAGCCGTGCGGCCCTTGCGGATGTCGTTGATCGCCTGATTGAGTTTCGCAGCGGTGACGCCGGAATCTTTAAGGATTTTCGCAGTCCCGGCGCTCGCTTCCACCGCCAGCGCGGTGAGGAGCCGTTCGGCGGTGACGAATTTGTCGCCCGCTTTCTTGCCGATCTCCTCGGCGGACGCGAACACCTTCGCGGTCGGCGGCGCCATGTAGAGCTGCCCGCCCCCGCCTTCAACTTTGGGCAGCTTGCCGAGCGCCTCATCGGTCAGTTGCAGGGCCTTTTCCGGCTGGCCGCCAGCGGCGCGAATGAGGTTCGCGGCTAAGCCTTCCTGGTCGTCCAGGAGCGCTTTCAGGATATGTTCGGGGGTGAATTGCTGGTGGCCGTCCCGCAGGGCGATGGTTTGCGCGGCCTGAATGAGACCGCGGGCGCGGTCCGTGTAGTTTTCAAATTGCATCTCGACCTCGGCTTGAGCGTCAAAAGGTTAATAGCGCCCCGTTTGCGGCGACGCCTTGTTCTACCTCAAAATGGGTGGCGAACGCCCAAGATCAAGCTGCTGCGGCAAATTTTCAGCCGCTTTAAAGGCCGCCCAACCTCAGCCGGAAAGCCATTTTTCCCGGTTGAGCCCCCGAATCAGGAGCCACAACATCAGCGTCCCCTCGCCCAGCAGCGCCGGCAGGATGACGACATAAAGTCCCGCGTTAGGGACGCCGAAATAGCCCCAATCGAGGATCTCGTTGAACCCGTCGATGATGTAGCCCCCACCGGCAATCATCACCAGAATTCCGATCAGGGATGGCAGGAAAGACGACCGGATCACCAGATATCCGAGCAGCAGCAAATGCAGGCCAAAAAAGATCAGCGTCAGGGTGAAGCCGGTATTGTGGCTCCCGAGAAAATAATAGGGCCAGGCGGCATCATTGATCGCCGCCAGCGCGCCCGACGGGTCGGATGCGCCAGCAAATTCAAGCGCGCTCACAAGATTCAGAAGCACGCCGATCTGCGCAACTGTGTAGGTCAGGCGAAACAGCGCCGCCAGCAGCGATAAATGCGGATCGGTTTTCTGGAGGATGAGATACAGCGCCCATGAAATGAAAACATCGCAAATGAGCACAACGAAAAACGCCGCGATGGCGAGGCGGTAGAGACTTTCATTCGACGCGATATTCGCCGCCGTCGTCGAAGCGTCGCCGCTGACGATCAGTTTCGACAGAACGAAAAAATTCGCGAAGATCGCGAAAACGAAAATGAGAAGATAGTTGAAGCCAGCAAAACGGGCGTAGGTTTGTGGCTTGGTGATCTCCATCTGCCCCATGTTCCCCTCTCCTTTTATTTTTTAAATCAACCCCGCCTATATCAGTCCCGCCAGCGGGCTCGACGGATCGGCGTAGCGTTTCTTCGGCATGCGGCCCGCGAGATAGGCTTCGCGGCCCGCGATAACAGCGTGTTTCATGGCGCTCGCCATCAGGATCGGGTCTTTGGCTTCTGCAATCGCGGTGTTCATCAGAACCCCGTCGCAGCCGAGCTCCATGGCGACCGCCGCGTCCGACGCCGTGCCGACGCCAGCATCCACAATGACGGGCACGGAGGATTGCTCGACGATGAGGCGGATATTCACCGGGTTCATGATCCCAAGCCCCGACCCGATGAGCGACCCCAGAGGCATGATGGCGCAGCAGCCTGCGTCTTCGAGCTTGCGCGCATAGACCGGATCGTCGGAGCAATAGACCATGACATCGAAGCCTTCCTTGATCAGAAGCTTCGCGGCGCGCAGGGTTTCCTCCATGTCCGGATAAAGCGTCTTCTGGTCGGAAAGCACTTCGAGCTTCACCAGCTCCCAGCCGCCCGCCTCGCGCGCTAAACGCAAAGTTCGAATGGCATCCTCGGCGGTGAAGCAACCGGCGGTGTTCGGCAGATAGATGTATTTCTCCGGGTCGAGATAATCGACCAGCATGGGCTTGTCTTTGTCGGTGAGGTTCACCCGGCGCACGGCGACTGTCACCATTTCCGCGCCCGCGGCCTCGGCGGCCTGCGCGTTCTCCTCATAGGTTTTGTATTTGCCGGTGCCGATGATGAGGCGGGAGTTCAGCTTCCGCCCCGCGACTTCCAGAATATCCGTCATCTTCAAACCCTATCCGCCGCCCACGAACTGGACGATTTCGATCTTGTCCCCGTCTGAGAGCGCCGTCTCGCCGAAAAGCGACTTCGGGACGATTTCGAGATTGCGTTCCACGGCGATCTTGCGGGGTTGGAGATCGAGCGCCGTGAGGAGCCCCGCCACGGTGATCGGGCCCTCGAACCGCCTTTTCTCGCCATTCACGGTAATATCCATGAAAATTCAATCTCTTCAGTCTATTGCGCCAGAGAAAGGCCCGTTTTACTAGGGCGCTCGCGCCTCTTTCGGGCGCAAGATGTATTCAGGCGCGGCGGGCCCCGCAAGGAAGACAGGGCGAAAACATGGCTTCGAAGACGATCTATGTCCTCAATGGCCCCAATCTCAACCTCTTGGGGACGAGAGAGCCCGAAATCTACGGCAAAACCACCCTCGCCGACATCGAAGCGGCGGTGAAGGCGAAGGCCAAGGAATTGGGCTTTTCCGTCGAATTCCGCCAGTCCAACACCGAAGGGACCCTTGTGGACTGGGTGCAGGAGGCGGCCGCCAAGGGGGCCGGGCTGATCATCAATCCCGGCGCCTACACCCACACCTCCATCGCCCTCCTCGACGCCCTCCAGGCGGCGAAGCTGCCGAAGATCGAAGTCCATCTCTCCAACATTCACGCCCGAGAAGCCTTCCGGCGCCACTCGGTGACAGCCGCGGCCGTCGATGGCGTGATGATGGGGCTTGGCGCGCCGGGCTATCGTTTGGCGCTCGAAGCCCTTAAAAGCCTAGTGGAAAGCCGCGCGGCCTCCTGAGAGCCGCCTTAAAGCGGCGCGTTGCATCTAAAGAAGCGGGAATCGCATGTCCGAGAAGAAAGACCAAAAAGAACATGGGGCGGAAGCCGCATGGATTCGCGAACTCGCCGGGATCCTTGAAGAAACCGGCCTTACCGAAATCGAGATTGAAAAAGACAATACGCGCCTGCGCGTTTCTCGCCAGGGCGGCGTTGCGGCTTTCGCCGCGCCGCCGCCTGTCGCCGCGCCCTCTGCGCCGGCCGCCTCCTCTGCGCCCGCTGCATCTGCGCCGGCGCCGACAGCCAGTCATCCAGGTGCCGTGAAATCGCCTATGGTGGGAACCGCCTATCTTTCGCCCTCGCCCGGCGCCGATCCCTTTGTCCGCGAAGGCGCGCAAGTAACCGAAGGCCAGACGCTGATGATCGTCGAGGCCATGAAAACCATGAACCCCATCGCCTCGCCGCGTTCGGGCAAGGTGACGAAAATTATCGTGTCCGACGCCCAGCCGGTGGAGTTCGACGAACCCTTGCTGATCATCGAATAAGCGGGGTTGACGGATAGCCATGTTCAACAAGGTCCTGATCGCCAATCGCGGTGAAATCGCCCTTCGCATTCACAGGGCGTGCAAGGAGCTCGGCATTTCCACGGTCGCGGTGCATTCGACCGCCGACGCGGACGCCATGCATGTGCGCCTCGCGGACGAGAGCGTCTGCATCGGTCCGCCTGCGCCGAAAGACAGCTACCTGAACATTCCCGCGATCATTTCAGCCGCGGAAATCACGGACGCCGACGCCATTCACCCGGGTTATGGGTTCTTGTCCGAGAATGCGCGCTTTGCTGAGATCGTCGCCGCGCACAATATCACTTTCATCGGTCCGAACCCGGAGCATATCCGCGTGATGGGCGACAAGATCGCCGCCAAGGAGGCGGTTGGCAAGGCCGGCATTCCGCTGGTGCCGGGCTCCGACGGCGCCGTTCTTTCCTACGAAGACGCCCGCGAAGAGGCCGAGAAAATCGGCTATCCGGTGTTGGTGAAAGCCGCAGCCGGCGGCGGAGGGCGCGGCATGAAGGTCGCCAAGACTGCGGCCGACCTTTCGGAGGCGCTTTCGACCGCAAAAGCCGAGGCCAAGGCCGCTTTTGGCGACGACGCAGTTTATCTGGAAAAATATCTGACCCTGCCGCGCCATATCGAACTGCAGATCATCGCCGACAGTCATGGCAATGTCGTCCAGCTCGGCGAACGCGACTGCTCGCTCCAGCGCCGCCACCAGAAAGTGCTCGAAGAAGCCCTGTCGCCGGCGCTGACGGATAAAGAACGCGTCAGAATCGGCGAGACGGTCAGGAAAGCGATCGAAAAGATTGGTTATCTGGGCGCGGGTACAATCGAATTTCTCTACGAGAACGGCGAGTTTTATTTCATCGAGATGAACACCCGCCTGCAGGTGGAGCATCCAATCACGGAACAGGTGACGGGCGTCGATCTCGTGCGCGAGCAAATCCTTGTGGCGGCCGGAAACAAACTGTCCTTCAAGCAGGAAGAGATCGTTTTCAAAGGTCACGCCATCGAATGCCGCGTGAACGCCGAAAACCCGCGCACTTTCCGCCCCTCGCCCGGCGTCATCACCCAGTTCCATCCCGCTGGAGGCCCGGGCGTGCGGTTCGATTCGGCCGTCTATACGGGTTACAAAATCCCGCCTTATTATGACTCCATGATCGGCAAGCTGATCGTCTATGGCGACGACCGCGCCCATTGCATCGCACGCCTCAAGCGCGCTCTTTCGGAAATGGTTTTTGTGGGCGTGGAGACGACCGTCCCCCTGTTCATGGAGCTTGTGGATGACCCCGCCTTCAAGACGGGCGACTATCACATCCACTGGCTCGAAGAGTGGCTCGCCGAAAAGGACTAATCTAGCGTCCGCTGGAAGCGCATCAGCGCAATTCCTGCAAGCACCAACAGGATCAGGACTAGCGGGCCCAGATCGCCCTGAATATCGGCGAGGCCCGCCCCTTTCAGCATGATTTCCCGGACCATGCGCAGAAAATGCGTGTTGGGAATGCCTTCGCCGATGGCGCGCGCCCAGAACGGCATGGCGCGAAACGGAAACATAAACCCGGATAAGAGAATTGACGGCAGAAAGACGAAAAACGTCATCTGCATCGCCTGCATCTGCGTCTTCGCCACGGTCGAGATAAGATAGCCGAGCATCAGATTGGTCAGGATGAAAATCGAAATAACCAAGAGAAAGGCAAGCACATCCCCGGTGAACGGAATGCCGAATACATAACGAGCGGCCAGAATAATAATGGTCGCCTGGATCGCCCCGACAATAATGTAGGGCGTCGTCTTGCCGATCATGATTTCAAGCGGGCGCACGGGCGACGACAGCAGCGCTTCATATGTGCCGCGTTCGCGCTCGCGGGTGAGCGCAATCGACGTAATCATGGTCATGGTCATGGTCAGGATGACGCCGAGCAGCCCCGGCACGATGTTGAAGGCGGTCACGCCCTCCGGATTGTATTGCCGGTGAATGACGACATTATAAGGCGTCGCGCCGCCGCGCAGCTTGCCGGGCAGCCTTTCGAGCTCCGGCTGAAAAGCCCGGCGGGCGATTTCATTGAGCGCGCCGATGACCCCAGACGCAGCGACCGGGTCGGAGGCGTCGGCCGCGATGAGAATCTCCGGACGCTCGCCGCGCACGAACTCCGTTTCAAAATTTTCCGGAATGACAATGAGAAAATTCACCTTGCCGGAGCGCAGGAGTTCTTCGCCCTCCGCATCGGTGCGGACGATGTCCGTGATTTCGACATAAGTCGACTGCCGGAGCGACGCCAGAAGGCTGCGCGTCAGCGGCCCGTCGTCGCGCAGCTCCACCGCCGCCGGCAGATGGCGCGGATCGGTATTGATGGCGAAGCCGAAAAGCGCGAGCTGCATCACCGGCACCATGATCATGATGGCGAAGGTGGGCCGGTCCCGGCGCATTTGCACCAGCTCCTTGATGAAGACGGCGGCGATCCGCGAGAAGGATATCATGCGGCCGCCCCCATGCCGAAATTATCATCGCTTCCCGCCATCAGATAGATGAAAGCTTCTTCGAGCCCCGCTTCGATTTCCTGTATCCGCACACCGTCCCCGTCCCGAACGCGATCGACGGCGGCGGCCAACCTCTCGCGATCCTTGCCGCAGACATGAATGGAAGCGCCGAAGCGCGCGAGAATGTCGACGCCAGGCGCATCTTTCAGGATCGATGAAAGTTTTTCGAGGTCGCCATTGTCGATCTTGAAGGCGTGAAGCCCGAGCCGTTCCGATATTTCAGCGGTCGGCGCGTCGAGAAGTTTTTTGCCGTAGGAGATATAGGCGATGCGGTCGCATTGCACCGCCTCATCCATGTAATGCGTTGAAACCAGCGTCGTCACGCCTTGGCGCGCATAGGCGCGGATCGTATCCCAGAAATCGCGCCGCGCTTTCGGATCGACGCCAGCGGTGGGTTCATCGAGCAGCAGCAATTGCGGCTCGTGGATCATGCAGGCGGCGAGCGCCAAACGCTGTTTCCAACCGCCGGACAAACTGCCCGCAAGCTGTCTGGCGCGGCCTTCAAGCCCGAGAGATGCAATCGCCTCATCGACGCGCTGCCGCATGCGATCGAGCCCGTAGAGACGCGTAAAAAATTCCAGGTTTTCGCGAATGCTCAAATCTTCATAGAGCGAAAAGCGCTGGGTCATGTAGCCCACATGGGTCTTGATCTCAGTGCTCTCATGAAGGACGTCATAACCGAGACAGGTGCCTTCGCCTTCATCGGGTTTCAGAAGACCGCAGACCATGCGAATCGTCGTCGTCTTGCCGGAGCCATTGGGCCCGAGAAAGCCGTAAATCGACCCGCGCGGCACTTTGAGATCGAAATGGTCGACAACCGTCTTGTCACCGAACCGTTTGGTCAACCCGCGCACATCGATGACCGGTTCGCCGTTCATGGGATTGAAATGTCCACGGGCAGCCCCGGCCGCAGTCCTTCGGGCGCTAGCGGCCGCGCTTCAACCAGAAAGACCAGCTTGTCGCGTTCATCGAGGCTGTAGATCACCGGCGGCGTGAATTGCGGTTCCGCCGCGACATAGGTGACGCGCGCTTTCAGGCCGCCATCGCAGCCGTCGCACCGGAAGCTCAGTTCCTTGCCTGGCGCAAAGGAAGACAGTATCCGTTCCGGGGCATAAAATTTCAGCTTCAGATTATTCGGCGGCAACAGCGCGACGACAGGATCGCCGGCGGCGGCGACTTCGCCTGCCCGCCGATAAATCCGTTCGATGCTTCCCGCCTGCGGCGCCGAGACCGTAAGATCGTCTAGGCGTTGCTTCACAAAACCCGCCTGCGCTTCAACTGACTGATAATCCTCTTGCGCCGCCTCTTTTTCAGCGCGCGCGCGTTCGAGCTGCGCCTCCGCCGCCGTCAACGCCGCTCGATCTGAATCGAACCGCGCCTTTGCGACATAACCGTCGCGATAAAGTTTTTGCGTGCGGCCGAAATCCGCAGACACCCGGCTGAGATTTGCTTCAGCTTCCGCGACTGCTTTGGCGAGAGACCCGCTGTCTTCAGAGCGTTTTTCAGCGGCCTTCGCCGCCGCCTCGGCCTGCTCGGCTTGATAGAGCACCTTGTCAGCTCTCATGCGGAACAAGACAGCGCCCGCCTCTACCCTGTCGCCTTCATTGACCAGAATATTCTCGATGGCGCCCCCCTCCTGCGGCGCCATGTAAAGCGTCTCCGCCTCTACATAGCCGGTGAGGCGACTCTCGGACGCCTTGGAGCAGCTCACAAGCAGCGCTGCCGCGCTTATGACAATAATGCTACGCGTCACGCCGCCCTCAACCCGTTCAGTAAAATATCCATATGCGCTTCGACACGTTCAGCGGGATTAAGCGGCCCAGGATCGCCATGAAGAAAATGCGTGTAAAAGCCGTGAATGAAAATCGGACCGAGAAGCATGCGCGCGGCGATGTTCGCATCGCACGGTCTGAAAAGCCCTCGCCCCATCCCCGCTTCAAGAAGCGTCTTCACGGCGCCGAGCCCCTGCTCCACAACATTCTCCCGATAGAATGCGGCAAGGTCCGGATAACGGCCCGCCACGGAAAGAACGATGCGCGGCACGGCGAATTTTTTTTTGTCGCTTGCCAGCTGGGTCAGAGCCGCCGCCATCATGCGCAAAGACGCCGCCGGGTCTTCGACGCCCGCGTCAGCGACCGCGCGAAGATTACGCGCCACCGGCGCCACTTCGCGCTCGATGAGCCCGCGCAGGATCGCATCCTTAGTCTCGAAATAAAGATAGACGCCGGCTTTCGAGAGCTGCGCCGTCTTCGCGACATCCTCTACTCTCGCTGCGTCAAAGCCGTCCCGTTCGAAGACTTCCAGCGCAGCATCCAGAATCTCTTCCGGCCGGCTTTCGGCGCGCCGGCGCCATTTTGGATTCTGTCTGGCCAGGTGGCTCATAAGGGGGACAGTCACTAACTAACCCGTCAGTCATATACTAATCGCCCTTAAGAAATCAATAATCGCCTGCATTTCAGCGTAGGTGACTGCTGGCGGCGAGACGGCGTAAGCTTGAGGCCATGCCCCGCGATTCGGCTCATTCGATATCAACTGAGGACCTCCTAAAGGCCTACACGCTCGGCTATTTTCCCATGGCGCGCTCACGCGAGGATGCAAGCGTCGTCTGGGTCCTGCCCGACGAGCGCGGGGTCATTCCTCTTGATGCAGCGCATGTTCCGAAAAAGCTCGCGCGGTTTTTAAAGACCGAGCCTTTCGAGATCCGCATCGATACGGCGTTCACGGAGGTGATGACGGCCTGCGCCGAGGCGACGAAGGCGCGGCCCGACACCTGGATCAACGATGCGATCATCGAGGCTTATTCGGAGCTCTATTTTCAGGGGCGCGCTCATTCCATCGAATGCTGGCGCGAAGGAAAGCTTGTGGGCGGGCTTTACGGCGTCGTCCTGGGCGCGGCCTTTTGCGGCGAGAGTATGTTCTCGCGCGAGACCAACGCGTCGAAAGTCGCCATGCTGCATTTGATGGCGCGGCTGAAGATCGGCGGCTTTCATTTCATCGACGCGCAGTTTTTCAACGAGCATCTCGTGCAGTTCGGCCTCATCGCCATGGACGACGCGGATTACCAGATCGGTTTGCAGAAAGCGGTGAAGGCTGAGGCGGACTTCTTCGCCGCGCCGGATCAGTTGGATGCGACGCGGGTTTTGCAGTCGATCACCCAGACGTCATAGACGGGATGTTCAAGCGCATTAAGCGCCGGCGTTGACGCGAACATCCACCCGCGAAAAATATTGACGCCCCTCGCCTGCGGACCTTCCAGCACGACCGGCGCCGGCTCATTCACTTGCGGGGCGTCGCCGACCGCTTCGCCCGGCAGGATGGCGAGCTCCGTCGTCTTGATCTCATCCTCGAGAATTTCAGGCTCCTGAATTTTCAGGTCGCTCTGACGGCTCTCATATTCCGTGTCGAAAATCTCGAGAAACGCTGTCGTTTCCGGAAACTCTTCCGGCGGGCGTTTGTCGCAGGTGCGCGGCTGTATTTCGAGCGAACCGAAACGCGCAATCTCATTCATCTCGATCTCAAGATCGGTGTAACGCGCCGTGATTTTGTTGAGTGCGCGCAAGGTGACCGATACCGGCTCACGCTTTTCCGTTTCAACAACCGTGGCAAAAGGATCGTCCTGCGCCTGAGACAGAATTTCGAGCTCGCTGAGCTCATCATCAGCGGCGGGTTCGTTGAAGAGCGGATCGTCCTGCGCCTGCGCGGATGCGAAAACGAAACACAACGCAGCAACAACTGAGACGCAACGCATTACATGTCTCCTAAGGGATCGGCGCTCACAGCTTCATCTTTGTTGTTTCCATTGCCTGACGTGAACGCCTGCACGGCGAGGCTAAGGAGGTCGACAGAGCCTTGCGTGATGACAATCTTGTCACCTTCAACCAGCATTTCTTCCGCCGCGCCCGGCTCGATCGCGATATGCGCGCCGCCGAGAATGCCGTCAGACGCGACCTTGGCGATAGAGTCCTGCGGAATGGAGACATTGCGGTCGATAGCAAGCTCAACATTCGCTTCATAGGTTTTCGGATCGAGGCTGTTGCCGGCGACGGTGCCGACCTTGACCCCGGCGATCCTGACTTCCGATCCGACCGTCACGCCGTCGACGCGTCCGAAGACAGCGCCGACGCGGTAATGATCCCGTCCGACGCCCTTGCCGCTCACGCCATAGGCATAAGCGAGAAACGCCGCGGCTACCGCGATGACAACAGCTCCGACAAGTGTTTCAAAAACTCCGGCGCGGCTCATAGATCAGCCTCCCCTTTTGCAGCCCTACGCGCTTTCCGGCGTCCAGGCCTCGTAATCGTCATTCACATCGGCCGGACCGCCTGGACGCGACAGGCTGCCCTTCGGATGATAGGCGAGCGGCGTGCCGGTCATGTTCGGCAAATGATCCTTCTCGAAGGCTCGGCGCGTCAAGGGCGCGACCGTCGGCGCTTCTTCAAAAGTGTGATGCAGCCAGCCATGCCAGTCGGGGGGCACGCGGGACGCCTCGGCTACGCCGTGATAGACCACCCAGCGGCGGCGGCGCTTGCCGTCGCTGCCCGGCAGGCTCGGCTCTTTTTCCTCAAAATAGCGGTTACCCTGCTCATCGGTTCCCACCAGCCTGGCCCCCTTGCGCCACAAGGTGAAGGAGGTGCCGAAGGTGGTCGAGTTCCACCAGGTAAAAAGCTGCGAAAACATGCAAGGATTCCTGAATCTCCGGGGTCCATGATAGCCCCTAGTCGCGGCGCGAATATGGCGCCCGTCGGCGGGCCCCGCAAGGGAGCCCGGAGGCTCGCTCCACCGGGTGCTTTTCCCTTGAAATCAGGGGAAAATTAGCCGAACCCCCTGAGTTGGGAGCAGTCCGCGGCCCGCCCAGGTGGAGCCCGGCGCTCCCCGCGACTATATATGAGGCCGGCCCTTTCCCGATGAAGGCTGGGGCCGGAGGATTTGGATCAGATGCGCATCGAGCGGCGGTTTACGGAAAGTTCAGGCGCGCCCTATGGCGGGGTCGTCTTCCGTCGCGCCGATTCGGAGATCCGCGCCCTTTCCGGCGAGATCATTTTCGAGATGCGCGATCTCGAGGTTCCCAAAGGCTGGAGCCAGACCGCGGTCGATATCCTCGCCCAGAAGTATCTTCGCAAAGCCGGGGTGCCGGCCCGAACGAAAAAAGTGAATGAAAAGGGCGTTCCTAATTTCCTGCAACGCTCCATGCCGGATATTGCGGCGCTCGCGAAACTTCCCGCCGAAGAACGCTACGGGCCGGAAATATCGGCGAAGCAGGTGTTCGACCGGATGGCCGGCGCCTGGACCTATTGGGGCTGGAAGGGCGGCTATTTCGACGATGAGGAAGCGGCGCTCGCCTTCATGGACGAAATGCGTGCGATGCTCGCGCAGCAGGTCGGGGCGCCGAATTCCCCGCAATGGTTCAACACCGGCCTTCACTGGGCTTACGGCATCGACGCCGCCGGACAGGGACATTTTTATGTGGACCATGTCACCGGCGCGCTGACGGAATCCGACAGCGCCTATGAACGCCCGCAACCGCATGCCTGTTTCATTCAGTCGGTCGATGACAGCCTCACCGGCAATGGCGGCGTCATGGATTTGTGGAAACGCGAGGCGCTGCTCTTCAAATACGGCTCCGGCTCCGGCACGAACTTCTCCAACATTCGAGGTCAAGACGAACCGCTTTCGAGCGGCGGCAAAAGCTCCGGCCTTTTAAGCTTTCTCAAGGTCGGCGACTCTGCGGCGGGCGCGGTCAAGTCCGGCGGCACGACGCGGCGCGCGGCGAAGATGGTCGTCGTCGACGCCGACCACCCGGACATCGAGGACTTCGTTTCCTGGAAGACGCGCGAGGAAGAAAAGGTCGCTGCGCTGGTGACGGGCTCGCGCATTCACGCAAAACACCTGCCGCGCATTCTCGACGCCTGCTGGCAGGGCGAAGACGCCGAGACACGCTTCGATCCGAAACAAAATCCGGCGCTCAAAACCGCCGTCAAGGAAGCAAAAAAAGCCTTCGTGCCCGATGCATCGATCCGGCGCGTCATCGACTTTGCGAAACAGGGTTATCGCCGCATCGATGTGGAAACCTACGACCTTGATTGGGATAGCGAAGGATACCGGACTGTCTCCGGTCAGAACGCCAACAATTCGGTGCGCGTCACAGACGCGTTTCTGAAAGCCGTGAATGACGACGCGCCATGGTCCCTCACCCGCCGCACCGACGGTGAGACGATGAAGACCATCCGCGCCCGCGCACTATGGAGCAATATCTGTTCGGCGGCTTGGACCTGCGCCGATCCGGGTCTGCAATTTCATGACACGATCAACGCCTGGCATACGAGCCCGGCGGGCGGCGAGATCCGCGCCTCAAATCCGTGCTCGGAATACATGTTCCTCGACGACACAGCGTGCAATCTCGCCTCGCTCAATCTTCTGAAGTTCAAGACCGATACTGGGTTCGACGCCGATCTCTTCGAACATGCCTGCCGCCTCTGGACGCTGACCCTCGAAATCTCCGTCCTGATGGCGCAGTACCCGTCGGCGGAAATCGCGCGCGGGTCCTTCGACTACAGAACGCTTGGTTTAGGCTTTGCTAATCTCGGCGGGCTGTTGATGTCGTCGGGCCTTGCGTATGACAGTGAGGAAGGCCGCGCTGTCGCGGCGGGCGTTTCGGCGCTGATGACCGGCGCCGCCTATCGCGCCTCCGCGGAAATGGCGTCCGTCGCCGGACCGTTCGCCAAATATGCCGACAATCGCGACGCCATGCTGCGCGTCTTGCGCAATCACCGCCGCGCCTGCGCCGGAACCGCTATCGGGGGCGCCTTTGAAGGGCTCGCTGTCGAGCCCGCGCAATTCGACGCCAACGCTTGCCCGTGGAGCGAAGTCACCGAAGCCGCGCGGCGGGTCTGGAACGAAGCCTATGAACTCGGCGCCATCAACGGCTTCCGCAACGCGCAGGTGACCGTAGTCGCGCCGACCGGCACCATCGGCCTTGTGATGGATTGCGACACGACGGGGATCGAACCTGATTTCGCGCTCGTTAAATTCAAGAAGCTCGCCGGCGGCGGTCTTTTGAAAATCGTCAACCGCTCCGTGCCGGCGGCATTGAAAGCGCTTGGCTATACGCAGGCTGAAATCGACGACATCGGTCATTACGCGGCCGGCCGCGGCACGCTTCAGGATGCGCCGGGCGTTTCGCTCGACGATCTTCGCCGCGAAGGGTTCGAGGACCGCCACATCAAGGCGCTGGAAGAACGCCTCAAAACGACCTTCGACCTCACCTACGCCTTCACGCCGCAAGCGCTGGGCGAGGATTTCTGCGTTCATGTGCTTGGCATGCATGAAAGCGAACTGGCCCTTACCGGCTATGAGGTGCTGCAATATCTTGGCTTCTCGGACGAAGAAATTCACCAGGCCAATCTCTTCTGCTGCGGGGCGATGACCGTCGAGGGCGCGCCGCATCTGAAAGAAGAGCATTACGACGTCTTCGACTGCGCCAATCCGTGCGGGCGCATCGGCACCCGCGCGCTTTCCGTCGAGGCGCATCTCAGAATGATGGCGGCGGCGCAGCCTTTCATTTCCGGCGCGATTTCGAAGACAGTCAATCTGCCGAATTACGCCAGCATCGGCGACTGCGCCAAGGCTTACATGCTCGCCTGGCGCATGGGTCTGAAATCCATTGCGCTTTACCGCGACGGCTCGAAACTTTCGCAGCCGCTCGCCGCCGCAATCCTCGCCGCCGAAACCGATGTCGAAGAAGAGGACGATCTTCAGGAAGAGATCGCCGCGGCCCCGGCGGCGGAACGCTCGAAAATCGTCGCGGAGCGCATCGTCGAACGCATCATTGAGAGAACGCCCGGCCGGCGCCGCCTTCCCGACCGGCGCAAAGGCTACATCCAGAAGGCCATTGTCGGCGGTCACAAGGTTTATCTCCACACCGGCGAATTCGACGACGGCGAACTCGGCGAAGTCTTCATCGATATGCATAAGGAAGGCGCCGCCTTCCGTTCGCTCATGAACAATTTCGCCATCGCCGTATCGCTCGGCCTGCAATATGGCGTGCCGCTCGAGGAATTCGTCGACGCCTATGTCTTCACCCGTTTCGACCCGTCAGGACCGGTGCAGGGCAACGACCAGATCAAGAACGCGACGTCGATCCTCGACTATATCTTCCGCGAGCTCGCGATCTCCTATCTCGGCCGCGCCGACCTCGCCCATGTGCATCCGGACGAGAGCGCGGTCGACGCCATCGGCCGCGGCGTCAGCGAGGAAAAAACCCAGGCCGATGCGACCAAGCTCATTTCCAAGGGCTTTTCGCGCTCAACGGTCACGGACAATCTTGTGATCCTTCGCGGCGGCGATTTCGACCGCCTGCGCCACTCGGCGCGTGAGGCCCATGGCGAGGCCGAAGAGGAAGAAGACATCGATGTCGATATAGAAGACATCGAAGAAGCGGTCCGCGCCGAAAGCCCGGCTGAAATCGAAGACCAAATCGCAAAGCTTGCGGACGCGGTGAACCAGAAGGCGCCGCGCGGCATTCTCGCGACGCCCGGCAACGCCCGCACCGAAGCCCGGATCAAGGGATATGAAGGCGACGCCTGCGCCGAATGCGGCCAGTTCACGTTGGTCAGGAACGGCGCCTGCCTAAAATGCGACAGCTGCGGCGCGTCGAGCGGCTGTTCTTAACGCCAGGTTAACGCGGCCCTCTCTGACAATTCGAATTTTATCCTTAATCGGGCGTTGACCCGGCTCGTCCTACTCTGCAAGGGACGAAGTTTGGGGAGCCCGCGGTGAAGTTGATCGCGCTCATAATGGTATTGATGATCGCCGTGTTGTCGTTGATTACGACAATCACACCCGGCTCGCAGCAGTATAACAAGCCGAATCCTGTCGCCGAAATCGGCAAAGAATTCGCCAAGCCTTTGAGTCAAGTGGACCAGATCGGCCCTGAGCTCGAGAAAGTCCTCGACGGCGCCGGCGTCAAACTGCCTACGATCAATGTCGGCGGCTCCAAAACGGTAAAACAAGATCTGACGCATGTGGCGCAGGATTTCACTGGCCAGGTTTTTTCCAATCAGGACCTGCCGAAGTCGAATTTCGCCAGCTCCTATCTTTCCAAGGCGCAGTTCAACGAAGCCCTCCTCGACGGCGCGAGCCTTGAAGGCGCAACGGGTGACACAGTGAACTTCAAAGGCGCGCGTATGGCGAAGTCCAATCTGAACGCCGCCATGTTTGTCAACAGCGATTTCTCCGGCGCCGAACTACGCGAATCGAAGGCGCGGGCGGGCGATTTCTCGGGCGCGCAATTCGTCGACGCCGATCTTTCCTTTGCAAGTTTCGCCGGGGCCAATCTTTCTAAAAGCGATTTTCGAGCAGCCTACGCGGCCGGCGCCTCTTTCTACGGCGCCAACGCCGGCGAGGCGAAATTCACCGGCGCCGATCTGACGGGCGTGCGGTTCGTCAACGCCTCGCTCTCCAAAGCTACCTTCGCCGGAGCTAATGTGAAAGCAGCGAACTTCACCGGCGCGAAAATCCACGGTGCGGATCTTTCCGCCGCGGTGAACTTGACGACCGAACAGCTCGCAAGCGCCTGCGCCTCGCCGGAAACGAAACTGCCCGAGGGCGTCACCGCCCCGCGGTGCTGAGCAACTGCTGGAATTATGTACGTTTTTGATCGTCGCGGTCGTCACGGATCGTCGTGGCGTCAAGCGCATCGAGAACCGCAAGCGCAACAGCGCTGTAGCCGCCGGATGACTGAACTGACGCCGCCGGCTTCGATGTGAAGGCTTCCATGATCTTATGGGCGTAGCTGCGCACCGGCGAGAAATTCCGCGAGGACTGGGTTTGCGCCATCACAGGCGCAGCTCCGGTATCGCGGGCTGCGCCGCCCATGGAGCTTGCAATCGAGGCGACGACTTCGCCGACGCTCTTCGCGCGACCGCCATCGTAAAACACATTTCGGTTCGCCGCCGCAGCTTGCGGCAAAAGCTCCGCGGCATTCATGCTTGCGCCAGCGGAAAGCAGCTTCACCGCGCCGGCGGGTCCGAGGAAATGCGCCGTATAAAGGTCGGCGCTGGTCGCCGCGCGACCGAGCCGGCTTTCGAGCATGGACTTGTTCTCATTCGCAAGCTCGCCCGCCATGGCGCTGGCCGCATCGGCGTTGAAGCGCATGTTTAAAATCTTTTCGCGCGCCGCAGGATCTTTGACTTCGTAGCGTCCTTGCGCGTTCTGCGTGATCGCATTCGATGCCGCGCCCAGCCCGTGTTCGGCGCCGTATTTCTTGACAGTCGAAAACCAGGTCTGTTCGATGAACTGGAATAGACCGGCTGCGCTGGAGGTTTTCGCCTGCGCATTAGGATCAAAGCCGCTTTCGCGCGCGGCCATTTTCATCAGGAAGTCGAAACCGGCGCCCGTGGAAACGCTGGCGCGCTTGACCGCGCCCTTGACGGACGCGGCGCCGGTTGTCGCAACGGCGGCGATTTCGGCAGTCATGATCACCCTCTGGCGGCGTAACGATGCAGCCCGCTCAATTTGGCGGCCAATCGTCAACAAAGCGCTAACCACCCTGTCCCGGACTGAAACGCCCCGGCCCGAAACGCCTTGGATCGAAGGGTGCAAGGTCGAAAGGCGGCGTCTCGCCGAGGATCAGCGCCGCCATGGCCTCCGCGGCCGCGGGCGCATGGAGGACGCCGTTGCGGTAATGGCCGAGGGCGAGAAACCGGCCTTCCTTGTCCCGGCCCATGATGGGGGCCCCGTCGGGCGTGCCGGGCCGGAGGCCCGTCCAGCGCTCCAGTTCTTTCGCGGTCTCCAGCGCCGGGACAGCTCGGCCCGCATTAGCCCGCAACCCCGCGATCGCCGCGTCGGAAACGGAATGATGATCAATCAGAGGGCCAAGCTCCTCCGTCGCGCCGATGACAAGCCTGCCTTCGGCTTTGGGGCAGAGATAGGCGCCTGGCGCCCGCACCACTCGGGTGAGAACGACTTCCGCAGCAACGGCAGTCGCCTCGCCTTTGACCGGATAAACGAGCCCTCTCGGCGTCAGACCGCTGACGGCGCCGGCGGCGACGACGATCTTTTCCGCCGCGAAGACGTCGCCATCGGCGCTGGCGAACTGGCGCGCGGCGTCGCCCTCGCCAAGCGAAAGAACCCGCGTGCGCACCATCTCCACATCGAGAGCGTTCAGCGATACCGTCAGCGCCGCCATCACCCGGCGCGGATCGACTTGCGCGTCTTCCGGCGCATAAAGCGCGGCGGCGACTTCTTTTGACAGCGCCGGCTCCAGCGCCCGCGCCTCGGCGCCGGAAATCATTTCCGCCGCGCCGCCGAGTTTTTTGACCCGCACCGCCTGTTCGGCGAGATCTTGCGTCTGGGCGTCGCGATATGAAAGCCCGAGCGCGCCGTCATTGCGGTAATCGATGAAGATTCCCGTCTCCTCCTCCAGCGCCGCCGCGTAGCTTTTCCAGAGTTCGAGGCTGCGCGAACCCAAACGATAGAGCGCCTCGCTCGGCCCGCCGAACTCCTCGCAGTTTTCGAATGACGGGGCCAGCATGCCGGCCGCCGCAGGAGTGGCCTGAGGCACGGCGTCGCCGGCGTCGATGACCGCGACTTTTGCGCCGCGCGCGCCAAGCTCGCGGGCGAGCGTGAGCCCGATCACGCCCCCGCCAATAATCGCGATGTCAAAAACCCTGGTCGGCATGCCCGTCCTTTTGACCGTTGAGGGAGACATTGTCATCCACTCTTCATGCTAATTTTTGTCGCCCTCGCTTTTGTGTTCCGGAACGGGAAAGGCGATCAGCCGGGTCTTTTCACGAGAGCCCGCCGAGGAGCCGAAAAAGTAATTGACCACCGCCGCCGTCATGGTGGCCAGCGCCCCGAGCATGATCGAGAATTCGGTCTCGGCCCCCACGGGAAGTTTCTTCGCTACCATAAAGCCCAGAACCGCGAAGAAACCGAGAATGACGAAAGCGCCTAGAATCGACGGCGTCCAGTCGTTCATCTTGATCTGCCGGTCCCTTGCGCTGGCGCGATCGGCGGCGTCGATGCGCAATTGCTCCAGCGCCGCCTGTCGCAGCGCAATCTCAAAATCCTGTTCGGCCTTTTTGATCGCCAGCAACTGTTCCGGAGTCGCGGCGGCAAGCGCATCGGCGAGCGCGTCTTCATCGACTGACGCATCGCCGAAAATGGCGCGCGAGAGTTGCTCCACAGCGGCGCCCGCAAGCGGGCCGCCAAGCGCGCGGGCGAGACCTGGCGCCGCGCGGGCGATCGCGCGCTTGATCCGTCCTCTGGTTTTGCCTTTTGTCGTCTCCACGGAAGCGCTCATAAAAGCCTCTTCAAAAAACAATTCGATGCGCATCTTAAGGCAGGAAAAAAACCCGTGAAAAATTATCCACCCCCAAGCTTTCCGTGTTATCTTAGAGCAGCCCCGGCTACCCCCCTGTTGCACAAAAAAGAATGCGTTCCCGCTTAAGGTGAAAAACGCGCCGTATGCGGTCTATTCTTGCCAAAAATTCAATTTGCAATTGCAACCGGATCATCCCAAAGTTGGCGGAAATGATTCGGCGCGGGTGAAAAGCGCGGAATCGCAACGGCGGTCAAAAAACTCCCTATGGCTTTTGCTATCGCGGCGGCTCTCCTCGCCGCCCTGTTTTTGATTCTGGGACGATCGAAAGGCGCCGTGCTCCGCATGGTGGACGCCGGCGCGCGCGCGCCGGCGCTATTGCTCGCCGCCGGCGCGGCGGGCTCGCTCGTCTGGCGCCTGTTTGGCGGGCCCTTCGCGCCATCCGAATGGACCGCTGCGGGCGCCGATGCGCTGCTCGCGGCCCTCGCCTTCGCCGCCGCCGCCCAGTTCCGCATCACAAGACTGGCGAGCGTCTGCCCTGCCTCGTTCCGGCTGACGATCGGCGGCGCACCGCTATTCCTGATTGTCTGCGGGCTCGCCGCCTTCATCCTCGCGCCGCAGCTCTCCTTCAACGCCGCTTTCCTGCTGGCGGGCGCGCTGACCCTCAATGGCGCCGCCTTCGACCGGCGCGCCGTGACCGGCGCCCCGGCGCCCCAAACCATCAAGGCCGCCGTTCGGCTTGAAAGCGCGGCGATCCTCGCGCTCGGCCTTCCCGTTGCGGTGCTGCTGGAAGCAGTCGCCACCGCCGCGCCGCAGGGCATGCCGGAGGCGACGCCGCTGTTCGAAGCTTCGCGCGAGTTTCTCATCGCCTTTGCGCTTGGCGGCGCTTCAGGTCTTGCCGCAGGCTTTTTCGGCAACAAGTTGAAAATGAAAAAGAAAGCCGCAGAGCTTGCGATTATTTCAGGCGTTTTTTCTTTCCTCATTGCGCCGCTGATCGGCGGTCACGCCGTTCTCGCCGCCGGTGCGGCGGGCCTCCTCTGGGGAGAGCAGACGACGGCGCTCTCCGTCACGCGCGTGCGCCTGCGCCGCATGGCCGAGCGGGTCGTCGCGCCCGTCGCCTATCTTGCTTTCGGCATTGCGCTGGCGCCGCGCGTCTTCCAGGCGGATCTCCTCACACTTCTCTTCGCCGCCGCAGTGGTCACGATCATGCGGGTCGGACCGCGGCTGGCGGCGCTTAAGAAGACAAGCTTGCCGCGCGAGAGCCAGATGTTCCTCGCCTGGTTCGGCGGCGCGCCGGGCGCGGCCTCGGCCCTCTTCCTGATTTCGCTCTTCGACGCGCCCTCCATCGTGGCGCAAGACGCGATCCTCACCGTCGGCGCTGTCGCCGTCGTTTTCGGCGTCATGGCCGCGCGCCTCACCTCGCGTCCGCTGGTCAAGCTGTTCCTGAAACAATCGGCGCTGGCCAAGAAGCGGGCAAGGTTCGCGGGTTAACCACCCCTCACCACTCAAACGTCTCGAGATGCGCCCGCAGGTGAAACACCGTCGGGAATTTCTTGAGGATCAGGTCCGAGCGGTTGCCCATGCAGATGTCGCGGATCGCTTGGGGCTGTTTCTTGTAATGCTCGCGCCCGCCCACAAGGTCATAGAGCAGCCGCGCCACGCACAGGATGTCCGAGCGCCGCTCCACCGCCGGCGTGCGGCCCCAGTCGTGAAAATCGATCGTGCGTAGTTTGAAGAACACGCCCATGCGCTCGACGAAAATATTGCCCTTGTGCAGATCGCCGTGGAATTCCTTGCGGGCGTGGATTTCCTCGATGCCGATGGTGAGCGTGTAGATGAGGCTTAAGGCCTCGAAAGCCGGCATGCGCCCGCCGCGATAGCTTTTGAGCAGATCGTCCAGCAGCAAGCCCTCGAAATATTCCGAGATCATGCAGTAGATGAAGCGATCGTTGATCCAAACTTCTTCCGCGTGGAGATATTTGACGACGATGTCGCAATCCCGGAGCGCATCGAGTTTGCGCGCATGGCGGATGAAGACCGGCGCGGTCTTTTCCTTGGTCTCGAAATAGAGCTTCGCCGCGCGGGTGAGGCCCGTCGCCTTTTCACGGATCTTATAAACTTCGCCTTCGGAGCCGGCGCCGATGCGCTCGATCACTTCGTAACGCCAGGTCAGACGGTCGCCTTTTGAAAGGCCGAAACTGTTCCTTTTGGGTATTGTCATGAAGCGAAAGTGGCATTTTTTGCGCCCGCCGAAAAGCGGGCGCGGCCGCCTCTAAAAGCTTTTCCGCACCGCGATTTCCCAAGTCCGCGGCGGACCGACAAACACGTTGTAGCCGATAAAGCCGAAGCCCGAGACGGCGTAGTCCTTGTCGAGGAAATTTCGGCCGCGGAGCGCGATTTCGAGCCCGTGGTCAAATCGAAGCGCCGCCTCGGCGTCGGCTATCGTATAGCCTTCCTGCCGGCGGTCGGCGAGGCCTTCGGCGTCGAGATAAAAAGCGCTCTGATATTTCGCGTTGGCGCCGAGCACGAACCTTAAGCCCCGCCCCAGATCATGTTCGTAGCGCGCAAATCCCGTCGCGGAGACATCTGAAGCGAAAGGCAAGGGATTGCCGTCGAAAAGCGCCGCATTGCCGCCGATATCGGTCGTCTGGCTGATCTCCGTTTCAAGTAGCGTCACGGAGCCGCCCAGCGTGAAAACCGCCGACGGCGTCCAGTCGAAACTTCCCTCAAAGCCATAAGCCTCCGCCTTGTCGAGATTAGAGAGGGAATTGGAGATGATCGACCCGCCGCCGGGCAGCGGGAAATTGACGAAGATCCGCGCCTGCGGCGCATCATAGTCCTGATAGAAGCCGGCAAGGCGAAGCGCGAGGCCCGGCGCAGGTTCGCCCTTATACCCAACTTCATAAGCGTTGACGGTCTCGGCCCGAAAAAGCCCCTCATCGGCAAAATGCGCGGCGTTATTCTGCACCTCGCCGTTAAAGCCGCCGCTTTTGTAGCCATTGGCGAAGGACGCATAGATCATCGCCGCATCGGAAAAACGATAGGAAAGCGCTGCATTGCCGCTGAACCGGTTTTCCTTGATGCGGTTCTCGCCGATAGCGGGGCCGACGCCGTCGCGATTGTTAAAGGCGACGACGCCGTCATCAAAGATGTGAACGCCCTGCCCCGACCCGTGAATATTTTCGTAGGTGTAGCGCCCGCCAAGCGTCAGGGTCAGCGCATCACTGAGGTTGATGTCATTATAGGTGAAGATCGCGGCGGTCTTCCTCGTCTGCTCGATGTCGGTGACGAGGCTCGTCGCAACGCCCGGCGAAGCGGGGCTTGGGCCCACTCGCCCCGGCGCGCCCACATAGCGGCAGCTTCCGAGAAGCGTCGAAGGATCGAGTTCGCCGCACCAGATGAGATATTCCTGTTCGAAATCCTCGCCCGCCGCGGCAATGCCGATCAGGCTGTGACCGAGGCGCCAGTCGCCTTGCAGCCGTATCTCCTCGCTCCATTGCAGGAATTCGCGATCGTAATGAAGATTGGCGTTCAGCGCCGGATCGCCGAAGGGCGCCGGCGCGCCGTCGAAATCGAAGCCGTAATCCTGTCCGTAGCCTTCCAGCGCCGTGAGCGAAAACAACTCCCAGTTCCCGACCGGCGCAACAGCTTCCAAGGAGACACCGTAAAACTCGCTGTCGGTGTCCTGCACACCGTCGGGACCGACAGAAATCTCGTGCTTGCCGACATCGAGATTCAAATTGCGCGGCGCCGGGTTGACGCCGTTGTCTTCTTCATAATGCGCGCGCAGGGTGAGGGTCGCCGCCTCGCCTTCCCACTGCAATGAGCCGCGCAGTCCGAATTCATCGCGCTCGCCGCCGGCGCGTGCAGGCGCAGGGATCGTCGGATCGGTCTGAACATTGTCGAGCACAGGATCCTGTTTGAGATACCGGCCTGCAATGCGCCCGCTCAAATTCCCGCCAAGCGATCCGCCAAGAGCGCCCGTCGCATCGAGGCGGTTGAAGCTTCCATAGGACCATCCGAGATAGCCTGTGGTTTCTTCCGTTGGCTTCGCCGACATGAAATTAACGGCGCCGGAAGACGCGTTGCGGCCGTAGAGCGAGCCTTGCGGCCCTTTCAGCACCTCAACGCGTTCGAGATCGTAGAGCAGCGGGCCCGTTTGCACATTGGTCGAGAGGAACACTCCGTCCATGTAAACCGCCGCGGCGGTCGGCGTCAGCGCCTGATGGTCGACGGCGCCGATGCCGCGGATCTGGAATGCGATCTGATTGCCGTTGGCGACCGCCGCCTGAACGCCGGACAGAAGCTGCGTGATTTCCTCGGCGCTGTTAAAGCTGTTCGCCTTGTCGATCTCGGCGCCTGCAATGACATCAACGCTTGCAGCGATATCGCTCAAATCCTGCGCGCGTTTCGTCGCCGTCACCGTGATGATGTCCGTTTCCGCCAGCGCGCTATCCATCATCAACGGCGCCAGCGATGCGGAAAAAAGCGGTAGACTGAGGAGTTTTCGACGCAACATCCACTCCGTTCAAAACTGCGGAGCGAAGCCCTATCCGCATCCCCTATCTTTGTCCATTGCAGATATGCTGGCGGGAGAAACAGAGCCTTCATGCCGCAATGCATCATGGCGCAGATGTGATCGCAGCGTCTGGCCTTATCAGCGCTTCGCCAGCTCGTCTTTCAGCGCCGCGATCTCCTGTAAAATCTTGCGCTGGTTCTCGATGACCTCGTCGACCACAGGTTCCGAATCCTCCTCGACAACGCGCACGACGATGGCGACGAAAAGGTTGAGCATGGTGAAGGTTGCGATCAGTACGAAGGTCAGGAAAAAGATCCAGGAGCGTTTATGGGTCTCCGCCACTTGCGAGGCGATGTCGGGCCAGCCTTCAAGCGTCATCACCTGAAACAGCGTGTACATGGCCTCAAACACGTCGCCGAAAAGCTCCGGATGCTGGGGCCCGTAAAGATTGGCGGCGATCACTGCAAAGACATAAACGATCAGCGCCAGAACGACGCCGACCGAAGCGATGCCGGGGATGGAGTCGAGCAACGCGGAGACGACAACGCGCATGCGCGGAATGACTGTGATCACGCGCAGCACCCGCAAGACCCGGAACGCCCGGAGCGCGGCTAGGCCCGATGTCGCCGCGCCGATGGAGACGGCGACAATCAGAAAATCGAAAATGTTCCAGCCATTGCGGAAATAGGTGCCCCGCCAGGCGATGATCCGAAGGCCGATCTCCACCAGAAAGGCGTAGACGATGATCCGGTCGACGATTTTCAGGAGCGGCGCGCCCTTGAACGCATCAAAGGTTTCGGCGCCGAGGATGACGGCGTTGACGATGATCAAGGACAGAACGACCGCCTGGAAAGCCGAACTCTCCACAAGCTGCTGCAGGGATGTCCGCTTTTGTTCCGTCATACTCCTGCCCTGAAGAGCCCTAGACAGGGCCGAGCCGCTTGGGGAAAACTCGATGCGCTCTATACCTCAGCACCTGCTAGGTGGATTCTGTCCAGCTCAAAAGCGGCCAAAAGCCCGTTAAATCCAAAGGTCTTCCCTTTCCTTGTTGATGCGCGCAATCATTGCCAATTAGAAAGTCGCCGAAACGCCGACAATCGGCCGCAAACGATTGGCTGACTTCACAAATTCCGCTATGCGGGGCGTTTGCGGCGCAGATGGGCCCTGATGGCCCAGCAGGTGAGCGAAGACGTGAGCGATCTCGACAAGGATCAGGAAGAGGCAATGCCAGATGCAGGCGGCGATCACGACGCCCCGCGCATGCGCTTCAAAGGCATTGTCGAGGCCGAAACCCGCGAGGCGGCGGCGCGCGAGGGTGGCGGGCTGATCTACATCTCCCCCAATGAACGGCGCTGGAACGCGCGGAGCCGCCAGATCTGGCAGGCCGCGCGCATGACTGCGGTGTTCGTCTTCTTCTCCACGCTTGTCGGCCTGCCGCTCGGCAACTGGTTCGCGCACCGGCAGCTCAACGCCCTATCCGGCGCCGACCGCCCATGGAACCCGTTCGCCGCCTTCGAGATCGAAACCGTTCTCTTCGCGTTCATCATTCCGGCGCTGGTCCTCTTTATCGGCTATGCGGTATCGCGCCTCATCGAAATGATCCGCGCGGCGGAGGCCATCGCCGCGGCGGCGCAGCGCTTTGTAACGCCGGACATTACGGCGGCGCAGAATGCGGAGACCGTGGGCGCCGTCGTGCAGACACATGTGAACGCGCTCAATCAGGGGCTCGACGCCGCCCTTTCCCGTCTCGCCTCTGTCGAAGCGATGATCCGCCAGCATGTGCAGGCGATCGAGATCGCCGGCGAGGCCATCGAAGCGAAAGCGGTTGGCGCCGCTGGCCGTGTCGCCGACGAACGCTCGCGCCTGATGGAACTCACCGAAAGCCTGAACGCCCATGCGGACAGTTTCGCCGCGGCGATTGCGGAAAAGGCGAAAGCCGCCATCTCCTCGCTTGAATCGGCGGAATCGACATCGCTGCAGGCCGAGAAAGATTTCGATGAGCGTCTGCATCGCCTTGAGAGCGCGGCGGAGCGCGCGTTCAATTCGTTCGAGTCTCTGCGCGAGGCGTTGCGCGACGTGGACGAGTCCATGCGCGCCTCGGCGCAGGCCATCGACCAGTCCAGCGAAGAAACCCGCAGCGCCACCGAGCGCGCGAACGCCGCCGCCCAAGAAGCCGCAGCAGCCGCGGCGCGCAACGCCGAGAATATCAGCGCTGCCACGCGCAGTGTCGCCGATGAAGCGCGCAAGGCCGCCGAAGACGCCGTCGAAGCCGCTCGCCAGGAAGCCGAACGCGCTGGCAAGGGCGTCGTCGAGGCGACCAGCCAGGAAGCCATCCGCATGCAGGATGCGACAGCCATGGCATTGAAAGAAATTTCAACGTCGACCGCAGACGCCCTCGCCGCCGCGACCGAAGGCGCCACGCGCGCGACCAAAGCCGCAGAAGACGTGACTGAAGCTGCGCGCCGCACCAGCGAAGCGGCTGAAAAAGCCTCCGCCGATGTGGAGGCCGCCGGCGAACGCGCCCGCAAATCCTCGGAAGACGCCATGAAGTTCTCAGAGTCCGAAGCAGCGCGCATTGAAGAGCGCAACCAGGCGCTGGCCGAAGCGCGCGCCGCGCTGGAACAGGAAAATGCGCGCCTTGAATCGCTGATCGACGAGCAGAGAAAGCGCGCCGACCGCCTCGCCGAAGCGATCGCCTCGCAGACGGACCGACTCTCGCGCCTCGCCGAAGCGCAATTGCGCGAACAGGAAGCGGCGGCCCGGCTCGCGGAAGCGCAAAACGAAATGCAGGCGCGCGCCGACCGCCAGGCGGCGGAAAAGAAAAAGACCGAGGGGATAGAGCGCCTCGCCGCCGAACAGGAAACCGCAAAGAAGGCCGAAGAAGAAGCGCAGGCGACGCTCGACCTCTCCGCCGCTTCGCGCCGCAAACAGCCTCCTGTCACGGCAGCGCCAGCTGAACCGGCGCCTGCGAAGCCGAAAAAAGCCAACGGCGCGGCGAGGCTCGATGAGCTTGCGCGCGATATCGCCGAGCGCCGCCCCAGCAAAGCGAAACCGCAGGAGCCGCCGCTGACGCTCGGCAAAGAAGCGAAAGCCGATCCCGAGAAGCGCTCGAAAGGCAATGTGTCGTGGAAGGAGATTCTCGACGCCGCTGATGAGAGCGCGCCGCTCGATCTCGGCAAGGCCGCGAAAAAAGACGAGGCCGAAGACGCCGCGCGTCAGGCCGCCGACAACGCGATCCGCATCATCGCGCGGCTTCAGGATTTCACTCAGGAACTTGAGACGCGGCTTTACGGCGATCCGCCGCCGGCGCTGCAGGAACGGTTCGACCGCGGCGACCGCAATGTTTTCGCCAACCGCCTTTTGCGCCTCAACGAGGCAGACGTGAAGCGCCGCATCCGT
Source organism: Hyphococcus sp. (assembly GCF_965267305.1). Lineage (GTDB taxonomy): Bacteria > Pseudomonadota > Alphaproteobacteria > Caulobacterales > Parvularculaceae > Hyphococcus. Next base: position 3,508,566 of record NZ_OZ253945.1, on the reverse strand, counting down.
TCGGAATCGGGCCGCGACCGCAATTTCGAAAGCGGCGTCCACAATTTTCTGCAAGGCTTCGAGCAATTGCTGGAAGACGCCACAACATCTGAAACCGCCGACGAGGAGCTGGAGGAATATCTCTCCTCGCCGCTCGGCCGGGTCTATCTGTTAATCGGCGCCACCGTGGGGTATTTTGCGTAAGGCGGATCCTGGGAGAGAGCCTGATGCAAAAGACGAAAACGCCAGACAGCTATTTCAAAAACGCAGATCAGTGGCGCGAGGAGCTGCTTGCCGTTCGCAAGGTTCTCCTGTCGACCGGGCTCCATGAAGAAATCAAATGGGGCTCGCCGTTTTATACTCTCGATGGCAAACATATTGTCGGGCTGACGGCGTTCAAAAATTTTTTCTGCCTCTGGTTTCCGCAAGGCGCGCTTTTGAGAGACGACAAGAAAGTTCTCATCAATGCGCAGGAGGGCGTCACCAAGGCCCAGCGCCAATGGCGGATGGCGGACGCAAAAGAAATCAAACCCGCCATAATCAAATCTTATGTCAAGGAAGCCGCGGCCCTCGCCAAAGAAGGCAAGGAAATGAAGCCGCAGCGAAAGGGCGCTCCGACGATCCCTACCGAGCTCAAGACGGCCCTGTCCAAAAACAAAAAAGCGAGCGCCGCGTTCGACAAGATGACGCCCGGCAAGCAGCGCGAATACGCCGAGTACATCGCCGAGGCGAAACAGGCGGCGACGAAAGAGCGCCGGCTTGAAAAAATCCTGCCGATGATCGCCGCGGGCGGCGGCCTTAACGACAAATACAAGAACTGCTGAAGGCTATTCCGCCACCATCACTTCAGTGATCTCCGCCAGCGGCTCGCCGCCGCACAGGACGATGACGCCGCCATAGGTTTTCACCAGCGCCGGGCCTTCGTATTTTACAGTCTCGGTTGTGAAGACCTGCGCCGCCATGCCCTCCGGCGGCGTCGCGGTCAGCATCAGCCGCTGCACCGGAGTCATGGAGCGGTCGGCGATGCCGGGTTCCCAGGCGATGTCATAACCAGGCGTCGGCAGGTCGATTTCGCCCGTCACATGCAGGGTCAGTTTTGCATCAGGGCCCGGCATGGCGTTGACCCAGGCGGACCAGTTGCGGCTGTCAATCACCGGGCAAGCCATCGCCTCTCTTCCGTCAGCCATTTCACTTTCTTCCGGCGCCGCGGTTTCTTCTTCTGCGACATTCGCAGGACCGCAGGCGGCGACGAATAACAACGCAGCACTGACTACTGGAATAAACGCTTTCATGACGTCAGCTCCTTTTCGGCTGGCGTCAAATTAGGCGCGGGGCGCCCTCAAGTCTAATGAATAGAGATGAATTCGGGTTCAGGCCGCAGGCTTCAAGAGTTCGCGCGCTCGGCCTGTCCGGTTTCAAACGTCCATTCCACAATGCCCGATATGACCTCGTTGAAGGCGCCGTTAAAGGCGTCATAGACATCGTCCGGTTCAGTCGAGGCGGCGGACGCGCGCGCGTCGAATTTCTTCGCGGCGTAGACCGTCCCCTTGCCATTCGTAAGGCGCGCGTAAACGGAAACAACCGCGGCGTCGGCGTTCTCCACATCGACTTCCATACGGCGAATGTCGGTCTGCAGAACGAGGTCTGCGACCGGAACCGCCGAGCGGTCGCCCACCGCGAGAATGCGCCCCGCATCTTCAAAAGTCTGTACAAGCGCCGTCTGGAACAGACGCGGCGCGCGGTCGGCCCATTCGGCGCCGCCGAGATAGGCGATGCGGCCAGGCGCCGTCGCAACGGCAATGCGCACGCTGTCGTAGACGCGCGTCGCGCGCGGATCATCGACGACAAGCGAAAACGGCAGCGCTTCACCGGTTAAAGCGTCAGCATCGGCGGCGGCGATATGAAAGCGCGGTTTCGGCGGCGCCGCTTCCGGCAGAACGGAAACGCAAGCCGCCGTCAGTAAGGCGAGCATGGCGGCGAAGCCATGGATCAGCTTTTTCGTCATTCGTCGCCTCCGGAATATTCTGGCGCGCGTTCGCCAAAGAAATAAGCATTAGGATCGCGGTCGATCTCGCGCAACACGGTGTCCAGCGTCTTCATAAGGCGGCGCGCTTCAGCGAGCGCCGGCGCCACCTGGCCAAGCCCCTGATCGGCGAACACACGCAGCGACGCGCGGTTCTCATTCGTGATGGCGCGCAGATCCGTCACCAGCGCGCGCGATTCCGACAAGAGGGCCTTGACGTCTTCGGCCGCATCCTGAGCGTCATTCTCCATAAACTCTTCAAGGCTTGTCGCAGCCGAATCGAGTTTCGAAGTGACATTCGCCAGATCAGTCGTGATCTTGTTGAGATTATTCAGCGTCGCCTTGATATCGTCTTCATTCTCCGCGAAGGCGCCGGTCATGGTTTCGATATTGGCGATGATGCTGGAAATGCCATTGATGTTTTCGTCGGAAAGAAGCCGGTTCGCCTGCGCCAGCACATCGCCCCCGCCCTCGAGAAAGGCCCCGAAGCCGGACATGTCGGCCGAGATTTGCGGCACGCGCATGTCGCTCACATTCTTAAGCAGCGGCGCGTCGCGGCTGCCGCCGACAAACTGAATGATGGCGAGGCCGGTAAAGCCGACAAATTCGAGCTCGGCTTTCGTATCCGTCTTAACGGGCGTGTCTTCATCGACCCGCACCCGCGCAATCACGATGGAAGGATCGTCAGGATCGATGGAAAGCGTTTCGACTTCGCCCTTCTGGATGCCGTTGAAACGCACGGCGGCGCCCACCGAAAGGCCCGAAACGCGTTCGGTGAAAATCACATCGTATTCGTCGAAATTGCCTTGGGACTTGGTGACGCTGATGATGTACAAAAATACGCCAGCAATCGCCGCAAGAACGACAGAGCCGATGACTACATAACTGGCGCGCGTTTCCATCGAACTCTACTCATCCCCTAGCTCGCCTTTGCGGCGAGTGCGGCCCTTCCCCTCGGCCCGGCAAAATATTCCTGTATCCACGGATGATCGGCGCGCCGCACCTCGTCGAGGGGGCCGCAGGCGATGACCCGCTTTTCGGCAAGCACCGCCACCCTGTCACAGGTCGCATGCAGCGTATCAAGATCATGGGTCACCATAAACACTGTTAACCCTAAGGATTCCTTGAGATTGACGATGAGCTCGTCGAATTTGGCCGCCCCGATGGGGTCGAGGCCCGCCGTCGGCTCATCGAGGAAAACGATTTCCGGATCGAGGGCGAGCGCCCGGGCGAGGCCGGCGCGCTTCTTCATCCCTCCTGACAGTTCGGAAGGGTATTTCGCGCCCGCTTCTTCCGGCAGGCCGGACATGGAGATCTTTAGCGCCGCGATGTCCTTAGCCAATTCTTCAGGAAGCTTAAGATGCTCCCTGATCGGCGCCATGACGTTCTGGGCGACAGTGAGCGAGGAAAAGAGCGCGCCGCCCTGGAAGAGAACGCCCCAGCGCTGCTCAATCGCTTCGCGCTCCCGGTCGCCCGCCTTGTAGTAATCTTCGCCGAAAATATGGACGTCACCCGCACTTGGGCGTTTCAGACCGATGATCGCGCGCATCAGCACAGATTTGCCCGTGCCCGATCCACCTACGACGCCCATGATTTCATTCTGGCGCACGTCAAGATCGAGGTTTTCATGCACGACGAAATCGCCGAACTGGGTTTTCAGCCCTTCGACTTCGATGACATGTTCATATGCCTTGTTCTCATCCGTCAAAAATCGATCTCCAAATAGAACATGGCGAAGAACGCATCGATGAGAATGACGAGAAAGAGCGACTGCACGACGGAAAGCGTCGTGCGCTGACCGAGCGACTCGGCGCTGCCTTCCACCTCCATTCCCTGGAAACATCCGACGACCGCGATGACGAAGGCGAAGAACGGCGCCTTGATGAGCCCCGCGAGGAAATGTTCGATCACCATGGTTTCCTGAAACCGCGAGATGAAAAGCGCGGGCGAAATCTCCATTGCGAGCCAGGCGACGAGGCCGCCGCCGAGAATGCCCAGCATGGCGGCGAAAAAGGCGAGCACCGGCAGCATGACAACAAGGGCGATAACGCGCGGCAGGACGAGAACTTCCATGGGATCGAGCCCGAGAACCCGCATGGCGTCGATCTCTTCGCGGATCTTCATGGAGCCGATCTGCGCCGTGAAAGCGCTTCCCGAGCGCCCGGCGATGAGGATGGCGCTTAAAAGCACGCCGAATTCGCGCAACACCGAAATGCCCACCAGTTCGACCGTGAAAATATCGGCGTTGAACATACGCAGGATTTTTGCGCCCATGAAGGCGACGACGGCGCCGATCAGAAACGACATCAGCCCGACAATGGGGATCGCGTTCATTCCGGCCTCTTCCATGTGATAGACCGTGGAGGTCCAGCGCATCTTCGTCGGATTGGAGAGAACGCGGATCGCCGTCGCCAGCGTCAACCCGATAAAGCTCATCACTTCGAGCGCGGCGTAATAGGCGTCGACGACGCCCCGGCCGAGACGCTCAACGACGGCGACGAAAGGGTTGCCGTGGGCCGGCTCCACATGACAGGGCTGCAAATGATTCTCGACCTGCGCGAGCAGCGCCGAATGCGCTTCGCTGGCGCCGGTGAATTTCGACGCGGCGCCGCGATTGGTGCAGCTGTGCATGGTGCGTTGGAGCATCATCGCGCCGACCGTGTCGAGGCGGTCCACTCCGGACATGTCGATCACGAGATCGCGGCCCACCGAATCATCGGCGAAATCGCGAAGCGCGTCGTCGAGCGAGCCGAGAAAGCGCGCGCGCCAGTCGCCGTGGGGGACGAGTTTCAAGGTCCCCTCACTCATATCAATATCGAAATGCGCCGCCGAATCCGTCATGGTTAACGCTTCCTTAAGGGACTGATGGCCCGGCATCGAAAACAGGCCCAGCCCTTGCAGTGTTATGGTTTAGAACAGGATAATAAATTCATCCTGAATAGGGGCTTGCAAGCCGTGACCGAAGGCCTAAGCCCTTATTCCGGTTGAGTGGAAAGGGTCTTTCTTGACCAGACGCATGTTTTCGAAGCCGTTTCAGTGGCTGACGGCGCTGCCGCTCCTGTTGGTGACGGGCGCGCTGGCGGTGATTGCTCTCGGCGCCCTGGCCGGCGCGCAATCGCCCGACGCCCGCTGGCGCGAGCGGCTTTTCGATTATTTTCAACGACTTGACACTGCTGAGGGCAATGCTGTGGAAAACTTCCACCTTGTTCTCATAGACCGAGAGAGCGTCGACGCCGTCGGGCCATGGCCATGGCCGCGGACCATGCTGGCGGGGCTCGTCGAGGCGGCGGACGCCGCCGGGGCCAAGGGGGTCATCCTGGTGGAGCCGGTGGATGCGCCCGACCCCCTTTCGCCGGAAACCATTGGCGAATTCTGGCTTTCGGGCGCCCGGGACGAAGTTTTCGCACAGCAGCTCGCCCTTTTACCCCGTACCGATGAACGTCTTGCGGAGGCCTTTCGGAAAACCGACGGCGCCGTTGCCGTCTCCCTGACAGCCCCGGCCGACCCGAACCGCGCCTCATCCTTCCAGCGAACAGATACGCAAAACGCCGGCTGGCTCTCCATCAGCGGCGCCGATTATCTCGCCTTGCCCGCCGCGCGCTATTTCTACGCCATCAATTCCGACCTCGCGAACGCCGCGCGACCGGCCGTCTCCTCGCTGACGCCGGACAGCGACGGCGTGTTGCGCCGCGCGCCGCTGCTCTGGTCCCTCGATGGGACGCCGGCGCCGTCGATTGCGCTCGAGGCCGCACGGCTCGCGGCCGGCGACGATCAAGTGACGGCGGCAATCAGCGCATCGGGCGCGAGCGCGCAGGGACGCACCGTTGAAAAGCTTTCTGTCGGCGGCCACGCATTGCCTGTGTCGGACACGACATCGCTGCGGCTTTACCTGCCGAAAAGCACTTCCGTGCCGTCGACTTCCGCATCGCGGCTGCTTTCGGGTTTCAACGGCGCGCCGGCGACGCTCGCCGGATCCAATCCGCAACTGAAAGACGCCGTCGTCCTTATCGGTCTCAATGAAGAACTCGGAACGCCGGTGCGCACTGCGCGCGGGATGATGTCCCCCGCCGCCGCGCACGCCTTGACCGCGGCGCAAATTCTTTCCGGCGAAGCGCCCAAACGCCCGGGCTGGGCCGGCTATATCGAAGCGCTCGCCGTCATGCTCTTCGGCGCAGCGGCGATCATGACGGCGCAGAGGCTCGAATTCTGGAAAGCAGCGGGATTTGCAGCGCTCGCCTCCGTCATCCTGTTGCTTGGCGCCTATATGGCTTTCGCGTTCGGCAATCTGCTCTTGAACCCCATTCCGCCGGCTGTCGCGATGTTCCTGGGCGCCTTGTCCGTGGCGGGGGGCAAGTCCATTGGCGGCGTGTTGCGCGACGATAACTTACGCGGCTCGTTCCATGACACGCTTCCGGAACCCGCGATGAAGCGCCTGCGCGAGGATGCAGGCAGCGACCTCCTGAAAGGCGTGCGCCGCGAAATCACCGTCCTCGCCTGCGAATTGCGCATCGCGGACGAAGATCTCCGCACCATGGAGAACTTGCCCGACGACATTACCAAGCTGCTCGCCGCAGCGTCTCTCGATCTTCGCCAGACCATCATCGACGCCGGCGGCGCGGCCGATCAGGCGGAGGGCGGCAGGCTTTTCGCTTATTTCAATGCGCCCCTTGAAAGCGCCGACCATGTTCAGGCGGGATGCGCCGCCGCGCTGCGCCTGATCGAAAGCATGGACAAGGTCAACGCCGATCTCGACGCGTCTAGCCGCACGCGCGGGCTGCAGATCCATCTCGCCATCGGCATCGCGACGGGTCCTTGCTTCGTCGGCCCCATGGGCCATGGCCGCAACAACCGCTATTCCGCCGTAGGCCCCGCCGTCGACCGCGCTGCATTCCTGCGCAGCCAGTCGGAATATTACGGCCCCGCGATGATCTGCGACGAGCAGGTTTATAAAGAGACGCACCACCACTTCGCGTTTCTAGAGCTCGACAAGCTGAAGCTGCGCGGCGAGAAACGCCCAGTTTCCATCTATGCCCTGATCGGCAATCCGTTCATCAAATCGTCGAAGGCGTTCCGCGCACTTGACGATGCCCACCGCCAGCTCCTCGCCTCCTACCGGTCAGGCGACATGGCGGCGGCGCGCGCCAGTCTTGAAAAAGCGAAATCCTCGCCCGGCGCCAAGATCGCGCTTTTCGACATCTACGAAGAGCGCATTAAACAGTTCGCGGAAAAAGGCGTCCCGCAAGGCTGGGACGGCGCGCATACGGCCGGGGGTTAGCCGGAAAGGCCGTTAGTCTTCCACAAACGATCTGAGCCGGTCGATCGCTTCGTCCCACTGGCGCGAGGCGCGGGCAAGGTAATCGCGCGCGAGTTCCAGACTTTCCGCACGCAGTTGATAAAGATTTTCGCGGCCTGAACGGCGGCTCATAACAATTTTTGCCCGCCGCAACGTGGTCAGATGTTTAGTCACGCCCTGCCGCGTCAGCTTCGTGCCGGATGCAAGCTCGGTGATGGAATAGGCGCGCCCGTCGCAGAGACGCGACACCAGGGACAATCTTGTGGCGTCGCCAAGGGCGGCAAATACCGGCGCCGCGCGCGCAGCGGACAATTCACGACGAGACATAATCCGCAATGTTCTGCGCCTGAATATTCCACCCTTCCTTATTGCCACGAAGGACCTCAAGTCGGCGCGGATCGGGCAGCGCTTCAAAGCCGCTTTCCGTAATCGTCAGCCGCGTTCCTCCCTCAATCGGCTCCAGCCTGAACTCGACGAGCATGGTCGGCTGGTCCGCCACATCAACGCCTGATGTTTCGTCAAAATCATGCCAGCTGAACGAAAACAGCCGTTCGGGCTCCATCCGCTCGACAACCGCCCGCCACGGCATATGCTCACAGCCGGGATATGTCATTTGGCCTGTCGAAAGGCCCCCAACTTCGAACGGCTGGTCCAGCTTCACGCGAAACCATGCGCCGAACTGCTCATAATCCGTAAGCGCTTGCCAGACGCGGGAAACCGGGGCCTTCAACTCGACCGTTTTGATGATGCGATTCTCCATGCGCAACCTCCAGGTTGCCTTTTAGCATATAGCGCGACCGCAAATACGCAACTCTTCAGTTGTGCATATGAAGGATGCCCGACCCGCGCTAATCAAACAGCTTGCCGCCGTGCCACAACCGCCGCAGCAACAGCGCCAATATAAACGCGGCGGCGCCCATGGCGGCCATCATGAAATAGGCCGATGCGGGACCGGCGCTGTCCCAGACATAGCCGGCGACAACTGTCGCGACGCCGGTGACGGCGCCGACGCCCGTCGTCGACATGATGGTCATGCCGGTGTTGACCAGCCGTAACGGAACGGCACGGTCAAGAAATTCGATGGCGCCGAGATAGGCGCTGGCGAAGGTCAGCGCGTGCAAAATCTGCACAGCGAAAAGAACCGGCAAAGGCGGCTCAAGCCCGATGATAGTCCAGCGCAAGGCCGTTGCGACGCCGCCGGTGGCGAGCATCGTCGCCGGGCCGAAACGTCTCGCCAGTCCGCGCGCGCGTGTCAGGAGGATTATTTCGGCAATGACGCCGGTCGCCCAGAGAAATCCAATGACCAGCGTTGAGTAACCGAGTTGTTCCCAGCGCAGAAAGGAGAAGGCGTAATAGACAGCATGCGCGCCCTGGATGAGTCCCGCCGCTGCGAGCGCAATCAGAAACACCCGATTGGAGATGAGTTTCGGCGCCTCGCGCCACGACACTGGTTTCGCGCCGCCCCGCCCGCCCGCGCCGGCCGGCAACAGGAATGTCATCAGAAACGCAAAACAAGCTGCGATGGCCATGGCCGGCGCCGCCGCGATAATTCCGGCCTTCGCGAGCAGCGCGCCGCCCAGAATATTGGTGGCAAGGAAGAAAACCGATCCCGCCGCCCGCGTCTGGCCGTAATGCAGCCAGCCATTGCGGTCGGCGCGCAAGACCGCCGTATCGGTCAGGGGCACCAGCAATCCAAAACACCACATCATCAGCGCCGCCGAGGCGCCGATCAGAATTTTGTTCGGCCCTATGAGCAATCCGGCGGCGCCGAGCGCGAAGAAAAAAGTGATGATGCGCAAGGAGCGGCGCTCGTCCGCCTGATGATCGGCCCAGTAAGCGACGAACGGCCCGAAGAGCAGCCTCGCAATCAGCGACGCGCCGGTGATCCAGCCGATTTCAGCGGGATCGAAGCCTTGCAGCGCAAGCCATCCCGCAAAGAATGGCAGCTGAAAGCCGAGCAGGACGAACTGCCCGCCATAGTAGATTGCGTATAGCGGTCCGGCGTATTTATGGCCCGCTCCCTTATCCGTTGAGGAGTTCAATAAACCTCGCCGCAGCGATAGCCGGCCCATCCTTTGGCGCGCAGCTGACACGCGGGGCACTCGCCGCAGCCATAGCCCCATTCGTGACGCGTCGCGCGCAGGCCGCGATAGCAGGTGTGGCTGTGCTCATTGATGAGCGCCACCAGCTTTTCACCGCCGAGCTTTTCAGCAAGGCGCCAGCTTTCCGCCTTGTCGATATGCATCAGCGGCGTTTCCAATTCGAAATTCGCATCCATGCCGAGACGCAAGGCTTCTGTCTGCGCGGCAAGCGCGCTTTCGCGGCAGTCGGGATAGCCGGAGTAATCGGCCTCGCACATGCCCGCGACAAGGACGCCCAGATTGCGGCGATAGGCGAGCCCCCCGGCGAGCGCCAGAAAAACGAGGTTTCGTCCCGGCACGAAGGTATTGGGCAGGCCGTCATTGCCGTAGGCGATTTCCGTCTCATGGGTCATGGCGGTTTCGCCGAGGTCCTTGAGCCCCGCCGCGTCCACCAGCGCATCGTCGCCAATCTTCCCCGCCCATTTCGGAAAGGCGTCTTTCATCGCCTTCAGGACGGCGCGGCGGGCGCCGAGCTCGATCGCATGACGCTGGCCATAATTGAAGCCGATCGTCTCCACATGGGCGTAGCGGTCCAGCGCCCAGGCGAGGGAAATCGAGGAGTCCTGCCCGCCGGAAAAGAGAACCAGGGCGCGGGTGTGGTCGAGCTTGCGCATGTTCCTGAAGCGCGCGAGAATCGCGGCCTTTGCTGCTGCCGCCCGCTGTGTAGGCCGGCGCCGCCGGCCTCGCAATGGGCCCCGCCCAGGAGACGCGAATATAGACAGGTGCGAATATAGGGAGGCGCAAATGTCCGGAATTGTCTTTCTCTACGTCACCGCCCCGAACGCTGAAACCGCGGCGCGGATCGGCCGCGCGCTGGTGGAGGAAAAACTCGCGGCCTGCGTCAACATCCACGCCGAAATGCGTTCCGTCTATGAATGGGAGGGCAAGGTCGAAATCGGCCTCGAAACGCCGCTGATCGTCAAAACCACGACAGCGGCCGCGAACGCCGCCCGGGACCGCATCATCGCGCTTCACCCCTACGGGGAGCCCTGCGTCGCCGCCCTCCCCGTTTCCGCCGACGGGTCCAGCCCCAGCTTTCTCGATTGGATCCGCACCGCCACAAAAGCGTGAAGAGGGCTTGCGGCAGGGCCCTGTCGGCCCTTTATGATCTGCTCAAAGAGACTGGAGAGCTATATGACCGAGACTGCTGTATTCGCCGCTGGCTGCTTCTGGGGCGTTGAACAGGTCTTTCGCGACACGGACGGCGTCACCGCCACCGAAGTCGGCTATACAGGCGGGCGCACCGAGAACCCCACCTACAAGGAAGTCTGCGCCAAGGGCACCGGCCACGCCGAGGCGGTGAAGATCGATTTCGACCCCGCCATCGTTTCATATGAAAAATTGCTCGACATTTTCTGGGCGAGCCACGACCCGACCCAGGTGAACCGTCAGGGCCCCGATGTGGGCGACCAGTACCGCACGGCGATTTTCACTCTCAACGAGAAACAACGCGAAGCGGCGGAAAAATCCCGCGCGGCGGAAGACGCGTCCGGCCGCTATCCGCGCCCCATCGCCACAAAGATCGAACCTCTAGGCCCATGGTGGCGCGCCGAGGAATATCACCAGCAATATTTCGAGAAGAATGGCGGCGGCGCCTGTCATATCACGCCACGCTAAGCGACAAAGACATCATTAAGCATATTCGCGAACCGATTGCACTGTTGCAGGAGGCAAACACGCCCTCCAAGGCAACCGGGCGCTGCTCCCTCACTAAATCGCCGGGGCTCGATCCGCCGCAACGGGTGAGGCGTGCCGAACGTTGAGTTTCACGCTGTAAAACACAAACGCCGCGGCAACGCTTCAGCGCGCCTGCGGCGTTTCTGTTTTCACAATCGAAAACTCAGACAGCCGGCTTCAGGGAACGGCGCGGCGCAGCAGATGAGCGCAGTTTTCTATGAAAATTGCGCTGCTCAGCAGGAACGCCGCGTCGTCTCTCCCTGAGAATATTGGCGCCGAATAACAGTCCCGTCAGTAATATGACGAGCCCCAAAGCGTCGCCCAAGCGATCAAATGTTTTTTTCAAAGGCATCCCGCGGCCCCATCCGATTCGTCATTTTCAGGATGGCGCCTGCATATGACATTCGCGTGAAAAGCTAAGCAAAAATTGCGCTGCGCACCACATGCGCCTCACCTGCTCAAGAAAAAATTTGAACGACCCAATATCGTATTTTCATTCACATTATTCCGTATGGGGAGGATTTTATGAAATTACTTTTTACCTTTGCACGCATCTATTGCGCTTTTGTCACAAAAACTTCCCTTGAAGCCAACGCTACGCCGAGCCCAGAAAGCCTTAAGAGTTAGCGTAAAAATACGCGGGGCGAATTTTGTGTCAGGACATCCGGGGGCGTTAACGCTCTGCGATCTTACGCAATCCTACTCCGCCAAGGGCGGCGGCGTTAAAACATACCTTCTCGAAAAGCGCCGCTTCATTTTGGAACGCACGGACGCCAATCATTGTCTGATCGTGCCCGGAGAACGCGACCGGATCATCCGCGACGGCCGCGCGACAACGATCGAAATCGCCTCTCCGCAAGTGCCTGGCAGCCCCAATTACAGGCTTCTCATCCGCACGAACGCCGTTCTCAAAGCGTTACGCGAAGCGCGCCCAAATGTGATTGAATGCCAGGATGCCTATAATCTTCCCTGGACGGCGCTTTATTACCGGCGGCGCCATCCTGAAACGGCGCTCGTCGCTGGCTATCACACTGATTTTCCAACGGTCTATGTGGAGCGTTATCTGGCGCCGCGAGCAGGCGCCTATGTCGCGCGGCAAGTCAGGCGGCTTGCCTATCGATACGCAGCGAGCGTCTATAGCCGTTTCGATGCGTTCTACACGCTGACCCAAATGGCCGCTGAACATTTCGGCGCCCTCGGCATTGAAGAACCGAAGATCCTGACTCTCGGCGCAGACACGAGCCTTTTCGACAAAGCCCGGCGCAGCGAGGAATTGCGCGCAAAACTCGGCGTCGGTCCGACAGCGCCCCTGCTCGTATATGCCGGCCGCATCGACCATGAGAAAAAAGCGCGCCTTGTGGTCGAAGCATTCCGCAAGCTGCCGCCAAGCTGGAACGCCGGGCTCGTCATGCTTGGCGACGGCAAGGACCGGCTGGCCCTGACCGAAGAATGCGCCGCCGGCGAAAACATCCATTTCCCCGGCTTTGTCGATGACCGGGAAACGCTCGCCGCCTATTTCGCCTCATCGGATATCTATGTTTCGGCGATGGAGAATGAAACCTTCGGCGTTTCCGTCATCGAAGCGCAAGCGGCGGGCCTGCCAGTCGTCGGCGTCAGGGCGGGCGCCATGATCGATCGCGTGCCGCCATCACTCGGACGTCTCGGCCCTTGCGGCGATGCTGATGCTATGAGCGCCAATATCGCCGCCGTGTGGATGGACCGCCTTTCCGGCATCGGCGACCGGGCGCGAGCGCATGCGAGGGACAACTTCTCCTGGCCTAAGACTTTCGAGACGCTTCTCTTTAGAATTTACCCCGAAGCGCTCAAGAACCGCACGGGCAAGGAGCTCCCGGAACTTCTGGAGCAGCCGCAGAATTCGCGCGCGCAAGCGAGTTAGGCGCGCTCTGCAACCGGAACGGTATCAGCCGCTTTTTCTTCCCAGGGCCGGTCGCGCAGACGCAATTCATCATGGGCGCGCGCCGCCATGCGGGGCCCGAGAAAGCGGTAGAAAAACCAGTCTTTGAGAGAGAAAGGCGTGGCGTGATAGAGAACCCGCTCGAACAGCGTCCAGCGCTTTTCCACCGCGCTGCTGCGGCGGTCGCTCGCAAAACAACAGAGATTGGGATCGTGGATGACGCGCCCCTCCTTCCAGACGCGATGAATCAGTTCGTGATCCTTGCGCAAGTGGGGCCAGATCTTCCGGGAGTAACCGCCGGCGCGTTTCAGCGCCTTGGTGCGAAATGTATGCGCATAACCGCCGGCATGGCACTGGTCCCGCAAGAGATGGGGCACGATGCGCATTTTCAGGCGCCGCAGCGCGCTGTCGAAGCTTTCCGGCGCATCGTAAAGCGCTGTGGCGAGCACAGCCGCGGCGTCATAGCCGTTTGCGTCATAACGCTTTTGCGCCTGTTCCAGATAATCAGGCGGATAGACCGTGTCGGCGTCGCAAATCGCCGTGAACTCAGTCGAGACTTCCGCGATGCCCCGTTCCAGCGCCGCCGCCTGGCCTGGCGTCGCTTCATGGATAAAAACCGCTTCAATGCCGTCCGCCCCGGCAAGCGCCGCGCGCGCTGCCTCGGCCGAACCGTCCGTCGAGGCATTGTCCACCAGGATCAGCCGAAATGGACGCAAGGACTGCGCCTTGAGCGAAGCGAGCATCGCCGGGAGATAATCCAGCTCATTGTAATAAGGAACGACGACAGACCAGCGCAGGAGAGATTCACGAGATGTCATCAGCGGCTCCGTGACGCGGCCGGCGCGAAGCGGCGAACCCGCACAAACTTGCGCCGCCCTCAAGGATCACCCATAGCGGCTTTGCAAGAAAAGGGTAAAACGCTCGCTTTAGCGACCCTGCGACGCCAAGCAGTTCAGTTTTCTTTGGGCTCATCATGACGACAAAACTAAAACAGAATTATGACGCCGCCTTTTACGCCAATCAGAAAGCAGGGAGCCTGGCGAGCGCGGCGCTGGTGCTGGCTGCGCTAAAGCCGATTGTGGGGAATGTCGCCTCTGTCCTTGATGTGGGTTGCGGCGCCGGCGGATGGCTCAAAGCGGCCGGAGAGGTTTTTCCCGGGGCGGAGATTTTCGGCGTCGATCATCCGGATGTTCCGAATTCGGAAATGTTCATACCGGGAGAGCGCTTCGCCGGACACGATCTGTCGGCGCCATTCGATCTGAAGCGGCGCTTCGATCTCGTCATAAGCCTTGAAGTCGCCGAACATATTGCTCCTGACAAAGCCGATAGCTTCGTTGACACGCTGACGGCGCATGGAAGTCTGGTGCTGTTTTCCGCGGCGTTGCCGCGGCAGGGAGGAACAGGTCATGTCAACGAACAATGGCCGGCTTACTGGATCGAGCGTTTCCAGACCTATGGATATTTCCTGTTCGACGTTCTGCGCCCCCTTGTCTGGGAAGACGACCGGATTGCGTCCTGGTACAAACAGAACATTCTGTTGTTCGCCGACGGCGCTGTGCGGCTGAACACCGGCGGCCTAGAGGACTGGGGCGGACGCGCGATGATCCATCCGGGCGCATGGATGCGCAAAACCGAACCGGTCGCAAGCAAAGTCTCAAGACTGCTGCAAGGCAAAAAGCCGGATCATGAATGGCGTGAGGACTGACGCCGCCGGAAGTGTGAAAACTTCGTCATCTCGGTCGGGAAAGCCGGCGGTCGGGCCTAATGTCGATCGTGCGGCGCATCAATTCGGCTATCGATCCAGTCCGCCACATCGCGCCAGACTTTCTCAGCCTGAAGGTCGCGGAACAGCATGTGCCACCCATCGGGATAGCGCCGGAAAGTGACGTCGCCGGAAAGACGCATGGCGGTCTTCTCCATGGCTTTTAAGGGGATGATCTCATCCTTCTCGCCCATGAGAAACAGAATCGCGCCGCGCACTTCGTCCGCGCCGCCATAGGCCGAGCCCATGACGCGCGTGACGCCGAGAATGGCGTCGAGGCGGGTTTCCTTGATGACGAGGGGATCGCGCGCCATTTCCCGCAACGCCTCTATGTTGTCCGTCGCCTGACGCTCGGCTCGTTCGCCGGTGAGCTTTTTTCCCGGCGCGAAGGTCGCCGCCACATTGGCGCCGACACGATAAGGAACGGGGAGCGCAGCGCCGCCCCAGACGCCGGGCGCCGCAAGGATGATCCCGTCGGCGCCGAGCGGCGCTTCCGCCTCCGCGGCGAGAATGACGCCCGCGCCCATGGAGTGGCCAATGACAAAAACCGGAAGGCCGGGATGTCTTGTCCGCGCGGCGGCGACCCCAGCGCGCAAATCGGCGATCATTGTTTCCTCGCCCGCCCAATGACCGAACTGCGGCGACCGTCCAAACCCCCGCTGGTCGATGGCGTAGGTGGTGATCCCGTGCGCGCTCCAAAACTCAGCCGGGTCGTCATACATCTGCGAATAATCGTTCATGCCGTGGAGCGCCACGACAATCGCCTTGGGATTTTCCGCCTGCCAATTTTGTAGGCCCAGCACCGCGCCGTCGATGGAGTGAAAGCCGTCTTCTTCAAAGGTGGGCGCGAATTGCGCAGGCGGAGCTTCCGGAAAGGAAACGCAGGCGGAGGCGAGACACAATAAAACACTCACGCCCACCCATGACCGCAAGACAGAAACCATCAAACAACCCCATCTAACCTTGCGTGAGGTTATGAAGACAGACGCGATTTGGGAAGGGTCAGGAGTTATTGTTCGTTTTCGCTGGCGCGGGCTTCAAGCTTTTCGAGCGCCAGACGGAAAGCCGCCGCCTCTTCCGGCTCGAGAATCGAGAGAAGGTCGTCTTCATATTCAAGGGCGAGCGCTGCGACGCGGTCGAACACTTTGCGGCCTTCGCCCGACAGAGACAGCATGGAGACGCGCCTGTCCGCCGCATCGGGGGCGCGGTTGACGAAGCCCTTTTGCTCAAGGCTCGCCACCGCGCGGGAGACCGTCATCTTGTCCATGGGCGTGCGTTTGACGACGTCACGCGCGGCGACGCGTTCGGCCTCGCCGATCACGGCGAGAACGCGCCATTCGGGAATGGTGATGTTCTCGTCGCGATAGGCGCGCGCGAGCCAGCCGGAAATCGCATGACCGAGCGCGACAATGCGGTAAGGCGCAAACTGATCGAGAATGAGCTTGCGCTTGGCGCCGGGCTTGGTCTTACGCGAGACGCAGGCGACGGTCATAAGAAGCCCTTACGCAGATGCTTTCAGAACGCCGCGGCGGATCTGGTCTTCTTCGATGGATTCGAACAGCGCCTTGAAGTTTCCTTCGCCGAAGCCTTCATTGCCCTTGCGCTGAATGATCTCGTAGAAAATCGGGCCGATCGCATCCTGCGTGAAGATTTGCAGGAGAAGCCCCTGCCCTTGCGTCGGCGCGCCGTCAATGAGGATCCTGTTTTTCTTGAGGCGCTCAAGGTCTTCGCCATGATCACCCACGCGTTCCTCGACCTTTTCATAATAGGTGTCGGGCGTGTCCTGGAACGGAATGTCGCGCTTTCTCAGCGCTTCGACCGTTTCGTAGATGTTCCCGGTTCCGAGCGCGATATGCTGAATGCCTTCGCCATTATAGCGCTGAAGGAACTCCTCGATCTGGGACTTGTCGTCCCGGCTTTCATTGAGCGGGATGCGGATCTTGCCGCAGGGGCTCGTCATCGCTTTCGAAACAAGGCCGGTCATTTTGCCCTCGATGTCGAAATAGCGGATTTCGCGGAAGTTGAAGATGTCTTCGTAATACGCCGCCCATTTATCCATATTCCCGCGATGGAGATTGTGGGTCAAATGGTCGATATAGGTGAGGCCCATGTCGTTCTTCGCGGGGTCCGCGCCTTCGATGGGCTCGAAATCCACATCGTAAATGGAGCGCGCGCCATAACGGTCGACGAGATAAACGTTGAGGCCGCCGATGCCTTCGATGCCCGGAATGTTCAATTCCATGGGGCCGGCTTTCGCCTCGATGGGTTTCGCGCCGCGCTTCACCGCTTCCTTGAAGGCGTGCTGCGCGTCTTTCACGCGGAACGCCATGGCGTTGGCGCCGGCGCCGTGCATGCCCCTGAAAACTTCAGGCTGACCCGAGTTTTCGCGGTTCAGGAGAAAGTTGATGTCGCCTTGACGGTAATGGATGACGTCTTTCGACCGGTGCTTGCCCACCGCCGTGAAGCCGAGGCGCTCGAACAGCGCGGCGAGTTCATCCGGATTTCCGCTCGTATATTCGACGAACTCGAAGCCGTCGGTTCCGATCGGGTTTTCGAATAGGTCGGCCATGGCTATTCCTTTCGGGCTGGTTGTGATTTTGGAGAATTAGTAACATATGTTACCAATTCGGCGCAAGAAAAGCTTCGGATCGAGAAGGACATTATAACCCCATGAAACTTTTCGGTTATTGGCGATCAAGCGCAACCTATAGGGTGCGCATCGCCCTCGCCCTCAAAAATCTCGACTATGATTATGAGCCGGTGAACCTCCTCAAGGGCGAGCAGCGCAGCGAGGCCTATCTCGCTAAAAATCCCAACGGCCTCGTCCCGACGCTGCAGAGCGAGGACGGCGGGCTCATTACGCAGTCCCTCGCGATTATCGAATATCTCGAAGAGACCCATGCCGAGCCGTCGCTCCTCCCCGGCAATGCGCTCGCGCGCGCAAACGCCCGCGCCATCGCCGCAACGCTCGCCAGCGAAGCCCAGCCCTTCGGCAATGTCCGCATCCAGAATTATCTCAAAAACGAGCGGGGCTTCGACGCCGAGGCGATGAAAGACTGGATGAACCGCTGGCCCGGCGGCGCCATGGCGGCCGTCGAGAAAATGCTGGCGCGCACGGCGGGCGACTATTGCGTCGGCGACGTTCCGGGCCTCGCCGACTGTTTCCTTGTCCCGCAGATGTATGCGGCCTTGCGCTTTGGCGTTGAGATAGCGAGCCTCAAGAAAATGAACGAGATTTACGAGCGCTGCGCCAACCATCCGGCCTTCATCAAGGCGCATCCGGACAATCAGCCGGATGCGGTGAAAGGATAACGTTCACTATGAAACCTTTGATCTTCGCCATAGGCGACAAGAAACCGAAAATCCACGAAACTGCCTTCGTTGCGCCGGGCGCCGTTATCGGCGGCGATGTCGAGGTGCATGAGAATGCATCGGTCTGGTACGGGTGCGTCTTGCGCGGCGACACCAACAAGATCGTCGTGGGCAAGGGCTCTAACGTGCAGGACGGCACGGTCATTCATGTGGACGATCCCGCCTGGGGCGGCCTGCCGACGATCATCGGCGAGAATGCGCTGATCGGGCATAAGTGCATGCTGCACGGCGCGACCGTGAAAGACGGCGGCTTTGTCGGCATGTGCGCCACCATGCTCGACGGATCAGTGGTCGAAACCGGCGCCATGCTCGCCGCCGGCGCGTTTCTCAGCCCTAAGAAAATCGTGCCCGCCGG
Source organism: Hyphococcus sp. (assembly GCF_965267305.1). Classification (GTDB taxonomy): domain Bacteria; phylum Pseudomonadota; class Alphaproteobacteria; order Caulobacterales; family Parvularculaceae; genus Hyphococcus. The sequence continues at coordinate 3,490,049 of NZ_OZ253945.1, read as the reverse complement.
CGAGATGTGGGCGGGCATGCCCGCGAAGAAGTTCCGCGACCTCAAAGAAGGCGAAGACAAATACGCCCTTATAGGGTCCGGCCATTATGTGGAAGAAGCCAAGGCGCACGCCGCGGCGCTGAAAAAACTTTAAAGCGCCAGACGTTTTCTGATCTCCGCCACGATCTCCGGCGTCGCATCCACAGGGCGACGGGTGAAAAACGGCGCCTGGTCCTCAAACAAGCGCGCATGCCCCTCTGCCACGACCTGCGCGACAAACCAGTCGATCTTTGGCGCGATGCCTTCGGGCCGCCAGATATAGACGGGCGCCGGGGATGCGAGCGCCTCGCTCGTCATGTTATGGGAGTCGCCGGCGACGATGAGTGCTCCCGCCCGCGCGAGAATGTCCTTGTACGGATTTTCTCCCGTCCGGTTCCAAATGAAAATGTGATCATGCGCGAGATGTCGCCTCAGCGCCACCAGAAAGTCCGGCGGCGTGCGGCGCGAGGGCGTGACGGCGATCGACGCATAATCCTTGCCGGCATTCGTCAGCCGCGCTGCGAGATCGCGCGCCGCCGGGACGGAATAATCCGCGCCGCCGGAAGGTCCGCCCAGAACAACACCCAGAAACGGCCCGGGCAGGTCCGCAATCGCCGCGGATGGGGCGCCCGGTTTCGCCATCGCTGGCCCGAGCCCGTGGGGCGTGGTGAGGGTTGAAAAAATATTCTCCCCTTCAAGCTGGTCATGAGCGGGCGCCCAGAGAACGTCCGGTACCTCGCGGGCGAAACGGGGGTCTTTCAACATGACGATGCGGACTGCGCCGCCGCTCGCTTTTTTCAGCGCCCGCGCATGAGGCACGGCCCGTCGCCCCGAAATGATGGCGATGTCCGGCAATGGTCCTTCCAGCGGACCGCCCTTGCGTCCGGGCGCCTCGCGAGGATCGACCGGGCCCCAGGGCGCCATCCATTCCCAGGGCGGGCGCGGCGCAGTCTTGCGCTCCTCAAACGGAAAGCCGAGCGCCGACGCCACCGCCGCGCACTGTACCGCATCCCCGGCCTTGCCGTCGGTCAGCACCCAGACACGCATCTATTGCGCTCCGCACTTACCCGGAGCGGCGCCCCGGCCAATTACGCTTTTGCAAAAGAGCGGGATTTTCTGAATGACCAAACTTAGAATATAAATCCTTAATTTTAGCATTTTCTATCGTTTTTTGTTTTTGGGGAAACATTTTGCGATTTGAGAGCCTTTTTGGATGCTGCGCCGCAATATTTTCTTGCGCAGTCTCCGAATCTTAACGCAGACTAAGGCGACACGGCGGCGTGAGCACCTCACGCCGCATAATGGCTGTCGCGGAAAAAACAAACAGGGGCTTAATGACCATGAGCGCAGAAGCCGTCCTCAGACGCATCAAGGACGAAAAAATCAAGTTCGTCGATCTTCGATTCACCGATCCCAAAGGCAAATGGCAACACGTCACTTTCGACCAGTCGATGGTCGATGCGGACTTCCTTTCAGAAGGCACGATGTTCGACGGCTCGTCCATCGCCGGCTGGAAAGCGATCAACGAGTCCGACATGATCCTGATGCCGGACACGGAGAGCGCTCTCCTCGATCCTTTCTTCGCGCAGCCGACGCTGGCGATCTTTTGCGACATTCTCGAGCCGTCGACAGGCCAGCCTTACGCGCGCGACCCGCGTACAACGGCGAAAGCCGCAGAGGCCTATCTGAAATCTTCGGGCATTGGCGACACGGCGTTTTTCGGCCCAGAAGCGGAATTCTTCGTCTTTGACGACGTTCGCTGGTCCACCGAACAGAACAATATGGGCTACGCGGTCGACTCCGTCGAAGGCCCTTATAACTCTTCAACGGATTTCGAAGGCGGCAATTTGGGCCACCGTCCGGGTCCTAAAGGCGGCTATTTCCCTGTGCCCCCGGTCGACAGCTGTCAGGACATGCGCTCCGAAATGCTCGCGCTGATGGGCGAGATGGGCATCGAACCGGAAAAGCATCACCACGAAGTGGCGCCGTCGCAGCACGAACTCGGCATGAAGTTCTCGACGCTGACGACCATGGCCGACCGGATGCAGATCTACAAATACATCATCCATCAGGTCGCTGCGGGCTATGGCAAGACGGCGACCTTCATGCCGAAGCCGATCTATGGCGACAACGGATCGGGCATGCACGTTCACCAGTCGATCTGGAAAGGCGGCCAGCCGCTTTTCGCCGGCAACCGCTACGCCGATCTTTCCGACACCTGTCTCTATTATATCGGCGGCATCATCAAACACGCGCGCGCCATAAACGCCTTCACCAACCCGCTCACCAACTCCTACAAGCGTCTGGTGCCGGGCTTCGAAGCGCCGGTGCTGCTCGCCTATTCGGCGCGCAACCGTTCGGCGTCCGTGCGTATTCCGTGGGTTTCTTCGCCGAAAGGCAAGCGCATCGAGACCCGCTTCCCTGACCCGGGCGCGAACCCCTATCTCGGCTTCGCGGCGCTCCTCATGGCGGGCCTCGACGGTATCGAGAACAAGATCAATCCAGGCGACCCGATGGACAAGGACCTCTACGATCTGCCGCCCGAAGAGTTGAAAGACATTCCAACGGTTTGCCGGTCGCTTCGCGAGGCTCTCGAATCCCTCGACGCCGACCGCGCCTTCCTCAAGAAGGGCAACGTCTTCAATGACGATCAGATCGACGCCTATATCGATCTTCGCATGGCCGACGTGCTGAAATTCGAAACGACGCCGCACCCGGTTGAGTTCGCGATGTACTATTCCATCTGACGGCTGTCAGGCGGCAATGCAAAAGCAGTAGCGTAGGCGGGGCCCCTTTCTAGGGGCCCCGTTTTTTATACACCGGCTTTGACGGTGGCCCGCCCGAGCGCGGCCACAGCCGAACCGTCGAGCGGCTTTCTGACGGCAGCGGCGAATTTTTCGTGATAGAGCGGATGCTCAGTGCCCATGAGGCGATCCCACCAGGTGAAATAAAGACCGTAATTCCAACCGGCTTGCGCATGGTGGAGGTCGTGATGGGTCACGGTCGTCATCCAGTCGAAGAGCGGGCGCCCGCTGCGGCGGCTCGGGAAAAGTTCGTACCCGCAATGGCCGATGGCATTGCGGACAATCATGTGCAGGAGAAAAATGATGATCGCCTGCATTGAGACCGGCAGAACCAGAAGAATGAGCGGCAGAAAGACGGCGTTGATGACGGCTTCGCCAATGTCGAAGGAATAGGCGGTCCACGGTGACGGGTTATTCGATTTGTGATGGGTGCGATGCACCCGCCGGAAGAGCCGCGGATGATGGATCAGCCGGTGCGTCCAGTAGAACCAGGCGTCATGCGTAATGATGAGCATGATGAGCGTGAAGGCGAAATAGGCCCATCCGCGCTCCCCGGCGGTGTAATAGGTGTCCATTAGGCCAAACTTCGCCCCGAGCACCGAAAGGACGCCTGCGAGCGCAAAGATCACAGTCGTGCGCATTGAGATCGCAAACTCCCGGCGCATCTGTTCGACTGCGGGACTGGTCGTCCTGATTTTCCGTCCCGCAAGTCGTCCGGCGAACAGCACATTTACCAGAAGGAACACCCCGCCCGCCCCGATGAGATAGCGCATGAAATCATTGGGCAGGATGTGAAGGAAGACGCCGATAGCGAGCGTCATCGGGTCGGCGGCTTCGATCATGCTGGCGTGATGCTCCACTTTTTTCTCCTCATTTGCGGTGAGAAGAAGGTGGCAACAAGCGCGCCTTATATCTCCGCAAATCCAGAAAACATGCGGCTATTTCAAAAACGATCAGGAATTTTCGGAAGTGATCAGCCGTTTCCGAGGGCGGCCTTGCGGTATTCGGTGGGCGTCTGGCCGGTCGCCTGTTTGAAGGCGCGGTTGAACGGCGCGATCGATCCGTAACCGAGATCCAGAGCGATCTGAATGATCTGTTTGCGGGCGTTATCGCGATTCGAAAGTTCAGCCTTGGCGTCTTCGATCCGCCGGGCGTTCAGAAACGACGAGAAATTGCGGAACCCCAGCGCACCATTGATGAGCTTCCTGAGCTGGTGTTCGGGAACGCCGACTTTTTCCGCCAGCGCCGCCACGGTCAGCCCTTCCTGCCGGTAAACGCCCTCCTCCATAAGCGCCATCAGCCGCTCATAGGCCGGACGGTCGCCGGGGAGCGCCTTTTGCGCCTGCGCCGCCCAGCTTGTTTCGGGGTCAGGCGCTGGCGCGGCAAACAACGCCATGCGGGGTCGCAACAGCCATACGGCGAAAACCAGCGTCAGCACGAATATGGCCGCCGCATGAACCATCCGCAGCGTGTCGGGCAGCAGATAATTGCGTTCAATGGTTTCGGCGCTGGCGATGATCAGTCCGAAAACGCCCACCGTGACCGCTAGAGCAAAGCGGAAACGGCGGCGCGGATTGACGAGATCATCGGAGGCGTTGGCCAGCGCGAGCCGCAAGGCGTCGAGAAACATCACGCTGTTGAGCCCCACATGACTGTACCAGAGAAGCGTTTCAACCGCGCCAGGCGGCGCCCATATATGACCAATGTGCAAAAAGGGAATGATGACCGCCGGGGCGAAGCGCCACCAGCGCCAGCGGAAATTGTCGTCGAAGAGGGCGGCGGCGAACCACCAGAAAAAGACTGTGCCATAGATCGCGATGACCGAGATGGGTACGAGCACCGGCGTCACCAAGTCGCGCGCCGCCTCGCCGGAGATCAGGACGTATACGCCGTTTGAAAACGTAAAGAGCGCACCCAGTCGGCGAACCCGCGCGCCATCCCCTTGCGCGATCAGGAGCGCCAGCACGAGAAGAAACGAAATTCCGGCGGCTGCGCCGCGAAGCGCGGTTTCGAGAATGTCGGCTAGATCGAACATAGCGCCGAACGCTGGCCGCAACCCCTTATTCTGTCAACGCAAAACGGGCCGGAGCGAGGCCGCCCCAAGGCGGGTTGACGGCGCTCCATTTTTATGTAACCTGATAGTTACCTATGTTGAACGACAAAGATATGGACGCCGTGTTTCAGGCGCTGGCCCACGAAAGCCGCAGACGCATGCTCGATATCGTGAAACAGGAGCCGGGGATTGGCGTCGGCGCGCTCGCCGGCGAATTCGATGTCAGCCGCATAGCGGTGATGAAGCACCTTGCCGTCCTGGAAGACGCGAATCTCATCGTTTCCGAAAAGGATGGGCGCATGCGCAAGCTCTATTTCAACGCTGCGCCGATCCAGATGATCCACGAGCGCTGGACGACGGAATACAGCGCCTATTGGGCGGGCCAGATGACGCGTCTCAAGTATCTCGCCGAGGCGCGCCACGAGAGCGAAACCAAAGACAAAAAGAGGGGCCGCTAAATGAACGATGACAAAAGATATGTCGAAAAACAGGTCTATCGCGTTGTGATCAACGCCCCGATCGAAACCGTGTGGTCCGAGCTCGTCAATACGAGTTCGCCTCGGCCGTTTTTCTGGAATGCACGCTGGGATACGAGAGGCGGGCTGGCGAAAGGCGCGCGCTACCGCATGGCGTCGAATGACGACAAGGTCGTCGCAGTCATCGGCGACATCATCGAGATGGACCCGCCGAACAAGATGGTCACGAGCTTTCAACTCACCTCCCTCCCCGATCCGGCGTCGACGGTCACCTATCTTCTCAAAGAGGTTGAAGGCGGCACAGAATTCAGCCTCGTCACCGAACATATCCTCGCCGGTTCGAAGAGCGAAAAATCCATGGCGGCGGGCGCGAAATTCATCGTCGAAAACTTCAAGGCCTATGTGGAGACCGGCAAGGTCACCTTCGGCGCGCGCATGATGAATGCGCTTTACGCCCTGATGACGCCAATGACGCCGAAGGCCCTGCGCGCCGAAAACTGGCCGCTCGATTAAGGGAGATAACGATGGCTAAAAGCCCGGAAGACCAAGCCGCCTCGATGATCGCGAATATGAAGGCGAATACCGGCAAGACGCTGGAGCAATGGATCGCCATCGCGAAAAAATCAGACGAGGAAAAACATGGGCAAGTTGTCAAACACCTGAAAGCCGAGCACGGCCTTACTCACGGCTTCGCCAATCTCGTCGCGCATAAATATCTGAAGAGCGATGCTGGAAGCGCCGAAGGCGGTGACCATGCGCTCATCGCCGCGCAATATGCGGGCGCAAAGGCAGAGTTGAAACCTATCTACGACGCGCTCATCAAAGCTGCGAAAGCGCTTGGCAAGGATGTCGAGATCGCGCCGAAGAAAACCTATGTCAGCCTTCGCCGCAATAAACAGTTCGCTCTCATTCAACCGTCGACGAAAACCCGCGTCGATTTAGGGCTCAATATGAAGGACGAACCGGCGAATGGCCGTCTGGAAAAATCAGGCAGCTTCAACGCCATGGTGTCTCATCGCGTTAAGCTCGAAAAACCCGCCGACGTCGACAAGGACGTCAAAGCCTGGCTGAAAAAAGCGTACTCGCAAGCGTAAAACAAAACGCACAATTAACAGGGAGAGAGCCCATGTCTATGTCAAAACCGTCAATGCCTTTGTGGTTTAAGATCGCCGTCGGCGCCGCGATCTTGTGGACGCTTGCCGGCGTCTTCGCTTATTACAGCGACGTCACTATAAGCGAAGAAACGCTCGCGGCGATGCCTGAAGCCCAGCGCGCTGCGTATGAAATGCGGCCCGCTTGGGTCGTCGGCGCCTACGCCATCGCCGTTTTTGCGGCCCTCGCGGGTGCAATTCTTCTTGCTTTGCGTAAAAAGCTTGCGACGCCGCTATTCGCCTTGTCGCTTGCCGCCGTGATCGTACAGATGGGCTTCGTGCTTTTCGGCATGAATGTCATTGCGACGCTCGGCGCGTCGGCCGCGATCTTTCCGGCCGTCATTATCATTCTCGGCGCGGCGATGTTGTGGCTTTCCATGACGGGCCAGAAGCGCGGCTGGGTCGGCTAGACCGTGTTGCAGCAAAAGTGGTTGCCGGTTTTGCGGTTCGCAACACGGTCAACCGATAAGTCAACTGCGCTTCGCGCTTGCGCACCAGCGGTCGAAGGCCGACCATGGCGCCATGAGCGAAGAACCATCCGTTCTTACAAAAACCGACGGGTCGGTGCTGATCGTCACGATCAACCGGCCCGACCGGCGCAACGCCGTCGACAGCGCAACGGCGAAGACGCTGTTTGAAACTTTCAAAACCTTCGACGCTGACGAAAACCTTTCCGTTGCGATCCTTACCGGCGCGGGCGGAAATTTCTGCGCCGGCGCAGATTTAAAGGCGCTTGCGTCGGGCGACACACGCGATCTCTCCGTCGAGACCGCCGCTATGAACACAGTTGCGCCCATGGGCCCCACAAGAATGCGCCTTTCAAAACCCGTCATCGCTGCGGTCGAAGGCTACGCTGTCGCCGGCGGGATCGAACTCGCGCTTTGGTGCGACATGCGAGTCGCTGCGGAAGGATCAACGTTCGGCGTTTTCTGCCGCCGCTTCGGCGTGCCGCTCATCGATCTCGGCACAGTGCGCCTGCCGCGCCTCATCGGCCATTCCCGCGCGACGGATCTGATCCTCACCGGTAGACCCGTCGCGGCGCAGGAAGCTTTCGACATCGGCCTCGCCAATCGCCTTGCGCCGGAAGGAGAAGCGCTCGCCGCCGCGCTTGAACTCGCGAAAGAGCTCGCCGCCCTGCCCCAGGCCTGCCTGCGCCACGACCGCCTGTCGGCGCTGGAGCAGTGGGACCTTTCCGAAGAAGAAGCCCTCAAAAACGAAATGCGCCGGGGTCTTTCCACCATCTCTTCCGGCGAAACCGCCTCCGGCGCGTCGGCGTTCACCGAAGGCGCGGGCCGTGGCGGCGGCAAGAGATGATTTCCTCCCCCATTTATGGAGGAGGTGTCCGCGCAGCGGACGGAGGGGGTAAACCCCCATCGACCCTTCGGGCCACTTCCCCCGCAAGCGGGGGAAGAAAGCATTCTTGTGTTTTTCCCCAAGACTTTGCCTCTTCGCCGGAACCGGGCTAGATCGGGCGATCTTTTCAATCCGGGATTGTAGCGAGTTACATGACAAAGCGTGGCGGCAAAAAAGGATCTGGCGGCAAGAACGGCGCCGGAGATGACGGTCTTTTCGGCGATTACTCCGCCAAGGACATCGAGGTTCTGGAGGGCCTGGAGCCCGTCCGGAAGCGCCCGGGCATGTATATCGGCGGCACCGACGAAAAGGCGCTGCATCACCTCTTCGCCGAGGTTCTCGACAACGCCATGGACGAGGCGGTCGCGGGTCACGCCACGCGGATCGAGGTGGAGCTGCACGAAGACGGCTATCTCTCGGTCTACGACAATGGCCGCGGCATTCCCGTCGACCCGCATCCGAAGTTCAAGAACAAGTCGGCCCTCGAAGTCATCATGACGACGCTGCATTCGGGCGGCAAGTTCGAGGGCAAGGCCTATGTGACGTCGGGCGGTTTGCACGGCGTCGGCGTCTCTGTCGTCAACGCCCTTTCCGACGATCTCATCGTCGAGGTCTGGCGCGGCAAGACCCTCTATCGCCAGTCCTACGCCGAGGGGCATCCGCGCTCGAAGCTCGAAACCGTCGGTCCCGCGCCGAACAAGCGCGGCACCTCCGTGATGTTCCACCCCGATCCGAAAATTTTCGGCGCGGGCGCGAAATTTAAACCCGCGCGCCTCTTCAAGATGGCGCGGTCGAAAGCCTATCTCTTCGGCGGCGTCGAGATCCGCTGGAAATGCGCGCCCGCGCTCATCAAGGACGACACGCCCGCGGAAGCGGTCTTTCACTTCGAAAGGGGGCTTACGGATTATCTGAAAAGCCTCGCCGGATCGAAACCCACCGTAACCGAAGACATCTTCTCCGGGCGGGTCGAAAAGAAAGAAGATGGCGGCCATGGCAATGTGGAATGGGCCGTGCTTTGGGGCGCGGCGGGTTTCGGCGAGGCCGACGGCTTCGTTCATTCCTATTGCAACACCGTGCCGACGCCCGAAGGCGGCACCCACGAAGCGGGCCTGCGCTCGGCGCTGACCCGCGGCCTTAAAGCCTATGCCGAACTCGCAGGCGTCAAGCGCGCGGCGAACATCACCGCCGAAGACGTCCTCGGCACGGCGGGCGCTCTCCTCTCCGTCTTTGTACGCAATCCGGAGTTTCAGGGGCAAACGAAAGACAAGCTCGCGACCGCCGAAGCGCAGCGCATCGTTGAAAACACCATCCGCCCCGCCTTCGATCACTGGCTCGCCTCCAACCCGAAACAGGCGGGCGCGCTTGTGGATTGGGTCGCGGACCGCGCCGACGAACGCATGCGCCGCCGCAAGGAAAAGGAAGTCTCCCGCCAGCAGGCGACGCGGAAACTCCGCCTTCCCGGCAAGCTCGCCGACTGCTCCAACGCCAATCGTTCGGGCACGGAGATTTTCCTGGTCGAGGGCGACTCGGCCGGCGGCTCGGCGAAACAGGCGCGCAACCGCGCGACGCAGGCGATCCTTCCCCTGCGCGGCAAGATCCTCAATGTCGCGAGCGCGAGCCGCGACAAGATCATGGCGAACCAGGAAATCGCCGACATGGTGCAGGCCCTCGGGGCCGGCGTCGGCGCAAAATTCGATCTCGAAAATCTGCGCTATGAAAAAGTCATCATCATGACCGACGCCGATGTGGACGGCGCGCATATCGCTGCGCTCCTCATCACCTTCTTCCATCAGGAAATGCCGGAGCTCATCCGCGCGGGCAGGCTTTACATGGCGCAGCCGCCGCTCTTTCGTCTCACCGCCGGCGGAAAGTCCGTCTACGCCATGAATGAGCAAGAGCGCGAAAAGCTCCTCAAAACCGAATTCAAATCGGGCCAGAAGGTGGAGATCGGCCGCTTCAAGGGTCTCGGCGAAATGATGCCGGCGCAGCTTAAAGAAACCACCATGAATCCTGAAACCCGGTCGCTCGCCCGCGTCGTCATCGCCGAGGACAAGGAAAAAGAGTGCGATTCTTTGGTGGACCGCCTCATGGGCAAGAAAGCCGAAGCGCGCTTCCAGTTCATTCAGGAAAATGCGGCGTTCGTGAGAGACGAGCTGGATATTTAGGCGCCTCCATTTCTTTTAGTGCGATGTTTCTCCTCCCCCGTTTACGGGGGAGGTGTCGAGCGCAGCGAGACGGAGGGGGTTCTTTGCCGCCTCACCCCCATCGCCTCGCCTTTTCAGGCTCGGCACTTCCCCCCCGTGCGCGAATGCGCACAAACTGAGATTCGCGCCGTTCGGCGCGGGGCGGGGGAAGAGAAATCGCGCCCACACCCCACCCCCGCCGCGGCCTTACGAACCCGAACGCATGAACCATGAGAGGTGCGCGGGACGTGAAACATCCGTGGCACTTTTAGAGTATGGGGACGCATCACGCCCCGCGCGGCGGCGTTTTGTCGGACCGGCGGGCCCGGCCGTAATAGCGACCCCTGACGGTTTTTACGCGCCAGAGTTGAAATGCCGCCAGAAAGCCCGGGCATCTGCGACCGGCGATCCCCCACTCCTTCCGTAACGCAGGAGACAAGGAACCGCGCACCGCGATCCGGACCAGCAAGTTACGGTAGCGCTCACCGCCTCTCGAATATCCGGACTAAGCGCAGTATACGGCCAAAAGAAAAGGGGTGAAAACTTATCCACCCCCTCCGGTTTGGCCTTATACTACGGCCCGCCGCCGTTCATTTTCTTACCTCTGATACCGCCATGCGCTGCCGGGATATTTTTCGGAAAAATCTTCCCAGTATTTCTCCCATATTTTCATGTCACGCGCATATTGAGTTTCGGCGTTCCGATAATTTTCGTAACAGGCGGAGAGCCGCTTGAAATCAGCATAGGTCGGCGAATCTTTGCTGAGAAAAATTTCTTCAGGCGGAATATGCAGCTCGTTATTGTATCCCGGCCACTCCGGTTTGCGTGCAAAGGGCGGCGGCGGATAATCAAATTCCCAATTGTCTCTGATATCGTATTCTAAAACGCGCTCATTCTCTTCGAACAGTATTGCTCGGTGATAGAACACAGAAACAACGCGTGTCACCTGCGCCTGACTTGGCGTTGCATAGGGAAAGAAATACGCTTTCTGGGCGAGGAATGCACCACATAGCCCAAGAATGAACACGAACTGGAACGCTGTTTCCATATGGTTTAAGTTCTTATGACTTGCGAACCGCAACAGCCAGATCGCCATGCATAATGAAATGGCAAGGCCGATTACTTGAAAGGGAGACCAAAAATTCTCCCACCCCTCAAGCCATGCCGATGGGTATTCGCACCCCACCATGAGTGTCGTGGTGTAGAAGTGGAAGAACCAATAGCTGAGACCAAAGCCCAGAAGAAAAATCGTGAAGGATGAGATAGCGATTGAGCGCTTCAGGCGAGCCGCTCTTCTGATCTTTATCCAATTGGCGAGCCGCTTCCCCATCGTCCCTCCTGTTACAAAAATATGGTGGCGCGAATTCATGGCGGCAAGATCATTGGCGCCGAAACGCAGCGCAGCATTTTCAAAAAACGCACTTGACATTCTGCCGGAACGAACTATTCACCCCTCCCCACGCGTGATGGTCACGCGCAAAGGATGAATGAGATGAAACCGGCTTCGATCATGAGCCCCAGCGAAAAGCAAAGCATCGCGCTGCAGAATTTGCAGCCCGAATATGCACGCTCGCGCGCTGATGAGGCGGCTGAGGAGGGTTTCGTCCTGATGCGGTAGACATTGCCGCATCATCCGATGACGGAAGGATAACCCTTCGAGGCCCCGCCTCGGAGGGTTTTTTGTTGCCCGTAAAAGGGTTTAGCCCCGCCAACCAGAGGAGGTTCTCATGGCGGACGACATGAATTTTGAAGTGATGGAAACCGGCGGCGCGCCGGTGAAAGCCTGGGTGAAAGGCGTTCCGGTGGAGGACAGCGCGCGGATGCAGCTCGCCAATGTCGCGCGCCTGCCCTTCATCCACAGCCACGTCGCCGCCATGCCCGACGTTCACTTCGGGCGCGGCGCGACGGTGGGTTCGGTGATCGCCACCAAGGGCGCGATCATTCCCGCCGCGGTCGGCGTCGATATCGGCTGCGGGATGATGGCGCTGCGCACAAGCGTGACCGCCGATCAGCTGCCGGACGATCTCTCTATGATCCGCTCGGACATCGAACGCTCCGTCCCCCATGGCGGAGTCGGCGTAAAAGGCGGCTGGATGAAAGGCGTGCCGAACGCGATTGCGTCACGCTTCGTCGATTCCGGTCTCGCCGACCGGCTGAAGGTGATCGAGGACAAGCACCGCAAAATTCGCGGCGCGAACCATGTGATCCATCTCGGCTCGCTCGGCACGGGCAACCACTTCATCGAGCTTTGTCTCGACGAAGAAAACCGCCTCTGGGTGATGCTTCACTCGGGCTCGCGCGGCGTCGGCAACCGGATCGGGACGTATTTCATCGAGCGCGCCCGTGAAGAGCTGATCAAGCGCGGATACGGCGTGCCCGATAAAGACCTCGCCTGGTTCGAGGAAGGCGAAGAGCTTTTCACGGACTATGTGGAGGCCGTCTCGTGGGCGCAGGACTTCGCGCGGGAAAACCGCGAGGCGATGATGGAGCGGGTGCTTGCCTCGCTGCGTTACCGCCTGCCGAAAAAAATCGGGAAGTTCCGCATCGAGAAGGAAGCCGTCAACTGCCACCACAATTACGTGGCGCGCGAACGGCATTTCGGCGCGGATGTCTGGGTGACCCGCAAAGGCGCTGTGCGCGCTGGAGCTGGCGAACTCGGCATCATTCCGGGCTCGATGGGGGCGAAGTCCTACATCGTGCGCGGGCGCGGGAATGAACAGTCTTTCTGTTCATGCTCCCACGGCGCGGGCCGGAAGATGAGCCGGACGAAGGCGAAGGAGACCTTCACCCTCGCCGACCACCGCGCGGCGACCGAAGGCGTTGAATGCCGGAAGGACCGCGGCGTCATCGACGAGACGCCCGGCGCCTACAAGGACATTGACGCCGTGATGGCCGCGCAAACCGACCTCGTGGAAGTGGTTCACACTTTGAAGCAGGTGGTTTGCGTTAAGGGGTGAGAGGCGACCGGCGCAGCCGGTGAAAAGGTCCAGTGGACCTTTTCAAGCCTCGAACGCGCGAAGAGCTATGCTCGTAGCGCAGGCAAGGGTGAGACGGTTGTCGCCGTCTCCCCTCAACGGGGACCGGCGGCGATTGCAGGGGGCCGCCGGTCCCGAGCGATTTGGAGAGATTGAGATGCGTAGCGACATGTTCAAGGTGATTGTGGAGCGCCCGCGCCGCGGCGCGGGCTTTCGCATGAATCGCGCGCGCCTCGCCGGCGCGGACGACCTGCCTGCGCGCGTCGGCATGAAAAAATTCCGCAGGCTCAACCGGACCGACAGCAAATATCTCAACGAAAACCTTGCGCCGCTGCGCCGCTATCTCATGAAACAGGCGGGGCGGCCATGGAGCAAAGTCTATTCGGAGATCTGTGAGAATCTCGACGCCGGTCACACGGTGAAACAGCATGTGCGCGACCACCTGAAGGATTTCGTCGTCCTCAAAGTCGCCGTCGGCCGCGACGGGGAATGGATGAATGGAAACGCATCACATTGGGGCGCCGCATCGCCCCCCTGGCCTCAGCCGCTCTATGTCGACCCGCATGACGGCATCCTGAAACGCAGCGACAGGCTCTGGAAAAAACTGCGCATCGATCCGACGCCCGGATGGTTGCAGCCACGGCGCGAAGAAAGCGCGACGGACCCGAACATTCGGCACATCGACCGGAACACGGAGCTGCGTTGCATTGACGGGATCTGGTACGAGGTGACGTTTGCGCGCCTTCTTGATGAAAACGCGGCGCCGCCGGTCCACGACAAGCTGACGCATCAGCCTGTGCAGCAAGGGCAGCGTTACGCCGCATCGAAGATCCAGCTTTCGCGCGCGCGGCTTTCGGCGCTTGACCTTGCGAACAAGCCGGCCGTTTGAATTCGGCCTTTCGTCCGGCGCTTGCCTTCCCCTGCCGGCGCCCCATATTCGCCCTCATGAATATGGCTTTCATCCTCCTCGTCGCGGGCGCGGGCCTCGCCCTTGGCGGCTATTGGGCGTTGCGGCGCCGTAAAACCGAAGCGCTGCTCGCCGCGCCGCTGCCGGGCGAATTCCGCCAGATCCTTCGCGCGCGCGTTCCCATTTACAATGCGCTGCCCCATGAGTTGCGCAAGCGCCTTGACGGGCTCATCAACCGATTTCTCGCGGAAAAAAAATTTTACGGCGCGCAAGGGTTTGAGATCACCGACGAGGTCCGCGCCGTTATCGCCGCGCAAGCCTGTCTCCTCATCGTCAACAAACCGAACCGCTGGTACAAGACGCTGGACACGATCCATGTCTATCCGGCGGTGTTTTCAAGCCGGATGATTCGCGCCGAAGGCAATCTGATGATGGAGCACCGCCCTATCCGCTCCGGCGAAAGCTGGGCGCGCGGGCCCGTCATCCTCGCCTGGGATCAGGCGGCCTATGGCGCCTTCGCGGCCCATGACGGGCACAATGTAGTGATGCACGAATTCGCCCATCAGCTCGACAATGAAACCGGCGTCACCGACGGCTCGCCGCTTCTCGACAAGGACCAGAGCGCATCCGGCTGGGCGCGCGTCTTTCAGGACGCTTACGCGCGGCTCAAGGCCGATGCAGAAGCCGGACACAACAACATACTCGATCCCTACGGCGCGACGAGCCCCGCGGAGTTTTTCGCCGTCGCGACGGAAGTGTTTTTCGAGCGACCACAAGAATTGCGCGAACACGAACCCGCGCTTTATGGCGAACTCGCCAAATATTACCGGCTCGATCCGGCGGATTGGGGTTGATCCGGCGCGAAGGGTGAAGCGCACAATACGCCGCCTCTTGCATTCTTTTGAAATCTCCCTTATTCCCCGCCGCCTCTCGCCAAATGCGGGAGCCCGAAAGGAGCAATGGATGAAACAGCGCAACGATTATTGGCTTATCGCCGTCTGACTGCGCCGCCTCTCTCTTCAGTAGGCGGAGCGGAAAGACCGCATCGCCTTACCCAAAATTTTTTGAAGAGAGACATCCGATGACTTTCCAATCATCATCGAAGCCGCAAGCCTTTGCGCCGCTTTCCGCCGAGTCTATGGCCGGCGGCGTCTATGGCTGGCTGACGCCCTACTTAATCGCGCTCGCAAAGCAGAACGCTCATATCCATTCCCGCCTGCTTCACCTGACGCGCACCGAGTTGCATTTCATCGCGCTTTGCCTCGCGCTTATGGGCGAGAAGCGCGACGACGCGGATCATTTCGGCGCGTTCGCGCGCGACTATGATCGGCTGCCGCGACGTTCGCTGCTCGCCAATTACATTGACACGGCAGGCCCCGGCTATTCGCCGAAACTCGCAACGCTGGTTTCAAAACTGGCGGGCCGGCCCTGGCGGATGCGGAGCTATCTGCGCCTCGGCGAGCTTTACGCGGAACCGCATGCGCGCAAGACGCTTTGCCACCTCGCGTCAATCTCGCGCTGGCATTTGATCGCCTTGTCGCGTTTGCCGGCGCCATACAGAACCTATGGCGTGCTGCGGAAAATCCGGAAGCGCTATGATCTTGCCTGCGTGATGTTCGGCATAGAAGTTGTCCGGCGTGTGCGCACGGACATGACCGACCGGCAGATTATTGCATCGCTGGAGCGGTCCGACACGTCCCGCATTCGCGATTGGGTGGAGGCGCATTATGAACGCCTCCCTTTCCCGACGGCCCCCACCGGGGCTTTGACCGATGGGACCGGCGCCGTTTCGCGCCCCGTCGCTACCGCGCGCGACTTGTTCCGCGCCGCGCGTGAGTTCGACAATTGCGTCGACCGCTATCTATGGGAGGCGCTGACCGGGCGAAGCTGTTTTTATCGCTGTGACAATGGACAGCGCCGCATCGCCGTCGCAGAGCTGAAACGGTTGCCAGGCGTCGGCTGGGCTGTCGATGAAATTCGCGGCCCGAACAATGCGGAACTGTCAGGCCCGGAAAGGGCGCAGGTCTTCGCGATGTTCCGCGAAGCGGGCGTGCTTCCGGCGCCGCAGGCGCTCAGTCGCTTCTCGTGGTTCGATCTTGAATGATCGGCAAAGGCGCGCTTCTTCGGGAGCGCGTCTTTATATATGCAGTGCGTGACCGAGGGTTCTGAGCGAGGCTTCCTGAAACGCTTCGCCGAGCGTCGGGTGGGCGTGAATCGTGCCGGCGATGTCGTCGAGGGTCGCGCCCATTTCGATGGCGAGACCGAAGGCGGTCGAGAGTTCCGAAACGCCCCGGCCTGCGGCCCGCACCCCGAGCACCAGCTTGTTGTCGGCGCGCGCGACGACGCGGATGAAACCGTCTTCGGCTTCCATGGACATGGCGCGGCCGTTTGCGCTGAACGGGAAGTTCTGCGTCTTTATTTCGTAGCCTGACGATTTCGCCTCTTCGGGCGAGAGGCCCACTGAGACGATTTCCGGATCGGTGAAACAGACGGCGGGGATCGCGCGCTTGTCCCAGCGGCGGCTATGACCCGCGATGATTTCCGCAACCATTTCGCCCTGCGCCATGGCGCGGTGCGCCAGCATGGGCTCGCCCGTGACGTCGCCAATGGCGTAGACGCCGCTCATGGAGGTTTTGCACTGATCGTCGATGCGGATGAATTTCCCGTCCATGTCGAGGACGAGCTTTTCGCGGCCCCAGCCTTCGGTTTTCGGCGCGCGGCCCACGGTGACGAGGATTTTCTCCGCTTTCACCGTTTCCGCCTTGCCGTCGGCGGTTTCAATGTCGAGACCTTTTTTCGAGGCGCCTTTCGCTTTGGCGCCGAGCAGGACCTCGACGCCGAGGCGCTTCAGGGTTTTCTCGACGGGGCGCGTCAGCTCCTTGTCATAGAGCGGCAGGATCTTGTCCATCGCCTCGACGACCGTGACTTTAGTTCCGAGTTTCGCAAACGCAATCCCGAGTTCGAGGCCGATATAACCCGCCCCGACGACCGCCAGTGTTTTCGGCGGTGTGGAGAGCGACAGCGCCTCGGTTGACGAGATGACGTTATCGCCAAACTTCAAAAACGGCAGCTCCACCGGAATCGAGCCCGTAGCGATGATGATGCTCTCCGCACGAATGCGATGGGTCGATCCGTTTTCCTTCACGTCGACGGTCTTGCCGTCGACGAAAGTCGCCCAGCCGCTGATCGCGCGCGCTTTATTCTTTTTCAAAAGCCCGCCAACGCCGGTGGTGAGGCGTTTGACGATGCCGTCTTTCCACGCGAGCGTTTTGGCGAAGTCGATTTCCGGCTTTCCGGCCTTGACGCCGATGGCGCTCTCGCCCGCGAAATGCGCGGCTTTTTCAAACTCGTCGGCGGCGTGAATGATCGCCTTGGACGGAATGCAGCCGACATTGAGGCAAGTGCCGCCATGATACTGACCCTCGACGATCACCGTATCGAGGCCGAGCTGGCCCGCGCGGATCGCGGCCACATAGCCGCCAGGTCCGGCGCCGATCACCAGCACTTTGCACGTCACATCTTCCATGGATCAGTTCTCAATAAAAATCATCGCAGGCGTTTCGAGCAGCGCCTTCAGCCGCTGGACGAACACCGCCGCGTCCCAGCCGTCGATCACGCGGTGATCGAAGCTCGAAGAAAGGTTCATCACCTTGCGCGGCATGAACTCGGTTCCGTTCCAGCGCGGCAGCACCTGCATCTTGTTGACACCGACGATGGCCACTTCCGGATGATTGATGACCGGCGTGGTCACAATGCCGCCCATGGCGCCCAGCGAGGTGATGGTGATGGTCGAGCCGGAAAGCTCTTCGCGCGAGGCCTTGCCGGTTTTCGCGGCATCCGCGAGCCGCGCCGCCTCCGATGCGCAATCCCAAATGTCGCGCGCTTCGGCGTGTTTCACCACCGGCACCATGAGGCCGTTGGGCGTCTGCGCCGCAATGCCGATATGGACGCCGCCATATTGATGGATGACATCCGCCTCATCGTCATAAATCGCGTTCAGATGCGGCTGCTCCGAAATCGCCTTCACCATGGCGCGCATCAGGAACGGCAAGATGGTCAGCTTCGGCCGGCCTTCCTTGCGGCTGTTGTTCAATTCCGCGCGCAAATCTTCCAGCGCCGTCACATCCACTTCATCCACATAGGTGATGGGAACGATGCGGTTGTTCGCCGCCTCCATCTTCTCCGCGATCTTGCGGCGCAGGCCGATGACGGGAACGTCTTTTACCGACGTATTGCGCGCATAGCCGGTTCCGCGCGCCACTGCGGCCTCGCCGTCGCTCGCGAAGAATGCGTCGAGATCTTCATGGGTGATGCGGCCCGCAGGGCCGGAGCCCGGCACACGGCGCAAATCGACGCCGGCGTCGGCGGCGCGTTTGCGAACCGCGGGCGACGCCAGCGGCTTTTCGCCTTCGGCGCGCGGCATGGCGGATTTCGCGGCGGAGACCGGCGCGGATGACGAAGCAGCGCCGTTTTGAGTTTTTGGCGCCGCGCCGTTGGTCTTCGGCTTTTCGGTTTTCGGTGCGGGTTTTTCTTCCGCTTTGGCCGGTTTCGCCTCGGCTTTCTTCTCTTCTTTTTTCTTTTCCGGCTTTGTTTCCGGGGCAGCGGCCTCGCCCGGCTTCACATTGCCGGCGCCGTCGACCTCGAGACGCACCAGCGGCGAGCCGACCGCGAGGACGTCGCCCACATCGCCGCCGCGCCAGATGATCTTGCCTTCGACGGGCGACGGAATTTCGACCGTCGCCTTGTCGGTCATGACCGAGGCGATGACTTCGTCCTCGCGGACATTGGCGCCGATATCGACGAGCCATTCCACCAGCTCGGCCTCGGCGACGCCCTCGCCCACATCGGGAAGCTTGATGACATGTTCGCCCATCAGACGGCCTCCATCACTTTTTTCAGCGCATCGCCGACGCGTTTCGGTCCCGGGAAGTAATCCCACTCATGGGCGTGCGGGTAAGGCGTATCATATCCGGTGACGCGGATCACCGGCGCCTCGAGATGATAGAAACAATTCTCCGCGACGATGGCCGCGAGCTCGGCGCCATAGCCGCAGGTGCGCGTCGCCTCATGCACGATGACGCAGCGGCCGGTTTTCTTCACCGACTCTTCAATGGCTTCCATGTCAAGCGGCAGGAGCGTCCGGAGATCGATGATCTCCGCGTCAACGCCGGTCTCCTCCGCCGCGGCTTCCGCGACATAGACCATGGTGCCGTAAACGAGAACGGTGACGTCGGCGCCTTCGCGGCGCACCGCCGCCTTGCCGAGCGGCACGGTGTAGTGACCTTCCGGCACTTCGCCGAGTTCGTGTTTCGACCAGGGCGTCACCGGCCGGTCGTGATGACCGTCAAAGGGCCCGTTATAAAGACGCTTCGGCTCGAGGAACATGACCGGATCGTCGTCTTCAATGGACGCGATCAAAAGCCCCTTGGCGTCGTAGGGATTCGACGGGATCACCGTCTTGATGCCGGAAATATGCGCGAAGAGCGCTTCCGGACTTTGGCTGTGGGTCTGCCCGCCGAAAATCCCGCCGCCCGTCGGCATCCGCACCACCATGGGCACGGTGAAATCATTGTTGGAGCGATAGCGGATGCGCGCCGCCTCCGACGCGATCTGGTCAAAGCCCGGATAAACATAATCCGCAAACTGAATTTCGACGCAGGGGCGGATGCCGTAGGCAGCCATGCCGACCGCCGCGCCAATGATGCCGCTTTCGCTGATCGGCGCGTCGAAGCAGCGCTGGGGCCCGTATTTTTCCTGCAGACCTTGCGTGCAGCGGAAGACGCCGCCAAAGAAACCGACGTCTTCGCCGAAGACGACGACATTGTCGTCGCGCCCCATGGCGACGTCCATGGCGCTGCGGATCGATTGAATCATGGTCATGCGCGCCATGGATTAAAACCCCGCCTCTTGTCTTTGCCGGCGAAGGTGCAGCGGCATTTCCTTGAACACATCGTCGAACATAGTCGCGGGCGAGGAATGCGGCCCGTCATGGAGCGTGCCGTTTTTCTCCGCCTGTTTTTGCGCTTCGGCGACTTGCGCCTCCAGCATCTCTTTCATCTGGTGATGCTGCGCATCTGACCAGACGCCGCGCTTGATGAGATAGTCCTTAAGGCGCTCCACCGGATCGCCCAGCGGCCAGGAGGTCGATTCCTCTTTCGCTCTGTAGGCGGAAGGATCGTCCGACGTCGAATGCGCGCCCATGCGGTAGGTGACATGTTCGATGAGCGTGGGCCCCAGCCCCATGCGCGCGCGGTCGGCGGCCCATTTGGCGACGGCGTAAACGGCGAGATAGTCGTTGCCGTCGACGCGCAAGGAAGGAATGCCGAAACCGAGGCCGCGTGAGGCAAAGGTCGCCGCGCCGCCGCGGGCGATGCCCTGAAAGGTCGAGATCGCCCACTGGTTGTTGACGATGTTCAACACCACCGGCGCGCGATAGGTGGACGCGAAGACGAGCCCCGCATGGAAGTCGTTTTCCGCTGTCGAACCCTCGCCGATCCAGGCGGTTGCGATCTTGGTGTCGCCCTTGATGGCGGACGCCATGGCCCAGCCGACGCCCTGAATGAATTGCGTCGCCAAATTCCCGGAGATGGTGAAGAAGCCGTGTTCCTTCGAGGAATACATGATCGGCAATTGCCGTCCCTGAAGCGGGTCGGCGGCGTTCGAATAAATCTGGTTGATCATGTCGACCATGGGATAGTCCGTCGACAGAAGAAGGCCCTGCTGGCGATAGGTCGGGAAGTTCATGTCGCCTTGTTTCAGCACTTTCGAGAAAGCGCAGGCGATCGCCTCCTCGCCGAGACATTGCATGTAAAAGCTCGTTTTGCCCTGACGCTGGGCCATGGTCATGCGCGCATCAAAGGCGCGCACCCGCATCATGTCCTCAAGACCTTCTTTCACCTGATCGTCGGTCAGCATGTCCGCCCACGGACCGACCGGTTCGCCTTCGCGATTCATGACGCGGATGATCGTATAGGCGAGGTCGCGGATGTCGCCCGCGTTCACATCCACCGGCGGCTTCGGCGCGGCGCCGGCCTGAGGGATCGGGACATTGGAAAAGTCGGGTTTGTCGCCGGGACGAAACTCCGGCTCCGGCACATATAAAGACAGCGGCTTGCTGTCGCTCATCCCGTTCTTCGCCATCAAAGTCTCCGGTTTCCTCCCGCCCAGCATACGCAACGCCCATGGACGGTTCGTTTACGCCAATCTTAACGGCTTGTTTTACTAGTTGTTTTCAGGGCGGTTTACCCCGCCCAACGCGCACGGCGCAATGGCGGCGCCGAACCTTGAGGAAAAAGAGCCAAGCCCGCTGCGACAGCCGCGCAGCGCAGACGATCTTGCTATTTCTATTGCCCGAGACGCACTAAAATGGCCATGTGGGAAGCGCCTGAACATTCCGTGTGATCCTGGTCACAGCCTCGCCGCGGTTTTCCTTTTTAATGCGGACAGCCGTTAGACCCCTGAAGCTTAAAAACTAAACACATGAGGAGAAAAGATTATGAACTATCGTCGCCTTTCGCTCTTGGCCGGCGCATGGTTTTCGCTTTTCGCCGCAAATGCCGGCGCTGATGGCGGCGCCTACACCGTGAACGGCGAGCCGGTCGCGCCGGAAATGCAAAAGCTGATGGCCCATTATGGCATCGGACCCGGCGCGTATTTCATTGACGCTTACGGCAATTACGGACCCTCCGGCGCGGCGCCGGTCGCCAATCTTGATGGCGGCGCGCCCCGCGGCTGGAGCGGCGCCGAGCCGCGCGGGATCGCGAACAATCCTTATGCGCAAGCCTATGTCAACGGCGTCACGGGCGTCAGGGTTTTCTGGGTCTATTCGCCGAGCATCTTTTCCGGCGCTACCGGCGGATCGTCAGGATACGTCCATGTGTGCCCGGGCAATGTCTTTTATCGCAGCTCCGAAGGCGCGGTGAATGTGGGCGGCGAATATGGTAGCCAATCGTGGGGCGGCGTCGCCGGAACGGCGCAAAGCGCCGGCCGCTGGGTGATCGAGGACAGCGCCAACGGGCCGCTGCTCGCTTTTTACGATTCAGACGGGAGCGCGCAGAGCGTGGCGCTCGCCACCATGTTGCAAGGCAGCTGGAAGTTTGGACAAACGAAATACGCAGCCGAAGCGGGCAAGGCGTCGTGCTGATCCTACCAGCCTCCGCCGCCTCCTCCGCCCCCGCCGCCGCCGGAAAAGCCGCCGCCGCCCGAACCCGAGGAAGACGAGCTTTGCGGCAGCGCGCTTGAAACCCCGGAGGCCATTCCGGAAACAAGCGCGCTGTTTAGTCCATGGAGGGAGCCGTAGCTGCGTCCGTGCATATTCGCCCAGCGCGGATGATAGTTGTGCGCCTCTTCCGGAATGAGCTTTTCGAAATGCCGCGTCCATGGCTCCTCAACGCCGAGCGCGACGGCGTAAGGAAGAAATTTCTCATAGCGTTCGACGCTCATGGGCGGCGGCGCGCCGCTGCCGGGCGTAACGGCGTTGAGCTGTAATTTCTCCGCGGTCTTGAGATAAAGGCGAAAGCCTTCGATTTCGGTGCGGATTTGCTGGCCGCGCAATGTCGGCGCCGGAATGAAATAGGCGAAGGCGCAGAACATCGCGCCAAGCAAGGCGACCGCGCTGGTATGGGAAAAGGTCCATGCAACGGAAAGATTTGCGGCGAAGATCACGGCGAGAATGGAAAGGATAGCGCCGAGAATGAGATAGCCCGCGTTCCAGCGGAAATAATCCCGGCCGAAACGCTTGCCGAGCTCCTTTTGAAACGCCTGATAGGTCGCGGTGAACCCGGAATCATAGCCGCCGCCAAGCGTCACATCCGTTCGCCCGGCGAAGAGACCGTTCACAAAATTACGCTCCGCCGGAAACAGCGCCGCAGTCTCGCCGTCAAGGCGGACCAGATGCGTTTTCTTCTTGCTTTCCGCATCGATCTTGATCGCGCCTTTGATGGCGAGATTGAGGATCGTGGCGATCAGCGCGCTGTGGCCCGACAGCGCGCGATGATAAATGCGATGAGCCGCGGCGGGCGAATATCCCTCCGGCGGCTCGTAACGCGGGAAGACCGGCCCCTTCGCGGGATCGCGACCGGCGCGGATAAAAGCCCAGGCGTAGAACAGCGACAAGAGCGCGACCGCGCCGCCCAAAATCAGGATTGACGCATTGCGCGCCCACCACTCGGCGCGAAGATCGGCGGCGGAAGGCGGATCGACAATCCCTTTTTCAAACCCGATCGCGACGGTCAGGCCTTCGCGCGGCGAAAGCGGCGCCGTTGTCGTGAAAACATGCGCGCCATTTTGATAGGCGTAATCGTAATTGCGTTCGTCGCGGCCGAGCCCGCCCGTATAGGCGGCGGTCCGGATCGCGCCCGCGCCGCCGGGAAGGCGCACGCTTGCGCTTGCACTCAGAATTGGAAAGGGCCAGAAATTGCCGGTTACGTTCCAGTAGAACTCGTCATAGCCGTCGAAATAACGCACCTGGTTTTTGACGGCGTATTCGATTTCATATTCATGCGCGCCATGGTCGAGAAATATGTCCGCGTCGCCGATGCGGATGCGGAAGGCGTTGCCGTCGCGTTCGATAGCGTAAGGCTCGAGCTGGCCATCGCGCTCGATGCGAAGCACGTCGTAATCATAGGGAAGTTTCGCGCCGCTATTCTCGTAATAGCGCGGCAGATCGCGGAAGATGCCGCGGCTGATCTGGCGGCCTTCCACGACGACATCGATATTTTCCGTAATGGTGATGTCGCCGCTTTCGTGAACGTCGATCTCGACGTCAAAATCGGTGATCTGCTCCGCCGCAACAGCAAGGATCGGCCAAAACAGCGCCAGCAGCGCAATAAGAGGAAAGCGCAGCTTCATGCGCCGAGGCTCACAGAAGGAACGGCGCGGTCGGCGGTTTCGATTTCGAAGTAATCACGCTTTGCAAAACCGAAGGGCCCCGCGACGACGTTCACAGGGAAGCTTTCCACTAGCGTGTTCAGTTCGCGCACGGCGCCATTATAAAACCGCCGCGCCATTTCGATCTTGTCCTCGGTGTCGGCGAGCTCCTTCTGAAGCTCCAGAAAATTGCCGCTGGCTTTCAGTTGCGGGTAGTCTTCCGCCACGGCGATCATGCGGCGCACGGGCCGCGACAGCGCGCTTTCCGCTTCGCCGCGCGCCGCCGGATCGTCGCCCGCCGCAAGCGCGGCGTTGCGTTTTGCAATGACGTCTTCGAACAATTGCCTCTCATGGGCGGCGTAGCCCTGCACTGTTGCGACCAGCTGCGGGATGAGATCGGCGCGGCGCTTTAGCTGCACGTCGATATCGGCCCAGCCATTATTGGTCATCTGGCGGCGCCGGACGAGGAGATTGTAAAGAACCGCGAGCGCAACGCCCGCCAGGACGATCAGTCCGATGACAACAAGACTTGCATTCAAAAGTAACTCTCCCGCATCATTTCACGCGCACCTCCGGGAACGCGTAAAGCTAGCCCCCCACCCAAAACTGCTTCGCAGTTTTGACCTCCCCCCAAGGGGGAGGTGAGTTCGCGGCAGCGTCTACATCCACCTCCCCCTTGAGGGGAGGTCGAAAGTGCGCCAGCACTTTCGGGAGGGGGTACTCTTAACTCATACAGAACCAAGGATGAAGACTGGCAACCTTGATCTTTTTTCAGTTTCAGCCCTTGGCGAGCTTCGCCCATTCGGCTTCGGTCAGCACTTTGACGCCCAGCTCTTCGGCTTTTTTCAGCTTCGATCCGGCGCCGGGCCCCGCGACCACATAATCGGTTTTCGCCGAGACCGAGCCGGAGACTTTCGCGCCGAGACTCTGCGCGCTCGCTTTCGCCTCGTCGCGGGTCATGGTTTCGAGCGTGCCGGTGAAAACGACCGTCTTGCCGGCGACGGCGCTTGAAGACTTCACCGCCTCCGCCTTTTCCGGCGTCACTTCCTTCAGAAGCCGGTCGACCGCGTCGCGATTGTGTTTCTCGCCGAAGAAATCGATGACGCCGCGAGCGACCAGCGCGCCGACCCCTTCAATGGTCAGCATGTCCTGATAGGCCTCGCTCTCTTCGTCGCGCGCCTTCACAGCCGCATCGTAAAAGGATTTGAAATCGCCGTAATGGGTCGCGAAGAGCCGCGCATTGGTCTCGCCCACATGGCGGATGCCGAGCGCATTGATGAACCGCGCCAGCGAAATCGAGCGGCGCTCGTCAATGGCGTCGAAGAGGTTTTGAATGGACTTGAGATTGGTCGGCGGTTTTTCCTTGCCGCTTTTGTCCCGTTTCCGTTCGCCTGCCTCATCGAGATCGTAGCGGTAAAGGTCGATCTCGCCCGCTTCCTGCCGCTTGCGAAGCGTGAAAATGTCCGCCGGTTCCTTGACGATGCCTTCTTCATGAAAGGCCGCGATCTGTTTCTCGCCAAGACCTTCGATGTCGAAGGTTTGGCGCGAAACGAAGTGCTTCAGCCGCGCCTCAACCTGCGCGTCGCAAATGAGTCCGCCGGTGCAGCGGCGGTCCACATCGGCCTTGCCGGTCGTCGGGTTCTCCTCATTGACCGCGTGAGAGCCGCAGACGGGGCAGCGCGACGGGAACTTATAGGGTTTCGAGTCTTTCGGGCGCTTCTTCTCGATAACCTCCAGCACCTGCGGGATGACATCGCCGGCGCGCTGGATGACGATGGTGTCTCCTTCGCGGATGTCTTTTTCTTCGATGTAATCGGCGTTGTGCAGGGTCGCGTTGGAGACAACGACGCCGCCGACCGTGACGGGTTTCAAACGCGCCACCGGCGTCAGCTTGCCGGTGCGCCCCACCTGAATGTCGATTTTTTCAAGAATCGTCGTCGCTTTTTCAGCAGGAAACTTATGGGCGACGGCCCAGCGCGGCGCGCGGCTGACAAACCCCAGCCGTTCCTGATAGTCGAGTCGGTCGACCTTATAGACGACGCCGTCAATATCGTAGCCCAGCGACGCGCGTTCCGCCTCGATCTTGCGGTAATGCGCCAGCATCTCCTCAACGCTTTCGCAGCGCTTGGCGAGCGGGTTGATGCTGAAACCCAGCTTCTTGAAACGCTGCAGCACGTCCCATTGAGTCTTGGCGAGCGGCTCGCTTGTCTCGCCCCAGCTATAGGCGAAGAAGTGCAACGGCCGCGACGCGGTGATCGCCGCATCGAGCTGGCGCAGGGACCCCGCCGCGGCGTTGCGCGGATTGGCGAAGGGTTCATGCGCCTTGCCCTCCTCCTCCGCTTCTTTTTCTAGGCGCTCGTTCAGCGCCTCGAACTCTTCGAGGTTCATGTAAACTTCGCCGCGTACGTCGAGAATGTCTGGCGCGTTCTGCAGCGCCGTCGGGATGTCGCCGATAGTGAGCACATTGCCGGTGACATTCTCGCCGGTTTCGCCGTCACCGCGCGTCGCCGCAACTTTCAACGCGCCCTCCTCGTAACGAAGATTGAGGGACAGCCCGTCGATCTTCGGCTCGGCGGTGAAGGCGAGCGCTGCGTCCTCGCCGAGCCCCAGAAACCGGCGTATGCGCTTGTCGAAATCAGAGACGTCTTCGTCCGTGAATGCGTTGTCGAGGGACAGCATGGGAACGGCGTGTTTCGATTTCTCGAACTTCGTCGACGGCTTCGCGCCCACCTTGTCGGAGGGCGAGTCTTCGCGTTTCAGTTTCGGAAAACGCTTTTCGATAAGCAGATTGCGCCGGCGCAACGCGTCATATTCCGCGTCCGTGATCTCCGGCTTGTCATGCTCGTAATAAGCCTCATCGGCGCGGCCGATCGCCTGCGCAAGCCGGGCGAGCTCCGCCGCCGCTTGCTCCTGCGTCAGCTTCGCCACGGGGATGGATGAGAAGCCGTCTGATTTCTTTTTCGCCGCCATGATCTGCCCGGTTCGGGGGTTAAGCGCGTTTGCGCGCCGGCGTCTTTTTGACCGCAACTGGTTTTGAGGTAAAGGGCGCGCCGAGCAAGCGTTTCGCGGCGGCGCGCGCTTCATCGGTCACTTCGGCGCCGGACAGCATGCGCGCAATTTCCTCGATGCGCGTTTCGGGATCGAGCGGCGTCACTTTCGTCAGCGTTGACGATTTGGTCTGCGTCTTTTCAATGCGCCAGTGCGCGCCGGCGCGGGCAGCGACCTGCGGGCTATGCGTCACCACCAGCACTTGTGCGTCTGCGGCGAGTCGCGAAAGCCGTTCGCCCACCGCATCGGCGACGGCGCCGCCGACGCCGGCGTCAACTTCATCGAAGATAATGACCGTGCGGTTTTCCTTTGCGGCGAGCGCGGCTTTCATCGCCAGCACGAAACGCGACAGCTCGCCGCCCGAAGCGATGGTTTTCAAGGGTCCCGCCGGCGCGCCGGGATTGGTCGCCACCATAAATTCGACGACGTCATAGCCTTCGGATGTTGCGTGGCTTTCGTCGGTTTCGATATGCGTCGAAAACGCCGCCTTGCCGAGTTTCAGCGGCGCGAGTTCACCGGCCACGGCGGCGTCGAGTTTTTTCGCCGCCGCTTTTCTCTCTTTCGAGAGCGCCGACGCGGCCTTGTCATAGGCGTCGCGCGTTTTCTTCACGTCGGCTTCGAGCGCCTCGAATGCCGCCTCGCCGAGCTCCAGCTCTTCGAGCGCAGCGCGCGCCTTTTGCAGAAACGCCGCCAGGGCGTCGGGCGTCACGCCGTGTTTCCTTGCCTCGGCGCGCAGCGCGAAGAGACGCTCTTCGGTTCTGTCGAGTTCGTCCGGATCGGCGCCAAAGCGGTCGATGGCCGCTTCGAGGGCGCTTCGCGCCTCCGCCGCTTCATTGAGCGCCGCATCGAGGCGGGCCGCCGCGGCGGACAATGGATTGTCTTTATTTTCAAGCTGGCCCGCCGCGCGTTCAATCCGCCGCAGGGCCGACGCAAGCTTTGCATCGAACGCGCCTTCCGATAGCGCGGTCATGGCGGCGTTCAGATCCTCCGCGATCTTGTCGGACGACATCAGCTCCGCGCGGCGCTCCGCAAGGGACGCTTCTTCATCGGGTTGCGGGTCGAGCTTGCCGAGCCGGTCGACGACGTGACGGAGATAATCCGCCTCGCGCAGATTGGCGTCGCGTTCGCGTTTCTTTTCGTCGAGGGCCTCGACGGCGTCGCGCCAGCGCCACCAGAGATCGCCGACTTGCGCAGCCTTCTTCTGCAACCCGCCGAATTCGTCGAGCATGCCGCGATGCGCCGATGCGGTCAGGAACCCGCGCCCGTCGTGTTGTCCGTGAATCTCGATGAGCGTTTCGCCGACGGCGCGCAGCATGGCGATGGATACAGGCTGGTCGTTGACGAAGCCGCGCCCGCGCCCGTCCGCCGTCTGCACCCGGCGCAGGATCACCTGATCCTCGCCCGTATCGAGACCGTTTTCCTCGAGCACGTTCCAGACGGGATGGTTCGCCTGCGGCTCGAAGATAACGGAAACAACGCCCTGTTTCGCGCCCTGCCGAACGGCGCCCCGTTCGGCGCGCCCGCCGACGGCGAGCCCCAGCGCGTCGAGCAGGATCGATTTGCCCGCGCCGGTCTCGCCCGTAAGCGCAGTCATGCCGGGACCGAGCGCGAGACGCGCCTGGTCGATCAGCACGAAATCCTGAATATGAAGCGCGGTGAGCATTGCGGGACAAACATGAATGGAGCGCCCGCCTTGTGCGCGCGCGTCCCCTCATGATCTATCGCAGTTCGAAGGCCGGTTAAAGCAGCTAGTTGTCCCGGCCGGTGGCGCCGACGGGCAGATTGTTCGACGGCCCGAGCGCCTCAAGCTCCGACGGGCTCGGCGGTTCGATGGCGCGCAGCTGGCCTGGGTCGATGTCTTCCACCGAAGGGGCGGCCTCTTTCAGCTTTTCCGGTTTACGGCGCTCGGGTTTGGAGCCTTCAGCAAGAATATGCCGTTTGTCGAACAGCTCATAGCTGTCCTGATACCAGCGGCTGCCGGGATAGTTGTAACCGAGAACGGCGGCGGCGGCGCGCGCCTCGTCGATGATGCCGAGCTCAAGATAGGCTTCCGTCAGCCGGTGCAGCGCTTCAGGCACATGGCTTGTGGTCTGATAATCGGTGATGACTTTCTTGAAGCGGTTGATGGCGGCGATGTGCTTGTTCTGCTTCAGGTAGAAGCGGCCGATATACATCTCCTTGCCGGCGAGATGGTCATTCGTCAGATCGAGCTTCAACCGCGCATCGCGCGCATATTCCGTATCCGGATAACGTCGCACGACATCGGTCAGCGCCTCAACCGCATTGTTGGTGAATTCCTGATCGCGGCCCACATCGCGAATACGCTCATAGTGGCACATCGCTTTCAGATAATAAGCGTAAGGCGCATCCTTGTTGCCGGGGTGAAGCGCAATGAACTGGTCGAGCGCCGTAATCGCTTCTTCGTAGTCATTGCCCTGATAATAAGCGAAGGCCTTCATCAGCATCGAGCGGCGCGCCCAGGCGGAATAAGGATGCTGGCGTTCAACTTCCTCGAAATAGGCGATGGCGCGATCATAGCGCTTGCGCTCGAGATCCTTGACGGCAAGGTCGTAAAGAATCTCCACCGGCCGCTCCACATAGGCGAAGCGCTGTTTCTTTTTGCCGGAGGAGCCGCAGGCCACAACGGCGAACGAGGCGGCGAGAATGAGGAGAAGTTTGGCGATGAACGCAAAACGCATTTTCACGAGGGACGGCGCCTTCCATCTACGGGGTCCGGGACGGGCTCAAAAGCCGGCCGCCGGCGAAGTGTTAACGGGCGACATTATGTAGTTGGCCGCAAGGGGTCGTGTCAAACGGGGCGCCGTCCGGCTTTCGGTGATTTCAGGCCGTGGCGGCCCGGGCCGGCTGGCCGACAGCCTCTTGCGCTTCCTTGAGGTAAAGCGCGGCGCGGGTATTGAGATCATGCCCGGGCTTGACCGCCTTGATGCGGCCGACCAGCGGCCGGCCCAAAAGATAGAGATCGCCGATCAGATCGAGCGCCTTATGCAGCGCAAACTCGCAAGCGTCGCGCAACGGCTCCTCATTGAGCAGCCGGTCGCCGTCCACCACGATGCCGTTGGAGAGCGCCCCGCCGCGAATTAGCCCCGCAGCCCTCAGCGCCTCCACCTCATTCAACCTGCAAAAAGTGCGCGCGCTCGCCAGCCGTGCAATCACTGAAGAATCATCGAGATCAAGCGTCAATGACTGGCGCCCGATCAGGCAGTCGCCGAAATCGATGTCGACCTCCACAATCCGGCCCGCGAATGGCTCTACAGTGATGGAGCGTCCCCGGTCGCTGATGCGTTCCGGATCGGCGATGACAATCGGCTCGCGGCGCCCGGCGAGTTTTTGAAGACCGGCTTCTGCGATTGCGCTCACGAAGGGTGCGGCGCTGCCGTCTAGAATGGGGAGCTCGGGCCCGGTCACCGTCGCGGTGACATTGTCGACGCCGGTCAGCGCCAGGGCGGCCATCAAATGCTCCACCGTAGCGACGCTCGCCCCGGCTTCATTGGTCAGGGTGGTGCCGTGATTGGCGCAGGCGACATTTTCAGGAATGGCGGCGATGACGTTGTCGGGCGAAGGCAAGTCAGCGCGGACAAATCGTATCCCTTCGTCCGTACCCGCCGGATGAAGAACAACCCGGCAGGCTTCGCCGGAATGCAATCCCACCCCCGCAAATTCCACCACAGTCTTGAGCGTCCGCTGGAAGGCGGCATTACGCATGTCTTGCTCACTCATCAGGCGCGATACTAAAGGCCCCACACCGCCCTTCGAACCCCTCACCGGGCGGCGCGCCAGTAACCAGGACAATACCCATTTCTTGCGAATGCGAATAGCAGCCATGATGAATGTTTATTTCCAATTGCTACAAGGGCGGCGGACCCGGATACGCAAACCGCGCTCACGGCATTTCTGCTGGAGCGCGATTTTTGTTTTAGATCAACATTCTAAAGCGAACCTTTAAGGTTCAGCCTGTCTTCTTTTTCCGCAGGAAGGACGGAATTTCGAGATCCGCATCCTCCTGTTCGTCAAAAAGGTCGCCTCTCGGACCCTGGCCTCTTGCGGCCGGTTTCGGCGTTTCCGGCGCCCGCGGCGGGGCGATGTCCCGGCGGTCTTCAGTCCCGCCAAGGGATTTAAACATATCGACGGCGGCTTCGAGGGAATGCTTGCCGAGCGCCTGGGCGCTGCGGAACGGGTTGATCGGCGGCTGTTTCGGCTGGGCTGCCGGGCGCATGGGACGCGCCGGGCGCACGGGCTCGCTCTGGCCCTGCGGGCGCATTTCGGGCGCCGGCTGGCCTTCAGTCAGCATCTTGCGAATACGCTCATGCACATCGCCCACCGGATTGACCGCCGGGGCCGCCGCAGACGCGGCGCTCGCCATTGGGGCCGAGGCCGGACGGGCCGCCGGCTGAGGCGCCGGACGCGAAACCGGAACCGACATGGACGGGGCGGAGGAAACGCTGACGGAAGGCGCCGCCGCCGGACGGTCGACCGGGGTGGGCTCGCGCCAGGGTTTTGAGACCGCGCCCGTATTGATCTTGATCTGCGGACGCGACTGATCACGCTCCTCGATGTCGATGCCGGTGGCGACGACAGAAACCCGGACCTTGCCTTCGAGGTCCTGATTGAAGGTTGAGCCGACAATGATGTTGGCGTCGGGGTCGACCTCGGCGCGAATGCGGTTCGCCGCCTCGTCGACCTCGAACAGGGTCATGTCCATGGACCCAGTGATGTTGATGAGGACGCCTTTGGCGCCTTTCATGGAGACTTCGTCGAGCAGCGGATTCGAGATCGCAGCCTCGGCGGCCTGAATGGCGCGTTTTTCGCCTTCGGCCTCGCCCGTCCCCATCATCGCCTTGCCCATCTCGCTCATCACGGTGCGCACATCCGCAAAGTCGAGATTAATGAGGCCCGGCATCACCATTAAATCGGTGATCCCGCGGACGCCCGAATGCAGCACCTGATCGGCCATGGCGAAAGCTTCGTGGAAGGTCGTGCGCTCATTGGCGATGGAGAAGAGATTCTGGTTCGGAATGATGAGCAGCGTGTCGACGTGCTTCTGCAGTTCCTCGATGCCGGAATTGGCGAGCCGCATGCGGCGCGCGCCTTCGAAGTGAAACGGCTTCGTGACGACGCCCACCGTCAGAATATCGCGCTCCTTCGCCGCCTTGGCGATCACCGGCGCCGCGCCCGTTCCTGTGCCGCCGCCCATGCCCGCGGTGACGAACAGCATGTGGCAGGCGCCCACATGTTCGAGAATTTCATCGAGAGACTCTTCGGCCGCCGCACGCCCGATATCGGGAATGGACCCAGCCCCGAGGCCTTGGGTCGTCTTCACGCCGAGCTGAATCTTTTTTTGCGCCTTAGACAGGCCCACGGCTTGCGCATCCGTGTTGGCGACGACGAACTCCACGCCCTCAAGCTGGCTTTCGATCATGTTGTTGACGGCGTTGCCGCCCGCCCCGCCGACGCCGATCACCGTAATGCGGGGTTTCAATTCTGTCAGTTCCGGCACGCTGAGATTAAGTGGCATGGAGTTCTCCGATAATGCGCAAAGTAGCGGGCTGTCGGGGCGCCCTTTCCCCCTTGGTTAATCCGTCGTTAAAGAATCGTTCAGAACCCTTTCCAAATGGTTAACAGGGCCTTAACGATTCAGTAATTCGAAGCTCAATTTCAGAATCTTGTTCGCGATGCGAGGCAAGAGCGAACGGACAAAAGGAATTACTTTTTTTATAATCCCATTGCCGGTTGCGAGACGTCAGCCGGTTTTTAGAATTTCGCTCTCAGCCAGTTTTCAACGCCGCCGAATACGGACGACTTTTTCGGCCCTTGCAAAAGCGCGGAACCCGTTTCGCGTTCAGCGCCTGAGTTAGCGTAATGCTGAACGAGGCCGGCGCAGACGGCGAAGCCTGGCGCCGAGACCGCTTCCGGAGAACCGGCGATCGCGGCGGGACGGCCGAGACGGGTTTTCATCATCAGGGCGCGTTCTGCGACTTCGCGCGCGCCGACGAGCAGCGAGCCGCCGCCGGTCAACACGATGCGGCGCAGCCCGGAACGGCGCATGCCGTCATCGGGAAGCTCACCGGCGACGAGTTCGAAAATTTCTTCAAGCCGCGGCAGGATGACCTCGCAGAGATCGGCGCGCGAGGCTCGTGCGGTTTCTCCCTGCACGCCGAGCTGCGGAAAGTCGACAAAGCGATGTTCGTCGCCTGGGCCCATGAGCGCCGATCCGTAAAGCGTTTTCACGCGTTCCGCATGGGCGAGCGAGGCGCCAAAAATCTGCGCGATGTCGCGGGTGATGTGCCCCGCCCCGACCGGCACGCCGCCGCATTCGACGAGCGCGCCATTGTCATAGACGGCGAAATCCGTCGACGCGGCGCCGATGTCGATCATCACGACGCCGAGTTCTTTTTCGTCTTCAAGCAGCACCGCCTCTGCGGCGGCATAGGGCGCGGCGGCGAATTCCTCGACTTTGAGATCGCAGCGCTCAATCAGATCCGCGAGATTGTCGAGATAGCTTTTGCGCGCGCCCACCGCGAACATCTGCGTCGATAGCGTGCTGCCCGCCATGCCGATAGGATCGCCGAGCCCGTCCTCGCCGTCGAGTTTGAAGCCCGCGGCAATAGCGTGGAGCGGCGCGCAATCGGGCGGCGTCGCGATTTTCATGCCTTCGGCGAGGCTGTCATCGACGTCTTCCTGCGCGACGACGCCGCCGGCGATTTCGAGATCGACGCCGATGCGCCGGGCGCGCAAATGTTTGCCCGGAACCGCAACGATGAGACGGCCGATATTCTCGCCCGCCATGCGCTCGGCGGCCTCGACCGCGCCGCGCACCGCCGTTTCAACGGCTTCGACAGCGGCAGCGCCGCGCGTGCGGTCCGGCGCGCCGTAACAGCCGACGCCGACGATCTCCGCCATGAGGCCATGGTCGTCTTCTTCATTGATGCGGGCGATAAAGCACGAGACTTTCGACGCGCCGATATCAAGCGCGGCGGCGAGCGTTTCATCCTTGCGGCGTTTTCTGGTCTTCGGTTTTGGCGTCGCGCCCTGCTTGGTACGCCGTGTCATGGTTTCAATTCACCTGGCCGAGCGGCATGTCGAGTTCGACGGCGCCGCGTTTCCTGTAAACGAAATTGTCGGCATTGCGGAGATCGACATATTCGAGCGGCTCGTCAAGCAAGCCGGTTTTCGCCTCGATGCGCGACAGATAGTCCATGGCGTCGGCGAGATTTTTTTCCGGGAACCGCACTTCGACGCCGTCTTTCGTCTTTAAATTCCAGCGCCGGTCACTGACGCGGATCAGCGCTGATGTACGCTGCTGGATCGCAGACGCGCGCTCGAGAACCTGCAGCATTTCCGAGGCGGCGTCCGGCGCCCCGGCGCCGACGATCAGCGGCAGGTCGGAATATTCATAAGCGCTCACCTCACGAATGACCGCGCCCTGATTGTCGATAAGGTGGAGATTGCCGGAGAGTTGCCAGACGGCGGCCGGCTGGCGCTCGCGCACCGAGACATGCACCGTGTTCGGCAACAGCCGCGACACCGCGGCCGAGCGCACCCAGCCAAGCTCCTCGACGCGGGCGCGGGCGCGGTCCGCATCGAAATGCAGAATGGAGGAACCCACAATCGGACCCACAGCTGAAAGCAAATCGTCCTCTTCCGTTTTGGAAAAGCCGCGCGCGGTGATGCGGGTGATCTCGAACCCGGCGCTGACAGCGCCGGCGCCCGCGACGCGGTTCAGTTTCTCGCCGAGAAGGCCGATATAGCCGCCCGCCCAGAGAAAACCGAGCGCCACGAACGCGACCAGCACCGAGCCCGCCACCGCGGCCCGGGACATGCTGGTCCACACGGCGCTCAGGCGGTCGAAAAAACCGCTCGGCTTTTTGCGCGACTTGCGGCGCGATTTTGCTGGTGTTTTCTTTTTCACCTTTGGCACGATGCGTCCTCCACCATCCAGGCGCAGAATTCCGGAAACGAGATGCCGAGATGCGCCGCCTGCTCCGGTGCGAGCGAGGTAGCGGTGAGACCCGGCTGGGTGTTCACTTCAAGACAATAGAGCTGTTCGCCACTCGCTTCATAGTCGTAACGAAAATCCGAGCGCGACACGCCGCGACAGCCAAGTGCATTATGCGCACGCAGCGCCAGATCGAGGCAGCGTTCGGTAACTTCGTCCGGCACGTCGGCGGGCAGAACATGTTTCGACCCGCCGGCGGCGTATTTCGCTTCGTAATCGTAGAAGGCGAGCGATGTGGTGATTTCGGTGACGCAAAGCGGCCGGTCGCCCATGACGGCGACGGTGAGCTCCCGGCCGGGAATGAACTTCTCCACCAGGACTTCGTCGCCAAGGTCCCATTTGTCGCTGGAAAGCTGTTCCGG
The DNA here is from genome assembly GCF_965267305.1 of Hyphococcus sp. Lineage (GTDB taxonomy): Bacteria > Pseudomonadota > Alphaproteobacteria > Caulobacterales > Parvularculaceae > Hyphococcus. The sequence goes on along the minus strand of NZ_OZ253945.1, from coordinate 3,454,838 downwards.
CGGGCGGTTCTCGCCCTTCCTAACAATAAAGACGCCGACAGAGGAGCCCTGCGCATTCGGCTTGATGACATAGGGCGTCTCCATGACATGGCCCTTCGCCGCCTCGGCCCGCGACACGATTTTGCCGGGGGGCGACGGGATGCCGTAATCCTCGAAGATCGCCTTGGCGCGCTGCTTGTCCATCGCAAGTGACGAGGCGAGCACGCCGGAGTGCGTATAAGGAATGCCCATAATTTCAAGCAGCCCCTGCACGCAGCCATCCTCGCCCCACTGGCCGTGGAGCGCATTGAAAACGGCGTCGGGTTTGGCTTCGGCCAGGCGCGCGGCGAGATCGCGGCTCACGTCGATTTCGAAAACGTCGTAGCCGGCTTCCTTCAGCGCCTTCGCCGCCGCCGCGCCGGAGTTAAGCGACACCTCCCGCTCCGGCGACCAGCCGCCTTTCAAGACTGCGATGCGGTTGTACTTGCGGGTCACTGGACCGGCTCTCCTATGCGCTTAATTTCCCAATGCAACTCAACGCCGGTCTTGGTTAACACATCTTTACGAAGCGACTCGATTAGGGCCTCGAGATCCGCCGCCGTCGCTTTTCCGCGGTTGATCATGAAATTGCAGTGATGGGTCGAAACCTGCGCGTCGCCCACGACGCGGCCCCTGCCCCCGATCTCGTCGATCAACTGCCAGGACTTCCGCCCGCCGGAGATTTCAGGATCCGGATTGGCGAAGGTGGACCCGCCGGTGCGCTCGCGGATCGGCTGCGTCGCCTCGCGCTTTTCGCTGATCTCTTCCATGCGAGCGGCGATCGCCGCCGGATCGTCCGGGCGGCCTTCGAAGGTCGCGCTCGTGAAGATGAAATCCTCGGGCGCCGAGCAATGGCGATAGGAAAAGCCGAGACCGGCGTTGGTCAGTACATGACGCGCGCCTTGCCGGTCGTAAGCGATCGCCTCAACAAGAACATCCTTCACCTCGCCGCCATAAGCGCCGGCGTTCATGCGGATGGCGCCGCCGATGGTGCCCGGCACGCCGCGAAAAAATTCGAGGCCTGCGACGCCGGCCTTCGCCGCCGCCTTCGCAACTTGCGCATCGATGCAGCCGGCGCCGGCGGTGACGCGCATGCCGTCGACTTTCACCTGCCGGAAGGGCGAGCCGAAACGAATGACGACGCCGCGCACGCCGCCGTCGCGCACGAGAAGGTTCGAGCCGACGCCCATCACATGGACCGGAATCTCCTCCGGCGTTTCTTTGAGGAAAGCGCCAAGATCATCTTCATCAGCGGGCGAAAACAGAACATCCGCCGGCCCGCCGACGCGGAACCAGGTGAGCGCGGAAAGGTCCGCGTTCTCGGTGTATTTCCCACGGACGGACGGGAGATCGGATATGGTGACTTGCTGCATGACTTAGACGTCCAGCAACGCTTTATCGAACCAAACATCTTCGTAGCCGTCGGCGATCAAAAAGCGCCATCCGGGAGCCAGCCCCAAATACTTGCGGATCAACGGCGACCAGTCGTCAACATGAGATACATGCAAGGGCTTATAGAAATCATCAGCCGTTGAGGCTTCTAGTCCGGCGTAAATATACCAGCCTGTAGTATTTCCTTCGGGAGGATGCCTTAAACCATTTATAGGCATCATCCCTTCTTTTACCGAAAGAGAAATTCCTAGAGTTAGCTGTTCGGGAGCATAAGCGAACTCAGCGCCGTACTTTGCGCAAATTTGCTTTTGCTCCGAATAGTCCGCCACAACTAACGCCTCAAAATTATTGTTTGAGCTTGCCAAGCTCACCCGCCAGCGCATTCGCATATTTTGTGATGTCCCCAGCGCCGAGGCAGATGACATAGTCGCCCTCTTCCGCAACGCTTTCGATGACGCCCGGCAGCTCATCGAAACTCTTCAGCGCGCGCGCGCCCTGATGGCCGTGGCTTTCAAGACCGGCGACGAGGCTGTCGCGGTTGAAGCCTTCAATAGGCGCTTCGCCCGCCGCATAGACATCGGCGATGAGCGCGACGTCAGCTTCGTTCATACAGGCGCAGAAATCATCGAAGAGATCGCGCAGGCGCGTATATCTGTGCGGCTGGACGACGGCGATGACCTTACCCTTGGCGATGGACCGCGCAGCGCGCAGCACCGCCGCGATCTCCGCCGGGTGGTGACCGTAATCGTCGATGATATGAACGCCCTTCCACTCGCCCGCGGAGGTGAAGCGGCGCTTGACGCCGGCGAATTTGGAAAGCCCGGCCTTGATCTGGTCGTCGCTGGCGCCGAGGCGCTTCGCCACAATCGCGGCGGGCAGCGAGTTGAGGACGTTATGAGTGCCCGGCATGGGCAGGCGCACGCCCTCGATACGGTCGATCTCCTGCCCGCGCTCGCGGAAAATGATGTCGTAATGGCTGGCGCCGTCTTCGTGACGGATATTGACGGCGCGCACATCGGCCTGCGGATTAACGCCGTAAGTAATAAGGCGCCGGTCGGTGACGCGGCCCACCAGCGCCTGCACCTCCGGATGGTCGAGGCAGACGACGCCGAAGCCGTAAAACGGCGTGTTTTCAATGAAGCGGTCGAAGGCCGCGCGCAGTTTTTCAAACCCGCCCCAGTGATCCAAATGTTCCGGGTCGATATTGGTGACGATGGCGACGGTCGTCGGCAGTCGGATGAAAGTGCCGTCGCTTTCGTCGGCTTCCACCACCATCCAGTCGCCTTCGCCGATGCGCGCATTCGCGCCATAGGCGTTGATGACGCCGCCATTGATGACAGTGGGGTCGAGCCCCGCTTCGTCCAAGAGCGCCGCGACCATGGTCGTTGTCGTCGTCTTGCCGTGCGTGCCCGCGACAGAGACGGTCCATTTCAGCCGCATCAGTTCCGCGAGCATGTCGGCGCGTTTCACCACAGGAATGTGGCGCGCGCGCGCGGCGGCGACTTCCGGATTGTCACGCCTGATCGCCGTCGAGATGATCACCGCGTCGGCGCCTTCGACATTCTGCGGTTTGTGGCCAATGACGACGGGAATGCCTTTCTCGCGAAGGCGCTGGACATTGGCGCCGTCGGCGACGTCGGATCCGCGGACGTCATAGCCAAGCGTCCGCATCACGTCCGCGATGCCGCTCATGCCGATGCCGCCGATGCCGACGAAATGCACGACGCCCGCGCCAAAAGGCAGGCGCACCTTGATCTCAGGCGGATCGACTTTCGAATATTGGTCTTTACCCGTCATAATACTCTTTACTCAGGCGGCGGCTTTCTGCGCAGCAATGTTCTCTACCAGATCGGCGAGCCGCGCGGCGGCGCCGGATTTGACCGCGCCTTTTGCGCTGGCGGCCATGGACTGAAGCCGCTCCGGATTGGTGAGCAAAGCCTCCAGCGGCGCGGCGAGTTCATATTGATTAAACGCATTTTCGGGCAAAACAACGGCGGCGTTTTTATCCTTTAGCGCCCGGGCATTGCCGGTCTGGTGATCGTCCATGGCGATAGCGAGCGGCACAAGAATCGAGGGCCGACCGATGGCGGCAAGCTCCGTCACTGTGGAGGCGCCGGCGCGGGAAATCACAAGATGCGCCGCCGCCATGCGTTGCGGCAGGTCAGTGAAAAAGGGCGCCACATCCGCGCGGACGCCCGCACCCGCATAGCCAGCTTTCACCGCTTCCATTTCTTTTTCGCGCGCCTGATGCGTGACGACGAGACGCTTGCGCAAATCGGGCGTCAGCCCGGCGATCGCTTTCACCGGCGCTTCGGAGAAAATGCTCGCGCCCTGACTGCCGCCGAAGATCAAGAGATGAATGTCGCCGTCGAGCGGCGGAAAAGGCGTATTGGCGACCAGGTTCACCGCATCGCGCACGGGATTGCCGACTTCAATCGTGGAAACGCCTGCGGGCAGTTTTTCAAGAACCGGAAAGGCATGCGCGGTGAACGCTGCTTTCTTCACAAGCAGCCGGTTGGCGCGGCCGAGGACGCCGTTCTGTTCATGAACGCCGTAAGGAATCCGCATCAGCTCCGCCGCCTTCATGGCGGGCAGCGACGGATAACCGCCAAACCCCACCGCTGCCGCAGGTTTTCTTTTTCTGAATTCGCGCAGTGAGGTGAAGAGGCCCAAAGCAATCGAAACCGCCGCCGCAGCTTTGGCGACAGGCCCGCCGATGGAGGGCGTTGCGGCGGATATTTCAAACCGCTCGTCGGCCGGAAAGTTCTGCGCATAGCGCGCGCCGCGCGCATCGGTGACCAGCAGCACGCGATGACCGCGCCGCTTCAGCTCCTGCGCCAGCGCTTCGGCCGGAAACAGATGCCCGCCGGTTCCCCCCGCCGCGAGCGCGATGGGTCCAGCTATCGTCACGGCATGATGTCCTTGCGGCGGAAGACGCCCTGATGCGTGCGGGTGAGCGCGAAGATCAGCCCCACCGTCAGCCCCGTCGCAAGCAGCGACGACCCGCCATAGGAAATGAACGGCAGGGTCATTCCTTTTGCGGGCAGCGCGCGAAGCGACACGCCGATATTGATGATCGCCTGAAAACCGATGAGCGCGGCAAGGCCCGTCGCCGCGCATTGCGCGAAGACGCTTTTGAGCCCCGCCGCCACTGTCATGATCCGCGCGGTGAAAATGGCGAAGAGAATGATGATGAGCAGAGCCAGGAGAAAGCCGAACTCCTCCCCCGCCACAGCGAAAATGAAATCCGTATGGGCGTCGGGCAACATGGTCTTCACCGGCGGCGCCTCGCCCCGGCCGATCAGCCCGCCATTGGCGATGGTTTCGACCGCGCGGTCCACCTGATAGGTCTCGTTGCTTTCGGGATTAAAAAACCCGTCGACGCGCGCCGCGACATGGTCGGAGAGATAATAACCGGCGGTGAGCGCCCCCATGCCCACCATTCCGAGTAAGGCGATCCACAGCCAGCTCCAGCCGGCGACGAAAAACATCACCGCCCAGACCGCGGTGATCAGCGCCCACTGGCCGAAGTCAGGTTGCAGAAGCAAGAGCAGCGCAAAAAATCCGTAAAGCCCGATAGCGATGGCGCCGCCGGGAAATTTCGGGTCGCGCGCCCCCTCGGCCAGCATCCAGGCAGCGGCGACGACAAAACCGGGCTTCGCAAATTCCGACGGCTGCAGCGACATGCCGCCGAGATAGAGCCAGCGCTTCGCGCCATTAATCTCCGCGCCGAAGAGAAGCAGATAGATCATCAGGGCGATACCGCCGAGAAACACAATCACGCCGAGGCGGCGCGCCTGAAGCGGGGATAGGAAGGCGACCGCCATCACCACGAACATGGCCGGCCCCATGAACATCAGCTGGCGCAGCGGAAAATGGAACTCGCTGGAAATTCCCTTGCGCAAGGCCGCGGAAGGGCTCGCCGCCATGAGAACAACGCCGCCGATAACGATGATCAACAATAAAACGCCAAGCGCCGGGCGGTCGATAGACCACCACAGCCGCGCGAAAGGAGACTCATCAAGCCGCGACAGACGCCTCACGCCGCTTCTCCATTGGTTGCGGAAAGCTCCGACACGAGATTGCGGAAAGCCTCGCCGCGTTCGTTGAAATTTTTGAACTGATCGTAGGAGGCGCAGGCCGGCGACAAGAGCACCACGGGATTTTTCACATCCGATTTCGCTGCGTCCTTCGCGGCGGCGGCGACAGCTTTTTCAAGATCGCCGCACTGCACGCATTTGACGGCGCCGCTCAGTTGTTTTTCAAACTCCGCCGCCGCTTCGCCGATGAGATAGACCGCCTGCACGCGATCCATCATGGGGATGAGGCTTTCGACGCCGCCGTCTTTCGGCTTGCCGCCGGCGATCCAGAAAATATCCGTGAACGTCGCGAGCGCCCGGGCCGCGGCGTCGGCGTTCGTCGCTTTGGAATCGTTGATGAAGAGCACCTTGCCGTTGCGCCCAACCTCTTCGATGCGGTGCGGCAGGCCTTCGTACCGAAGCGCGGATTTCACCGCCAGCGCCGGATCGACACCGAATTTTTCGCACACGGCGACAGCGGCGGCGGCGTTCTGGTGATTATGCGCGCCGCGCAAGGAGCGCGCGGTCGAAAGATCGCCGGCGAGCGCCGTCTTGCCGTCGAGATTGTAATAGATCTTGTCTTCAAGCGCGTAGACGCCGCGGCCGAGCGCGCTGCCTGCGGAGACGGGGCGCACTTCCGCCGGCCCGCTGGCCATCAATTCGGTGCAGACGCTTTGCGCGTAATCGTCATCGACGCCGATTACCGCAAGGTCTTCCGCCGTCTGGTTGAGGAAGATGCGTTTCTTCGCTTCGAGATAACCGTCGACGGAGCCGTGACGCTCGATGTGATCAGGCGACAGGTTCAGAAAGACCGCCGCATTGACATGAAGCGACTGCGTCAGATCGAGCTGAAACGATGACAGCTCCAGCACATAGATCGCATCGCTCTCAAAGGGCGGCATGGAGAGGACCGCCTCGCCGATATTGCCGCCCACATAGACGTCTTCGCCCGCCTGTTTCAGCATATGGCCGATGAGCGCCGTCGTCGTCGACTTGCCGTTGGAGCCGGTGACGCCGATTATCGCGGGCCGCGCCCGCGGTTCAAGCGCGTTAAGGGCGCGCGCGAAAAGTTCCGTATCGCCGATGACATCCACCTTTTCCAACTTCGCCTTGCGCACGATCGCATGGGGTTTGGGATGGGTTAGCGGCACGCCCGGCGAAACGATGACCGCATCGAGTTCTTTCCACGGCCAGTTTTTCGGATGCTCGCAACGATATTCGGTGTCGGCGACCTTGTCGCGCGCCTGACGGTTCTCGTCGAAAGAATAAACCTGCGCGCCCGATGCGGCTAGCGCCTCGCAGGTTGCGACGCCGCTCAGACCAAGGCCGAAAACGCCGAATTTCTTTTTCTTGACGTCAGGGATCAGGATCATCGCTTCCCCTAACGCAGTTTCAGAGTGGCGAGGCCGATCATCGCCAGGATGAAGGCGATGATCCAGAAGCGGATGACGATGGTCGATTCTTTCCAGCCGAGCTGTTCGAAATGGTGGTGGATCGGCGCCATGCGGAAGACGCGCTTGCCCGTCAGTTTGAACGACGCGATCTGGATCATCACCGACAGCCCCTCAAGGACGAAAAGTCCGCCGACAATCGCCAGCACGATCTCATGCTTCGCTGCGACGGCGATCGATCCGATGGCTCCGCCCAGCGCCAGCGATCCCGTGTCGCCCATGAAGATCGCCGCCGGCGGTGCGTTAAACCACAAAAAGCCGAGCCCCGCGCCGATAATCGCGCCGCAAATGACGGTAAGCTCGCCGACGCCCGGCACGAAGGGCACGCCGAGATAATTCGCGTAGATCGTATTGCCGACGAGATAGGCGATCAGCGCATAGGCGCCCGCAGCAATCATCACCGGCACCGTCGCCAGCCCGTCGAGACCGTCGGTCAGGTTCACCGTATTCGACGCGCCGACAATGACGAAGGCGGCGAAAGGTATAATCATAAAACCGAGCGGGACGCCCGGCGCATTGAACCAGTTTTGGAAGATAGAGAGCGGCACGAAAGGAACACCCACAGAAGTCGCGAGACCCGTTGGCGCATCCGGCGCATGGGAAAGCGCATCCATGCAGAGCCAGCCGGCAAGAAGAGCCACGGCGAACTGAACGACCAGCTTCAGACTGCCGACGACGCCGTCCGCCGATTGCTTCGTCACTTTCATGTAATCGTCGATGAAGCCGAGGGCGCCAAACGCCAGCGTCACGCCCATCACGATCCAGACATAGATATTGTCGAGCCGCGCCCAGAGGAAGGTCGCGATGGTTAGCGACAGGAGAATGAGCACGCCGCCCATGGTGGGCGTGCCGGCTTTCTCGATGATATGCGTCTGCGGGCCGTCAGCGCGGATCGGCTGGCCGCGCCCCTGCTTCCTGCGCATCCAGCGGATCAGCGACGGCCCAATGAGAAACGAAATGATGAGCGCGGTCATCACCGCGCCGCCCGTCCGGAAGGTCAGGTAATTGAAGAGGTTGAAAAGCTGAAACTGATCCGCAAGCGGGGTCAGCAGGTGATAGAGCATTTAAGTCCGGCTTTCTTTTTGTTCTTCCATGACGCCGCTCTCTTTCAGCGCGCGCGCGACGGCGCTCACTTTCGAGGCGTTCGATCCCTTGACCATGACGACATCTCCGGGACCGACAGCGTCCAGCACCGGGCCAACGAGGCCGACGGCGTCGCCGGCGTGAAGGCCGCGCATCGACGGCGGCAGCGCATCCCAGAGATGGCGCATCAATTGGCCCGCTGCGTAGACCCGGTCAACCTTCGCCGCAACCAGCGCTGTTACAAGTTTTTCATGCAATCCAGGGCCTTCCGGCCCAAGCTCCAGCATTTCGCCGAGGATGGCGATCCGCCGCCCCTTGCCTGAAGGTTCCGACGCCCCGAGAAGCCCGATCGCCGCCGCCATGGAGGCTGGGTTGGCGTTGTAGCTCTCGTCGATCAGGGTCGCCGATCCGCCCTCGACGGTGATCTGCGTGCGGGCGCCGCGGCCCTCGGCGGGCGCGATATTGGCGAGCGCGCGGATGGCCCCGTCGAGAGGACAGCCGACCGCATCGGCGGCGGCAAGCGCGGCGAGCATGTTCGTCGCCTGATGACGGCCGGGAATGCCGGCGAAAAACTCGACAGTTTCGCCCTTGATCTTCGCTTTGAGTTTCGCGCCGGCGCCATGGGCCTGATAATCGAGAAGCTGAAAGTCCGCGCCGTCCTTTTCGCCAAAGGAAACGAAACTCGCCGCGCCCGCCTCCTCCGCGCGTTTCTTGAGCAGCGGGAAGAATTCATTGTCGAAAGGAAGGATGGCGACGCCGCTGGGGGCGAGGCCCAGAAAGATTTCCGCTTTCGCCTCGGCGATCCCTTCAAGCGAGTCGAAGAATTCAAGATGCGCCGCAGCGACCGTCGTCACAATTGCGGCGTGAGGGCGCACGAGCTTGGTCAGCGGCGTGATCTCGCCCCCATGGTTCATGCCGATTTCAAAGACGCCGTAATCGGCGCGCATGGGAAGCCGCGCCAGCGTCAACGGCACGCCCCAGTGATTGTTGAAGCTCTTGTCCGCCGCGTGAACGACGCCGTCGCTGCCCAAGACGGCGCGCAGGATTTCCTTAGTCGAGGTCTTGCCGGCGCTCCCCGTCACCCCGATGCGCTTGCCGAAATTGCGTGTGCGCGCAGCGCGGGCGAGATCCCGCAAACCTTCCAGCGTATCGCCGACCACCAGCAATGGCGCTCCTTCCGGCGCATCTTCCGGCGCGCGCGCCACAAGCGCTGCCGATGCGCCCGCCTCGAACGCGCTTTTCAAAAACTCATGTCCGTCGCGCGCGTCGCGTAAGGCCACGAAAATATCGCCGGGCTTCAGGGTGCGCGTGTCGATGGAAACGCCGCCCGCCGACCATTCCTCCGCCGTCCAGCGTTTCGGGTCGCCGCCGCGCGCGCATAAGGCGCCGCCGGTTGCGGCCGCGGCTTCATAGGCGTTCCACAAATCCTGCATTCTCTCTTTCGCCATCACCCGAGCTCCTTCATCCGGTCCGAGACGGCGTCGCGCGCGACGCTGGCGTCATCGAACGGAAAGACCTGATCCCCCACCTGTTGCCCCGCTTCATGCCCCTTCCCCAAGATCAGGAGCACATCCCCCTCCGACAGCATCGCGACCCCAGCCGCGATGGCCTCGCCCCGGTCGCCGATTTCCTTCGCCTCCGGGCAGCCTTTCAAAATCTCCGCCCGGATCGACGCCGGATTTTCCGTACGCGGATTGTCGTCTGTCACGATGACGAAGTCGGCATTCTCTTTCGCCGCAGCTCCCATCAGAGGCCGCTTTGTCTTGTCACGGTCGCCGCCGGCGCCGATAATGGCGATCACTTTGCCCGGCGCATGGGGGCGGATCGCTTTCAGCGCCGTTGCGACGGCGTCGGGCGTGTGGGCGTAGTCCACATAGACGCCGCCGCCGTCGATTTCGGTCACATATTCCATGCGGCCCGGCGCGCCTTCGATATTGGCGAGCTGGAGCATGACGTCCGAGGCTTTCGCGCCCGCGCCGATGACGATGCCTGCGGCGAGCAGCGCATTCTCCGCCTGAAACCCGCCAATGAGCGGCGGGTCGGCGCGATAACGATAGCCGCCGCATTCGATTTCAAGGGCGAGCCCGGCCATATGCGCCTTGCAGTCGACGAGCCGCACATCGCGTCCTTTGACGCCCGTCTGGATCGTCGGCAGATTGCGCGCGCGGGCGAGTTCGATGACGCCTTCGGCGCCTTCGCCGTCCATATTGATGGCTGCGGTTCCGCCTTTCGACAGAAGATCGGAAAAGAGCCGCCCTTTCGCGGCGAAATAATCCTCGAAAGACGCGTGATAATCGAGATGATCCTGAGTGATGTTCGTAAACCCGGCGACGCGGAACTGAACGCCGTCGGCGCGATGCTGAACGAGCCCGTGACTTGAAACTTCCATGGCGAGATGGGTGACGCCGGCGCGCGCCATGGCGTCGAGCGTTTCGTGGAGCATCACCGGATCCGGCGTAGTATGTGCGAGCGGGCGCTCATAAACGCGCGATTGCGCGCCGAGCGTCCCTATGCTGCCGGCTTCGAGCCCAAGCAACGCCCAGAGCTGCGCTGCAAATCGCACCGTCGACGTCTTCCCGTTGGTGCCGGTGACGCCTGCGACCACCTCCGGCTGGCGCGGATAGAACCGCGCCGCCATCTGGGCGAGGCGCCGCCGCGGTTCGGCGTCGGTGATGACGGGCAGGTTCGATGTCACGCCCGGCAAAGCGAGCACTGCCGCCGCGCCGTTTTCCTCTGCTTGGCGGATGAACTTGGCGCCGTCGGTTTTAACGCCGGGCAAAGCCGCAAAGAGAAAGCCGCGCGAGACGGCGCGGCTGTCGGCGGTCAGCCCGTCGATCTGCGGATCGGGCTTGATCGTCTCATAGGCGAGTTCGGAAAGCCTCATGGCGCCCCGCCTCCACCGTTCGCGGATGTATGAGTTGCGAGCCGTGCTTCTCTACGCAGTTCGGGCGGTTCTCCGCTGACGAAGGACGCAAGCGCTGTCGATTCATTGACCGGCGCGAGGCCGAGCAAAGGCGCGGCGCGCGTCACGAAACGCGAAAAGGCCGGCGCCGCATTCCAGCCCGCAGTCGCATATCCGTAGGTGCCTTCCGCCGGCTGCGGATTGTCATAGGTGATAAGGATCGCATAGCGCGGCGCATAGCCCGGCACGGCGCCGATGAAGCTCGCTATGCGTGCATTTGTGTTGTAGCCGCCTGTGTCGGATTTCTTATCCGCGGTCGCGGTCTTGCCGATCGGGAAAAATCCGTCGGCTTCTGCGTAGCTCGCCGTGCCATCGGTGACGACGCGGCGGAGAATGCGGCGCATAACGGCGCTCGTCTCCTTCGAAAAGACACGCGAGCCTTGTTCCGTCTTTGTGGTCGCAAGGAAATGCGGCGTGCGATATTCCCCGCCATTCACGACGGCAGAGAACGCCGCCAAGAGATGCAACGGCGTCACGGCGATGCCATGGCCGTAGGAAATCGTCGCGGTCTCGACCGGTCCCCATTGCCAGGGAAGATCGGGCTCGCGATTTTCGGCAATCTCAAGCGGCAAGGCTGAGAAAAGCCCGAGCGCTTCGAGATAACGCTGTTGCTTGTCCGCGCCGAGCTCGAGCGCCATGCGCGCCGCGCCGATGTTCGATGAATATTGCACGACTTCAGACAGGGTCAGGATGCGGTTTTCGCCATGGAAATCGGAAATGCGCCGGTCGGCGACCTTAAAACTTCCGCGCGCGTCATAGGTTGTCGACTCCCGCCCCAGCCCTTCCTCGATCACCGCCGCCGCCGTAAACGTCTTGAAGGCGGAGCCGAGTTCGTAGCGGTCATAGGTGGCGCGATTGCGGCGGGAATCCGCCGCGACGGCGCCCGGCGCATTGGGATCGAAATCGGGAAGGCTCGCCAGCGCGATGACCTCGCCTGTCTCCACATCCATGACCGCGCCCCAGGCGGCTTCGGGCGAGAATTTCTCCATATCGGCGGCGAGTTCTTCTTCGAGAATCTGCTGCACGCGGATGTCGATGCTGGCGCGCATGGGCTCTTTCCCGCGATAGCGGTTGGCGGTTTTCTCGAGTCCCATGACCCCGCCCTTGCCCGGTTCGTCATGGCCGATGACATGGGCGGCGAGATCGCCTTGCGGGAAAAAGCGTTTGACCCGCGCCGCAAAACGAACGCCTGGCAGGCCGAGATCGAACACCGCCTTGCGCTCCGTCGGCGTCAGGTCTGCGCGCACTTCCATGTAGCGGCCTTCGGAAAGTTTTTCCTCCAAGTCGGCGGCGTCGATATCCGGCAGGACGCCCGCAAGTTGCTCGGCCGCTTCTTTCGCATCCCAGACTTCATTGCCCGCCACCTCGAGCGCGATTACGGGCACGTCGACGGCAAGGAGCGCGCCATTGCGATCGACGATTTCGGTGCGCGGCGCGGCGGCGCTTGGCGCGGCGGCGTAACGCTCCGGCGCGCCCATGCCGCCAAAGGAAATGAAGGCGAGCCGCACGCCGAGCGCCGCGAAGACAAAGACAAAAACGGAAGCGCACATCATGATCCGCATGCGCGCGCGTTCCGCGACGCGGCCACGGGCGCCCAGCGCGCGCACCTTCAACGCCTTCGGATCCGGCTCGGCGCCGCCGGCCTCGGCGATGACATAGGCCTTGGGTTTTGAGCGTTTGGGCTTCCTAAGAAACACCGGCGGAACTTTCCTTGCTTAAGTTAAATCCTACTGCGCATCCGCCAGCTGCGCCATGGCGAGCGCGTTCATAATGACGTCGCCATCGGGCGCAGGCGCGTCTTCTTCCGCGACATAATCCGCGCCGCCGATCAGCGCTGCGAATTCGCGCGCGTTGACGAGCTGATCCATGTCCGACGGGCGAAGATCGGTTTTCGATGCGGCCACTTTCGCCAGCCGGTCGGGGTTTTCTAGATAGGCGATTTCCGCGCGCAGCATCTGTATCGACCGCAACTCCTCAACCTGGCTGGTTTCGATATTCTCGATGTCTTCGCGCAGCTCGCGAACGGAGACTTCCGCGCGGTAACGGCCAAACGCCGCCGCGGCCAGCAAGACGCACAGAAATATGGTTGTTATACGGATCATTTTATTTTCCTCCGTGCATGAAAGACAGTCTGATTTCTTTAGGCGCGCCGAGCGCGTCGTCGCCATCCGGCGCCGGCGGGGCCTCGGTTCTCACCGCTGCGCGCATTTTCGCCGAGCGGGCGCGCGGATTTTCCGAAATTTCCTTTTCCGACGGCTCGACCGCCCGGGGATAGAGAAGTTCGAACGACGCCGGCGGCCGGTCGGTCGGCGGCAAATGGCGCGAGCCGCCGCCTTTCGCCTCCACGCGGTTCGCCAGAAACCGTTTCACGATGCGGTCCTCTAGCGAGTGAAACGCCACAACCACAAGCCGCCCCGCAGGACGCAGCAATCGCTCCGCCGCGCGCAGCCCCGCAATAAGCTGGCCGAGCTCGTCATTGACGAAGATGCGCAGCGCCTGAAAGACGCGCGTCGCCGGGTGAATCTTCAGCCGCCCGGCGCCTGGCGTCGCTTTTTCGACGATGGACGCCAGTTGGCCCGTTGTCGTGATCGGCGCTTTTTCGCGCTCGCGGATGATGGCGCGGGCGAGCGCGCTCGCCCGGTTTTCCTCGCCGTAGCGGCGGAAAATGGCGGCGAGATCCGGCGCGTCGGCGCGGGCGATAACGTCGGCGGCGTCGGGCTTGCCGCCATCCATGCGCATGGACAAAGGCCCGTCATTACGGAAGGAAAAGCCGCGCTCCGCCTCGTCGAGATGCATGGAGGAAACGCCGATATCGAAAACAATGCCGTCCACGACTTCGACGCCGCGCTCGTTCAACGCCTCTCGCATCTCGGCGAAAGGCCGGTTGATAAGAAACAAGCGCCCGGCGAATTCTTTCGCCCATTCCTTTGCGCGCTCGATCGCCGTCGGATCGCGATCAAAGCCGTAAACGATGCAGTCGGCGGCGTTGAGGATCGCGCGCGTATAGCCGCCATCGCCGACCGTCGCATCCACATAGACGCCGCCCTTTTTCGGCGCGAGCGCAGCAAGGATTTCCTGCAGCATGACCGGCTTGTGTTTGGAGACATGGACCATCACGCCGCGTCTCCTTCCGGTTTCGGATTGCGCAGCGACCGCTTCGCGTCATTGGCGATTTTCTTCGCCTGGTCGAGCGGCGCGGCAAAGAGTTCCGGATTCCAGATCTGAAACGAGCGGACATGACCGGCGAAGAGCGCCTGACCGTTCAGTTGCGCATGTTTGCGCAGCTCTTCCGGCAGATTGATGCGTCCTTCCGGATCGGTCGGAACCGGCGTCATCTGCGTCGCCATGGCGCGCTCAAGCGCGACGCGCTTTTCCGAATACGGATCGAGATCCTCGATCATGGCGAGAAGATAATCGATGTACTCCGCTCCGCCGCATTCAAGACAGGGCTCTTCCGTCGACGGAAGGCAATAGATGACGTTGTCGGTCGCGAGATCTAGGACGCGCCGGAACGCCGCCGGCGTCGCCAGGCGTCCCTTCGCATCGATCTTGTTGACATAGGACCCGAAAAACCGGGCCCCGGCCCCGCGCCGCATGCCGCATCCCTCCGCCGCGGCGCCCGCCGCTCATCGCCGGGCGCGCGCCGTCCCAAGCCCAATTATTTGGGAAATTATGGGATAACATGGGAATTTATGGGCGGTCAAAGACTCATTCGCCTTTGGCCGCGATTTTCTCACGACGATTCCGGAACAGAAACGGAACATCACCGAATCACTTACCGCCAAGGATCGTTAAACACCGGTTAACAAAAGATGAATTTTCCACGGCGCGTGTGGAAAAGTTTCACGGCGCCGCCGCTTTGAAAGCCTCAGATAATGCTGCAGGCGGCGGCGAGCTTGGGACGCGCGGCGCCAAACAATTTTTCTGTTCCGCTCTGGCTCATGAGCGCTTCGAGCTGCAATGCGCGTTCGGTCGCCGCCATGAGTTTTTCGCGAGCGGCGGCTTCGGCCTCTTCATAGGTCGCCAGCATCGCCAGGATGCGTCGCCGGCGGGCGCCGTTGTCGCCGGCCGGAACTGCAGGCGCGATGCTTGAAAGCGCGAGCGACCGCTCCGCCGCCTCGCTGGCGGCGAGAAGGTCGTCGAGATCTTCGGCAAGGGCGGCGCGCTCTTCCCGCGCAAGGCGCAACAATGTCGCCAGCGCAGTGAGTTCTTTTTCAGTCATCATCATGCCCGGCCCTCCCTGCGTTTATACGAGCGATGCTTCGCCCGGCTTGTCCAATCTCTAGCCGCGTCACGCCTGGGTCCAGACTGTGCACGCATCGTCCGAAGCGAGACATCACCCTGTTTCGACTCCGATATGACGCTCCCGGCGCCGGGCCTCGCTCTTGTTAACAGGGCGTGCTTAAGCGCCGGTAAATTGGTGAACCGCTTTAACAGTGAAAAAGTCCATTATGCTTAATGACAGGAGCCGCAAATCAAGCAAACACTGAGGCTCGCCAGTAACAAGTGTTTTTGCGGCCTTAAAAAGCCCCCGACAAACCAGCGAATTTGATTCACGCTGTTAACCATTATGAAAGCTTATCGTCGTTAACTTCCCGCCGATAACGCGAAAAGAGCGCGGGTGTTTTCGAGGGGAACGTCGCGCCAACAGGAGACGGACACATGCGGGTTCTGCTGATCGAAGACGACGGCGCGACGGCGCAAAGCATCGAACTGATGCTGAAGTCGGACGGGTTCAATGTCTACACCACCGATCTCGGTGAAGAAGGCGTCGATCTCGGCAAAGTCTACGACTACGATATCATTCTTCTCGACCTGAACCTGCCGGACATGACAGGCTTCGACGTGCTGAAGTCTCTGCGCGTCGCCAAGGTCAACACGCCGATCCTCATTCTGACGGGTCAGGGCGACATCGAGACCAAAGTGCGCGGCCTCGGCTTCGGCGCCGACGACTATATGACCAAGCCTTTCCACAAGGACGAGCTCGTTGCGCGCATCCACGCCATCGTGCGCCGCTCGAAAGGCCACTCGCAATCGGTCATCACCACCGGCCGCCTCGTCGTCAATCTCGACGCGAAAACGGTAGAGGTCGCGGGCCAGCGCGTCCACCTCACCGGCAAGGAATATCAGATGCTGGAGCTTCTCTCGCTCCGCAAAGGCACGACGCTGACGAAAGAAATGTTCCTCAACCACCTTTATGGCGGCATGGACGAGCCCGAGCTCAAGATCATCGACGTCTTTATCTGTAAGCTGCGTAAAAAACTCGCTGCTGCGACACAAGGCGAGCATTACATCGAAACAGTCTGGGGGCGCGGCTATGTTCTTCGCGACCCGCAGGAGGAAAAAGCCCAATCCGTCGCGTAAATCTCCCTCTAGCTTACGCGACGCATACTCTAAAAAACTTGCACCACTAAAAAAACGCCCCGGACTTGTCCGGGGCGTTTTTCATTGCGCCGCGCATTCGACGCATGGCGCCGGCGCAGCGCCGTTTTTTAACGCGGTCGGATAGGAGCAAGAGGGACAAACGGCGACGGGACCGATATCGGCCGGCGCGAAGCCATATTTGTCCGCCAGAATCCGCGCGGTCTCGTTGACGATCGCACTCGTTTCCGCCGGCGCCAGACGATCCTCCGCATGGAGCCAGTCATTGCGCTCCGCATAGCGCGGGAAAACCGGGGATTCGCCCCAGCGCCAGTTCGGGTCTTTCGCCGTTCGGCTGCGGCCGAGCAAATGCAGGTGCATGCTGCGGTGATCCGGCGCGCGCTTGTCGCCTTCAGGCGGCGCCAGCGGATTAAGGGCCCAGTTGCCCGCTTCCCAGTAATTGATGCAGCCGCCATCAAGCTGCGGCAGGGTTTTGAGCATCGCCGCCCCCGCCGCCGCGACGAGACAGGACCAATTGCGCAACTCCTCCAGCGTCAGTTCGCTCCGCTCCCACACTCTGCGTGACGGAAAAACGATCAAATTGCCGCCATCCTCGCGGGAGACAAGCGCGCCGTCGCGGGTTGGGAGATAAATCGCGCCGCCGGCGCAGGCAAACAGCTCAATGCTCATCAAGAGTCTCCCGAAACAAACGGACAAGCTTTACCAGACGCTCCCTTCCTCGCCTATTGCGGGAACAAAGCGGGCGGCGCGTGCGTTACCGGAGCGAAACCCCTCACCCCGGAGCCGCCAATGTCAGACCTCAAGCAAGCCCGCGAAAACCCGCAAGCCCTGTTCTGGGATGAGGTTAAAGATGTCAATGAAGGAATGCTCGGCGTCGAAGGCAGCGGCCAGCACTTGCAGCCCATGTCGCCTTATTGCGACCCGGATGCGAATTCGATCTGGTTCTTCACGGAAAAGGATTCCGACCTTCTCGGCGCCATTGAAGCAACGGGCGGCAAGGCGGTGTTCACCGTCGTTTCCAAAAGCCGTCATTTTCACGCCTGCGCCACCGGCGCGCTCGTTGAAAATCTCGACCGCGCCAAGGTCGAGGAATACTGGAACCCGGTCGCCGCCGCCTGGTACGCCGAAGGCAAGGACGATCCCAATCTCACGCTGTTGCAGCTAAAACTCGAAGACGCATCCATCTGGGCGTCCTCGGGCAATCCCTTTGCTTTCGCCTGGCGCATCGCCAAGGGCAATTTCACCGACGATCCGCCGGAGGACTTGGGCGAACGCAATCATTTCCGTTTCGCGGCTTAGCGGCTACAGGCGACGCGCGCCGTCTCGGCGAGGCAAAATAAAAGAACATCCTGCAAGCATTGCCGCCAACACTATGGCCGCCGGCGAAAAGAAACCCCGGAGCGCCTGTTGGGCGCCTTCCTGCTTTTCAAAGGAAAGAGACCAGTCCCAGCCGCCGTGAAGCCAGAGTCCGACATCTTTGTTGAAGAGATGCGCAGCGCCCATGGCGAAGAATGTGACTGCGAGAATTAACAGCAAGCTGCGCAACAGAGCGATGCTTGAGGCGACGACCCCGACCGCGATAGCCGCCGGGAGGCTGCTCGACCCCATAGGGGCCTGGCGAATAAAAGCGGCGGCGATCTCCTCCGCCGAACCAAGGGCTTCCAGCGCATCGCGAAGGCGTTGCTCCTCGGACAGATCATTGTGCTGCGCCAGATGCTCAAGAACATGAAGCTGGATGTCCTGTTCGAAGCAGCGCCACTCTTTTTTGTCTGCGCCGCGCCTGTGCTTTCTCAACGCGGCGAGATAGCTGTTCCAAAGTTTTCTCGCCTCCGGCGCCGTCAATGGATTGCGTTGGGATATATTCATCTCATCCTCCGAGAAGGTTTTGGGAGTCATTGAGCTTTCGCCATAGCGCCTTCATCCGGCTCAGCTCACGCCGGCCCTGGCTGGTGAGCGAATAGACTTTTCTCGCCGCCCCCGGGCCGTCCGTCGCCCATGCCGGCTTTATGAACCCGCGCGCCGTCAGTCGGGCCAGCAGCGGATAGAGCGTGCCTTCGCCCATGTCGAAAATTTCAAGCTCGCGAAGATCCGAGGCGATTTTGTAGCCATGGGCGGGCGATGCGGCCAGGACGAGCATGACGAAATACTCCGACAGCCCTTTTCGCATCTGGGTTTCCCAGTTCGTTTCCGCCCGCGCCATGTTCCAGCCTGCCTGGCTCTCATCTGTTTCAGCCGCATTATGCCCGATGCCTTGCTAAATTATAGTATATCGTATTACGATGTATATGATCCAAAATGGGGGATGGCCTCATACTGAAACGTCACAGCCTAAAGCTCGCCTTCGGCGCCGCGCTTCTCTGCTGGGGCTTGGCTGTGTTCCATGATGCGCGGCGGCCGATGAGCATTCCCGGCGATCTTGATGCGGAGGCTGCGTCGGCTCTTCTTCTCAGGGAGGCAAGCGTTAAAGCCGAGAAATATGGGGTGACCGGCGCCTATGTCGGCGTTCTTTCCGATGGGTCGTTCCATGGCGGCGGCGTCGGTTTCGCCGACCGCAAGAACGGGATCGCCGTTACGGCCGACACTGCTTTCAATATCGGTTCCGTATCGAAACCCGTGGCGGCCTGGGGCGTGCTGGCGCTTGCCGATGACGGGCTTATCGATCTGGATGCGCCGGCGGCGCTGTATTTGAAGCAATGGACGTTCCCGGCCGGCGAGCATGACGCCTCCGGCGCGACGGTGCGGCGATTGCTGCAGCATACGGCGGGAACAAATGTGCACGGTTATGCCGGCTATCCGTCGCTCACGGAGCCCGAACACCGGCTTTTTCGCGAGGCTGATTATCCTCCGGCCTCGCTCGCAGAGTCAGCATCGACGGATTATCCGATCCGCATCGTAAGAGAACCGGGAGTCCGGCGCGTCTATTCAGGCGGCGGTTACTCAGTGCTGCAGATGATGATTGAGGATGTAAGCGGACGGAGCTTTTCCGATTATATGCGGGATCGCGTCTTGCGCCGGGCGGGAATGAAGACGGCGGATTTTACGCCGGAAAACATCAGGCCCTTATCGCAAAGCTTTAACTACAAGGGGGATGTTTTGCCGGAGATGAAGTTTCATGCGCTCGCCGCAGCGGGGCTTTACGCTTCCGGCGCCGACATGCGCGCTTTTCTCGAAGCGCAGATGGGCGATAGCGGCGGCGTCTTGTCGCCGGAATTTGTGCAACAGGCGCTCGATCCCGTTTCCGTAAACGACAACTACGCCATGAGTTATACGCGCGAGCAGACCGGCGAAGGCTTGCTTTTCGGACATGGCGGAAACAACTCTTCGTGGCATGCGCAAATCTATTTCATGCCGCAAACCCGTCAGGGATTTTACTTTCTCACCAACAGCACCACCGGCGCGCAGTTCGAGATCGATCTTTCATGCGCCTGGAAATCCTGGCGGCGTGAACGCCGCGCTGAAGACATTTGCCGGGAAGACTATGCGCTGACCCGCAATCTGAGCATCGCAACCGCCGTGATCGGCGCCGCCGCGCTGCTGTTCTTCGCGCGCGCTGCGCACGCTATCCGCAATAGGGGCGCCCGTCTTGCCTTATGGCCGCGTCAGCAGGGCGCTTTTCGAAAGCTGGTCCGGCTTGTCGCCATCATCTTCGGCGTCATTATGGTCGCAGCGGCCTCTATAACGTTCTTTTCTGACTTCATCTATTGGCGGCGGGGCGTGGTTTTTCGAGATGAAATTCCGCTTCACGAAATGCGGCTCATGATCCCCGCGATCCTTGCTTTGCTGACGGGTGCTCTGTTCAATTTGCTTCTTGCGCGAAAATCAAAAGAGACGTGACCCGGCCCAAGTCATGACGTCTAGGCCGCGCTGACCGCCTCCTCCATCGCCAGCACGGCCTTTTTCCGCGCGACGCCCCAGCGGTAATTGTGAATGACGCCGGACGACAGGATCACCCGGTGGCAGGGGATCAGGACGGAAATCAAATTGGCGCCGACGGCGGCGCCGACAGCGCGGTTGGCTTTCGGCTTGCCGATCTCGGATGCGATGTCGCCATAGGTGCAACGCGCGCCGTAAGGGATTTTCAACAGCGCCTCCCAGACTTTCAACTGGAAGTTGGTGCCGCGCACATGCAGCCGCAACGGCTCGTCGAGTTTTCGGTTCAAGGCGAAGGCGAAGGCCTGCGCCGCGAGCGGCGTCACATAATCTTGGTCCTGAACAAACGCCGCCGCATCCCAGTCCTGCGTCATCTCGGAAAGGTGGAACTCGTCGCCGCCTTCTTCAGCAAAACTCAGCCAGCAAACTCCTTTATCTGTCGCGCCGATGAGAACCCGGCCAAGAGGGCCGTTAAGAAAGGCGTAACGAATGACAAGGCCCTGGCCCCGGCGGCGATAGTCGCCGGGCGTCATGGCTTCCGACGCGAGGAAAAGGTCATGGAGCCGCGAGGATCCGGAAAGCCCGGCGGAAAAGGACGCAGACAGAACATCCTCGCCCTCGGCGATGGCGCGCTTGGCTTCCTGCGCGGCGAGATATTGCAGGAAGCGCTTGGGCGACACGCCCGCCCCCGCCTTGAACATGCGCTGGAAATGCGCCGGGGAGAGGCCCACATGGGCCGCCGTTTCCTCAAGGCCCGGATGGATCTCCGCATTGGCGGTAAGGAAATCGATCGCCCTGGCCACAGGCTCAAGGGCTTCAAGACGGACGGGATTTAGCTCAACGGACATGGTGCTCATGCGCCTTTAGAAAAAACTGCCGATGCGCCTTTCTATGGGGCGAAAATTCGGCCCTCGACACCCGAATCTTGCGAGGACCGGGCTCTGCTTTTACGGGCCGTTAACCCTAATGGCGCCTAAATATCCGGGCAACAATCCGGAGGAGATCCTCAATGGAAGATCTCAATTATATCATCGGTATCGGTTTTTCCGGCGCGGATCTGCCCCGCGCCGTCATCCTCGCCTTCCTGTTCGCCATGTTCGCCCAGGGCAATGGCAATATCTGGAAAGCGGGCCTTCTCGCCCTTCTCATCGACCGCACGGTCTGGCCGATCGCGGCCATGGGCGCATCGGGCGCGGAGCTGCAATCGGTCTATTCGGCGATCGCCGGCATGGCGAAAAGCTTCAAGAACGATCTCGGCATTTACATCGTGCGCTATATCGGGCTGGTCCTGATGATCGGCGGGTTCCGCTGGATGCGCGCGAGCATTCACAGCATTTCGCCGAAAAAGGCTGCTGCGTAGTTCGGCGTCTAGACTTTCTCGAACGCCGTCACGGCGTTGAGACCGCCAAACGCAAACGAATTGGAGAGCGCGACAGCAATGTCGCGCTCTTTCGCTTCATTGGGAACGTAGTCAAGGTCGCAATCGGGATCCGGCTCGTCGTAATTGACCGTGGGCGGAACAACGCCTTCGCGCAGGGCGAGAATCGCGGCGATCGCCTCAATGCCGCCCGCTGCGCCGAGCAGATGCCCGTGCATGGATTTCGTCGAGGACACGGGCAGCCTGTCTGCGCCTTCGCCGAAAACCGAGCGGATCGCCCTGGTTTCCGTCGGGTCGTTCAAGAGCGTGCCGGTGCCGTGGGCGTTGATGTAAACCCGCGACGGATCTGCGGCAGAAATGTCTTTAAGCGCCAGCTTCATCGCTCCGGCGGCGCCGTTCATGTCGGGATTGATCATATCCTTGCCGTCAGCGTTCATGCCGAAGCCGGCGAGCCGGCAGAGGATTTGCGCGCCGCGTTTCTTCGCATGCTCTTCTTCTTCCAGCATCAGGACGCCCGCGCCTTCGCCAATGACGAGGCCTTTGCGGTTTTTCGAGAACGGCCGGCAGGTCTCATCCGCGAGGATATGCATGGCCTTCCACGCTTCGAGCGCGCCGTAACACAGGATCGCCTCGCTGGCGCCGGCGAAGGCGACGTCCGCCGCGCCGGATTTGATCAGTTCCGCGGACACGCCGATCGCATGGGCCCCGGTGGCGCAGGCGCTCGACACCGCAAAGGCCGGCCCCTTGACGCCGTATTTGATCGTCAAATGACTCGCCGCCGCGTTGGGAATGACTTTAAGGATCGTCAGCGGGTGCGGGCGCCGCTCACGGCACAGCATCGCCGTATAGCCATCGTCGAAAGTCGACTGTCCGCCGATCCCTGTGCCGATGATGCAGGCCGTGCGCGCGCCCAAAGCTTCGTCAAATTCAAGACCCGATTGCGCGGCGGCTTCTTCAGCGGCCAGCGCGGCAAGCTGCGAAAACCGGTCGGCGCGCATCAGATGCGGCCCGAGGTTTTTGATACGCGCCTCGAGACCATCTACCGGCGCGACCGGAACCGTCAGGGAAAATTTCTCTATCGTATATTCGCGCTTTTCAATGGCGCAGCGGCCCGCAAAAAGCCCTTCCCGGAAATCCGCGACATTCGCGCCCAGCGGCGTGACCGCGCCCATTCCGGTGACGACGACATTCCGACTCATGTCTATTTCTTGATAAGCTTGTCGAGAGCGTCGACCAGTTCGCCCACCGTCGACATATCGCCAAACGGATTTTCATTGGCGTTGAACGGCACTTCGACGCCGAGCTTTTCCTCGACTTCATAGATGATTTCGACAACGGAAAAGGAATCGATGCCGAGATCGGCGATGGGCGTGTCGCGATTGAGTTCGCCCGTCAGCCCCACCGCATGGTCCTTGATGATCTCCAACAGGGTCGGTTCCAGTTCCGCCATTGATCCCTCCATTCCTCCACCGGTCTTAGCGGAGACCGCCTGAAAAGCCTAGGCCGGGGGTCATTTTGGCGGGATCAGTCCCGGAAATTCTGGTATTGCAGCGGCTGTTCGAGCTTCATTCCCTTGACGAAGGCGATCACCTCCTGAAGGTCGTCTCGCTTCTTGCCCGTGACGCGCAGCTCCTCGCCCTGGATCGCCACCTGGACTTTGAATTTCTCGGCCTTGATCGCCTTCACGATCTTCTTGGCGAGCTCCTTGTCGATGCCTTCCTTGATCTTCACCTGCTGGCGCACGGACTGTCCCGCCGCGGGCTCCTCTTTCTGATAATCGAGGGAGCCCGGCTCAATGCCGCGCTTTTGCATGTTGCCCTGCAAAATCTCGTGCATCTGACGCAGCTTCATATCGTCATCGGCGAAAATGGTGATGACGCCGTCTTTCAATTCGACGGTCGATTTCGATCCCTTGAAATCGTAACGCGTGGCAATCTCGCGCATCACATTCTGAACGGCGTTGTCCGCCTCGGAGAGATTGACTTCGGAAACGATGTCGAAAGACGGCATGGCGATGGCCTCTTCATTTGATCCGTAAAAATCTCTTGCGGGATTCAGCGGCGCCCGCAAGCAATCGAAAACAATACGCCAGACGGTCTATAAGCCGGGTTCTGTCCTTCTTGCGAAGGGACGGCCATTCCTCTAGGCGCGCCATTGCTGACGCGCTCAAGCAACCAACCCGGACAGCTCAGCGCGAAGACACGCCTGCCCCAATTCAAAAAGGAATAAGCGGCGCGCTGTCCCTATTCGGTTTTGCTCCAGGCGGGGCTTGCCATGCCCGTCCCATTGCTGGTCCGGCGGTGCGCTCTTACCGCACCTTTTCACCCTTGCCCCATGAATGAGGCGGTTCGTTCTCTGTGGCGCTTTCCCTCGGGCCCCTTATCACTAAGAGGCCCGGCCGGGCGTTACCCGGCGCCTTGTCTCCATGGAGCCCGGACTTTCCTCCCGCGGCAAAAGCCGCCGGCGGCCGTCCGACCGTCTGGCGAAGGAAGGATGTGGCGGTCTATTGAGGCGGGGTCAAGGCTGCTGATATCCCCGGTTCACGAGGCCGGGCTGCGCTCCTATATGGTGAAAATGAAGCGAATTGCCCTCTTCCGCCATGCTGAAGCCATCGACGGACCGCCGGACATGGCGGATATCGATCGCCCCCTGACCCCACGAGGCCGGAAGGACGCGGCGGCGATGGGCGCAGTGATCTGCAGGCGCCCACCGCCTCCGGATGTCGTCCTGTGCTCCCCTTCAGTCAGGACCCGGGAGACGGTTGAATTCGCAAACCTCCCCGGCGGGCATGAGATGATTGTCAGCCCGGCGATCTACCACGCCCCGGCGCAACACATTCTCGCCGCCATCAAGGCGCTTTCCGATACCCACGCCTACGTTCTCGTCGTCGGACACAATCCGGGGTTCCACGATCTGGCGCTCAAGCTTGCGAATCCGGCAGACGCCGATGCCGGCGCGCTCGCGCAGCTCAGAAAAAAATTCCCAAAAGGCGCGCTGGCGGCGTTCCAGTTCGATATAGCCGAGTGGCGCGAGACTTCATTTGGGGGCGGCCGACTGACGAATTTTACGCGGCCCAAAGAATTGCGCGGGCGATGATCGGCGTCTAAAGCCAAGCTGGTTGCTCGGGCGAAAGATGACGGCGCTTTATCATTATAACTCTGAGGCGGAGGCTCTTCGCATCGGCGAGGAGTTCGCGGCCGCGACCCTGCCGAAAGCAGAATGGACTCACGGCGCCCATTGGGCGGCGGCGTTCTGGCTGATCCTCAAACGCCCAGACCTTAATCCCGAGCGCGACATGCCGGGCATGATCCGGCGTTACAATGACTCCGTTGGAACGCCGAACACCGATACGGAGGGCTATCACGAGACCATTACGCTCGCCTCGCTGATCGTCGCGCGCGCCTTCATCGCACAAGAGACCGGCGCGCCGCTGCGTGAGCTGTGCAACCGGCTGTTCGCCTCGCGTTTCGGCAAGAGCGACTGGCTGTTTGCGCACTGGTCGAAAGAGGTTCTTTTTTCTGCGAATGCCCGGCGGGAATGGGTCCCGCCAAATCTCAACCCTCTCGACATCAAGTGATGAAACTGGCAAGCCGTTTTAGCTTCAGATAAGCTTCGCCAAAACATGCAAACGGGGAGCTTTTCATGAGATTTCTGGCGTCACTCGCTGTCATTATCGTCTCAGTGTTGCATTTTGGGTTTCTGGCGCTGGAAATGTTTTTTTGGGAT
Source organism: Hyphococcus sp. (assembly GCF_965267305.1). Taxonomy (GTDB): domain Bacteria; phylum Pseudomonadota; class Alphaproteobacteria; order Caulobacterales; family Parvularculaceae; genus Hyphococcus. The sequence goes on along the minus strand of NZ_OZ253945.1, from coordinate 3,429,497 downwards.
CAGCCGCTCGGCCGTGACGTCTTTGCGATGACGCCGGAACAGTCGGCGCAAACCGCCGTGCTCGCCGCTAATCAAGGGCTTTATAATGGGTTTCTAGGCGCAGGATTGCTGTGGGGGCTGATCGCACGCAAGAAAGATGTGATTATTTTCTTCCTGTCCTGCGCGATCATCGCCGGCGTCTTCGGCGCGCTGACCGCAAAGCCGACGATCCTGTTGATCCAGGCCGCCCCTGCCGCCATCGCGCTTGGGCTTGCCATCTTCGCGAGGGATCGCCGCAGCGAAACATCGTAAACAAGATGTTGCGGCAATAGATCGGACTGCGCCGCGCGCAATCAAATCAAATTAAAATTCCTGTCTTATCTGTCACCGGCCTTGCCGGATGGAATTGACATGCAGACCCTGATCGAACGAAACCTCACAGCCTTCGCCTGCCTCTTGAGCGCTGGCGCCGCAGTAATTGCGCTGAATTTTCCCTGGACCACCTTCCTCTCGACCATTCTGGTCTGGACGGCGCTGCGCGCGCCGAAGGATTTCGGTTTCGGGCACCTTGTGAACATTCCGTCCTCGCGCACGATTTCGGATGCAGTCTATGAAGGCTTGTGGGCGGCCGTCGCCATCGTGGTCGGCGCAACCGTTCTGTTCGAGGGCATAACGGCGGTTGTCTGGGCGTCTAACTGAAACGGCGCACAGAAATTTCGCCGCTGTCCACCATGCGCTGCGGCTTGCCGTCGAGGATATGGTCAAAGCGCACCCAGCCGGCGGATGGTTCGTCGCCCTCGGCGCGCCAGTCCCCATTATCGGCTTTCACCAGTTCGCCGCGATAATTCGCGCTTCTGACGCTTAATTTTTCACCTCTCGCATAAACGCGCGACGGCAAGGCCCAACGGTCATCGCTGTCGTAGCGGCCTTCAAGCGCTTTTATCTCGCGCGGCGTTTGTGCATAGCCTTTCGAGGGGTCTGCAAGATATTCAACGCCCCCCGCCCAGGCGCGAAAGGCGCGGCCGTCCTCCACGTCAAACTCTAATCCCGTGACGTCAAACGCCGCATGTTCGCAAGCGAAATAGGCGGCGCCGACCGGCTGCATTATCGCGACGCTTCCTTCGCGCGACATCGCCACGCTGTCCACCATGGCGACGATTTCAAAGCTGTCGCCGTTTTCCGCCGTGAAAATGCCGGCGAATTGCGCCGGATTGTCGACCGTCGGTTTTGTCGGCGCCGCATCGGGGAAATCGGTTCCTTCTCGCGCCGCTTGCAAAAGCTCGCATCCGTAAAGGCTGACCTGTCGCGGGCGGTAATTGTGCGCATAATGAATGTTCGACGAGGCGAAGCAAGCGACGCCCGCCGCCGGGTCCACATGCAGCGATGACGAAAACGACACCATGCCGCCGGTGTGGTGCAGATAAGCGCGGCCGTCGGCGTTGACGTGCGCGATGCCGTTGCCATAGCGCGCATCGCCGGACCAGCCGGGCGCGGCGGCCGGGTAGGCCATGAACCGCGCCGCCGTCGCGTCGGAGAACACCGGTCCGCCTTCGCCGGCGGCAAGCCCCAGAAGAAAACGCAAAAACAGCGCCATGTCGCCAGCCGTCGCCGCGGCGCAGCCCGAGGCGCCGTCATAATCGACCCACGGCGCCGCCGTGAGACGTCCCGGACGCATATGGGGACGGTCGAGAAGCGCCGGCTGATAGCCTTGCGCGTATAGCCGTTCATCGGTTTTGCGCAGGGCGCCGACGGAATCCTCCATGCCGATAGGACGCAGCACCCTGGCCTCAAGGGCCTCCGGAAAGAGGCGACCGTCCACCCGCTCGATAATTTTGCCCGCGATGCGATAACCGAGATTGCTATAGGCCCAGTAGGTTCCGGGCTCGCTTCCGGTCCACAAGCCGCCGTCGACAAAGAGCGGCGTTCCATTCGGCAGGCCCGAAGTGTGATTCAACAGGTGCTGCAGCGTGATCGCCTCGCCGCCGCGCACCGGAATTTCCGGCATCAGCTCCTTAAGCCGCGCATCGGGGGAAAGCTTCCCTTCGTCGATCAGCGACCAGGCAGCGAGCGACGTCATCATTTTGGTGATCGAGCCGACCTGAAACAGATGATCCGGACCCACCGGAATTTTCCTGTCGATGTCCGCGAAGCCCGATGTCGCGAAACCGGTAAATCCGTCGCTGTCGACCATGCAGGCGGTCATGCCGGGAAGCCCCCAGTCGGCGCAGTGCCGGTCCGCATAATTTTGAAGCTTCGAGAGCGCTTGTTGCTGCGCCGCGCCGCCGCCGGATTTGCGGGTTTTGGCCTGCGCTGACACAGCAAGGCCCGCCGCGACAGTCGCGCCGCCCATGAACGCTCTTCGATTTACCTGCATGATCGCCCCTCTGAACATCTTGGATGTTCAGGAAACCATCTTTCTCGCCTCAATCAAAGCCGCCTTTGTCCTCGGGTCGAAACCCTGCCCCAGCGACTGCGGACAGAACCGCCGCTGAAATGCGAGAAGCGCTGCGGCGTGATCGCCCTTCGGCGCGTCATAGCCGATCTCATAAAGCGCGGTCAGGGCGTCTTCGTAGGAAATGGCAAGACCCGCATCGGCAGGCCCCACATAAGGCGCGAGCGCCAGCCCCTCTTTCGCAAGTCGCCCCCAGGGAAATTTCTCGCCGGGGTCTTCCTTGCGGCGCGGCGCCACGTCGGAATGTCCGAGCACATGGGCGGGGCGCACATTATGACGGGTGCGGATGTCTTTCAGGAGATCGACCACCGCCTCGATCTGCGCCGCCGGAAAATCACGGTAGCCCCATTCATGGCCGGGATTGACGATCTCGATGCCGATAGAGCGCGCATTGATGTCGCCCTCGCCTTTCCAGCTTGCAACGCCGGCGTGCCAGGCGCGCATGGGCTCATCGACGAGTTTGTAAACATTGCCGTTTTCCTCGACGAGATAGTGCGCGCTGACCCGCGCCTCGGGGCTTTGCAGACGCGTCAGCGTCTCGGCGCCGGTCTGCATCCCGGTGTAATGGAGGATCACCATGTCGATATTCGCCCCGCGGGCGTCGAAATTCGGCGACGGCGCCTCGATGATCTTCATGCCCCTTCTCCCTGCGGCGTCACCAGCGCGTCATTCTTGGCCTGTTTCTTCACATTGCGCAAAAGGACAACGCCGACGCCGGCGAGGGTCATGAGGCCGCCAATCATCATCCGCGGTCCGAAAGGATCGCCGAGGAGAATGACGCCGAAAAAAACCGCAAAGACGGTGGTCAACAGGACGCTCGGCGCGACGACGCTGATCGGGAGGCGCTGCAGCAGCCAGTAATAGGCGGTGTGGCCGAGCAGCGAAGCGCCGAGCGCCGAATAGAGGATGGCGCCCGCCAGGAAAAGCTTGTTGCTATGCTGAAAGGCGTCGAATTGGCCTTGCTCGAATACAAAGCTCATCGCCGACAGGGCGAGCGCCCCGACAAGCGCGAACCACGCGAGGAGTTCATGCGGCTTGAAAGATGTCGTGCGCTTGACGATGACCGCGCCCACAGCCTCGGCGAAGGCGCCGGCCGCGACGAGACCGACGCCAAGGCCCACATGCTCGCCGCCCCCGCCGCTGTCTCCTCCGACCGCGATCACCGCAACCCCGGCAAAGGCGAAAGCGATGCCCAGAATGCGCGGCAGGCCGGGACGGTCGCCCAGAAACATGAAGGCGAGCAGGGTCGAAAACGGCACGTTCAATTCAATTGCGATGGCCGCCGCTGACGCGGTCGCGAAGGTCATCCCCGTAAACATCAGGGCATAGTTAAGCGCGCCGAGACAAACGCCTCCGATGAGGATGAAGCGCATCTCCCCTTTCCGCCATTTGAGAAACGGCGCCAGGATCGCCGCCACGAGCACCATGCGGATCGCGGCATAAAACATCGGCGGCATGACCCCTACAGCCGTTTTGATCACGACGAAGTGGAAGCCCCAGATGAGGCAGATCAGTATGAGAATGCTGATTTCGCGAACGGACACGGGCCGGGACCATATTGAAAGACACAAAGACGCCCGCCCTTAGGCCGAACCAGGCCGCCACGGCAATCGAAAATATCTATTGGCAAGAAGAGCGGGGCGCCGCCCCTGCTTCAGACTGAAATTGGCGTGTCAGGCCGATACCGGCCGCCAGCCGCGGTCGCCCTCTTTGCGGGTGAGAAAACCGGCGATGGCCGAGGCCGCGAGTACGAACGGCGCGGCGATGGCGATGGCGACAACGGCGAGAGAAGAAAGAAGAATGACGCCCGTGAAAAACAGCGCCTCTCCTGCGCGCTTGACCGCCCGGGGCCGGGCCGCATCAGAAACGGCGGCGCCAGAATGGCCCGCATTAGAATCTGTCGTCAGGATCGTTTTTTCCACCGGGAACCCGTTTACGCGACTCTGCCCGCCCATCAGACCAAAATTGCAGGTCGCCGTCTATAGCTGACGCAACCTTTGCGCCCGATTTAACTGTAATCGGTTAATATCTGCTCATAGGCCCCGTTGATCGCCGCCATGCGGCCTTCGGCGATGCGCACGAGGTCGGACGGCACGCCCCGCGCCATCAGCGCGTCTGGATGGTGATCGCGCGACAAGGCGCGATAGGCAGCCTTAATCGCCTCCAGCGGCGCGCCGGGTTCAATTCCCAAAATGAGATAGGGATCGTCGGCGCCAAGGCCGAGATGCACGGCTTTGAGGCGGTGAAAAGCCGGCTTGGCAAGACCGAACACCTTCGCCGCTTCCTCCAGCAGCTGCAGCTCGCGCGGATGGGCGACCCCGTCCGCGACCGCCACATGGAACAGACAGTCGAGGACATCCTCCAGCACTTCGGGCGCGTCATCGAAGATTTTCGCAACCCGGGTGAGATATTCCGTGAACCCCGCCACATCCTGCTGGGCGAGCTGGTAGACCATGCGGACCTTGTCAGCCTCGCTGTCTGGAAAATGGAAATAGCCGCGAAAGGCGTCGATCTCGTCATCGGTGACGATCCCGTCAGCCTTCGCCATTTTCGCGGAAAGCGCGATCAGCGCCATAGAGAACGCCGCCTCATTGCGCCGCTGCTTCTGGGCGGCGTACGCCTCCAGAACCGCGCCCAATGTGCGCCGCTTCGCCTCGGCGATCCCCGCTTCAACTTTCTCCCAGAATGACATGCCGTGCGTCATAGAGGGACGCGCCGCCAAAATCCAGAACCGCAGGGATGGGAGTGTGGAAAACTAAGTTCCAGAATATTTTTCCATGACCGGCAAAGATTTATCCACCGGCGCGCGCACCCCTTGCGCTTTTTCCACAGGCGCACCCTTTGCCACAACGTCATTTCACGGACACACTCCCCTTGCTGCTGCGGCTGGGGGCGGCAGAGGACGCTAAAACGGCGACAAGAATATCGTTTGGCGCAGAACGGGAGACGGGGCGATGGGGCGTACGTTTCAGGAGTTTGGCGTGCTGGTGAGCGGGCTCTTATGCGGCGCGGCGTTTACGTTGATCGCACTGGCGATCGCTGGGGTTTTTCAATAGACGCAAAAACATTCTGCACACTGAAAATCAGGGCGCCAGACAGCGCCAGATTTTCACCGTCAACCTTTCCGTGTCGCCTGGCGACGGGGACAGCGTTTCAATCTTGTCGAGCTTTAATCCTGAAGCGGCGCACCAGTCCGAGACTTCCGCATCGGAAAAGCCGAGCCGGCGATGGGCGTGTTCCTCGCGCAGAAATTCAAGATCGTGCGGCGCGAAATCGGAAATGATGAGCCGGCCGCCTTTTTTCAGAATCCGCGCCGCTTCCGCGACGGCAGCGCCGGGTTCCGCCAGATAGTGCAGAACCTGATGAAGACAGGCGACATCGGCGCAATGATCCTCCAGCGGCAATGAAAAAAGATCGCCATGGCGCACTTGCGCATGGGCGACGCCGACGCGATCAAGATTGGCGCGCGCGAGCGCCAGCATTTCGTGAGAAAGATCATAGCCGACAGCGCTTTCGTAGCGCTCGGCGAAAATCTCCAGCATCCGTCCAGTGCCAGTGCCGAGATCCACAAACAAGGAAATCGGCCCGTCCTCCGCAAGCGCCAAAATGCGCGCCTCGATATCCTGTTCCGGCAGGTGCAGAGCGCGAAGCCGGCTCCACTCGCGCGCATTCGCCTCGAAATAGGCGGCGGCCTGGGCGGCCCGGGCCTGGCGGGTCTGCTCGAAACGCTCAGCGTCCCGGGCCAGGAGCCGGTCGCCAGTCTCGCCAATGGCGCGGGCCGCCGCGATCACCGCTTCGCAGGAAGGATCTCCACCGGGCGGCGCCGTCCGGTAAAACATCCAAGCGCCCTCCCGGTGGCGTTCGGCGAGGCCCGCGTCGGCGAGGATTTTCAAATGGCGGCTGACCCGCGGCTGGCTCTGGCCCAGGATCACAGTGATTTCGCTTACGGTCAGTTCGCCCCGGATCAAGAGGACCATGATCCTGAGCCGGGTTTCTTCGCCGATGGCGCGGAAAATATTGAGCGCAGCATCGAGCGCCATAGGCATACTCCTAGATTACAACCGCCAACCCGTTGAAACATAAAGATATCTTTATGAGAGGGCAATCGCGCCGGGAACCCCACGCAATCGTCATGGTTTGTTCATTGTTCCGGCGCCGCGAAGCCCTATATGGTGAGGCTAAATGGAGCCGGAAAACCGGGCCGAAAGCCGTGGAAAAACCGCCAGAGGGGGCGCTTGTTTATGAAAGTCATCGCTGCATCCTGCGCCGTCCTCTGGCTGGCCCTCGCTGGAACGGCATCGGCCCAGCTTTCCGGCGCAGGCGACGACCCGGACGCCCTCGCCCGCGAGCTTGAGGCCGCAGATACGCAGACCAGCGAGGCCGTTGCCGACCCCTGGGAAGGCTTCAACCGCAAGATGTTCGCCTTCAATGACGGGCTCGACCGCAAAATCATGACCCCAACCGCGAAAGCCTATCGCGCCGTCACGCACAAGAAACAGCGCAAGGGCATCCGCAATTTTCTCGCCAATCTCAGGACGCCGGTGATTTTCGTCAACGACATCCTGCAGGGCGAGCCGAAACGCGCCGGCGAAACCCTCGGCCGTTTCTTCATCAATTCCACCATCGGTTTCGGCGGCATGGGCGACCCCGCGGAGCGCATGGGCATTGCTCAGCATTCGGAAGATTTCGGCCAGACGCTGGCCGTCTGGGGCGTCGATTCCGGCCCTTATCTCGTATTGCCGTTCCTTGGCCCAAGCACTATGCGAGACGGCTTCGGGTCGGGCGTCGATCTGACGCTCGCCCCGGCCTTCTGGATTTCAACCGATCCGGCCATGTATCTCCAATACTCGACGGCAGGCGTCGGCGTCATTTCCTCGCGCGAACCGCTGATCGAGCCGCTTGACGGCATCAGGAATGATTCACTCGACTTTTACGCTTCGATCCGCAGTTTCTATCTCCAGTCGCGCAAACGCGAGATCAACAACGGCCAAACCACTTATGAGGACCTGCCGGACATCGGCGACTTCGAAGAATTCGAAGAACTCGAATAGTCAGTTCGCCTTGGGAGAATAGTTTATGTCGCTCACCCGCCGCGCCTTCGCCGCCCTCTCCGCCGCAAGCCTCATAGGTTTAGGCATCGCTTCGCCTGCGTCCGCCGATCAGGCCGCGGAAACCTATGTCCAGAATATTCTCGATGAAGCCGCGCCGAAGCTGCAAAGCGGCGACAAGCAGGCGATGTTCGCCGCGGTCGACGATCTCGTCGACAAATATGTGGACATGCGCCGCGTCGGACGGTTCGTGCTCGGCAAATATGCCCGGCAGATGACCGACGCTCAAGCGGCCGAATATTTTCCGCTCTTCGCAGACTACGCAAAGATGGTCTATCGCAACACGATGGAGAATTACGCCGGCCAGAAGCTTATGGTTACGGGTTCGGTGGATCGCGCCGCTTATGACATTGTCGTCAATTCGAAGATCGCCAATCCCGAACCCGGCGACCAGTTCGCCGACGCGCTCATCCACTGGCGCATTTATCGCGACAAGGAAGGCGCCATGTCGATCTTCGACGCCGGCGCCAACGAGATCTGGCTCGCCATTGAACAGCAGGAGCAGTTCACCTCGATCATCGCCAATAATGGCGGCGGCGAGAAAGGCATCGACGCCCTGATCGCGGAAATGAAGGCGCGTCTAAAGAGCTAGTCTGGCTTATTCGTAGCCGAGCAGCTTGCGCAGCCCCGGCGCCATGAATTCGACGAGCTTCTTCTGCGCTTCCGGCAGAACGTCCGGGATCTCGACCTCGAGACCTGTGAGATTTTCCCGCGCCGTGCCGCTCTGCTTGCGGTCGGCGCCGACCTTCACCCGTTCGCGCCAGTCGTCGGGAACGGGGTCGATCCCGCACTGCCCCAGAAGCCGGCGGAAGTAGACTTCCGCATCCAGACTGTCGACAGTCTTCACCGCCTGCACAAGTTCTTCATATTTCACCGCCGCGTTTTCCGTCCCGAGCCAGGCGACGGCGTTATGCGTGTAGAGATCGAGCATCGACGGCACTTTCTGATAGATGCCGAGGATCATGAGGTTCAAGAGCTCCTCGACCTTGATGCGCCCGCCTTTCACATGATCGATATTGCCGGAAAATTCGTCTGAAAGAAAAAACCGCGCCCGCGCCAGGACCCAGCTATGAGGGTCGCGATAGAGAATGACCTTTCTGACGCCGGCGAGTTCAATCGCCGACGCGTCCGAAAACAGGAGATGGCCCCAGCTCAGATAATTCTTCGCCGGATCGAAAGCCGCGAGATGCTGCTGAAGGTTCGGATGCTGAATGAACTGGTCATGATATTGCTGTTCGACCGGCACGAACATCCTGACGATGTTGCGCAAGAGATGCGTGCCGCTTTTCGGCACCGAGTTGATGAACAGGGGCTCGGTCAGCGGCTTTTGCGCGAACTTGCGGTTTTCCGCATTCAGCGTGTCCGGCATCATCGAGACTCTGGGCATTTACGGAACCCTCTTTCTTCCCGGCGTCGGCCCCCGAAGCAAAGACTTAAAACCAAACCCTGCTTGAGGCAATGAAGTCAAAAAAATTACGGGCGATGGATCCGCGCCATCGCCCGTAAACCTTAACGCACCGTCTTCGTTAGAACGCCGCCGTCAGATTGAGGAAGACCCGCCGGCCCACAAAGTCGTATTGCGAATGATAAGGCACGGCGCCCAGATTGGTGATCGAGCTGAAGTTCGCGCCATATTCGGAAACGCGCGGCGGCTCCTGGTCGAAGAGATTTGCGACGCCGAGGATGACCGTGAACTTCTCGTCATCGAACGTCTTCGACATGGAAACGCTGTGATAGATCGTCCGTTCCGCGACGACATCCACGCAATAGGGGCCGTCATGGAGAATGTCCGTCACGCCGCAAGCGCTGTCGAGACCGGACTCTTCCCGGAAATCGTCGAGATCGCTGGTGCGGCCCACATAGTCGATTGACCAGAGGAAAGACCAGTCATTCTTGTCCCAGCGAATGTTCAGATCACCGGTTAATTTCGGCTCTCCTTCTTCGCCGTTCACATTTTCGACCGTGCCTTCAAAGAGCTCGATCGTATCTTTAAGCTGCAACGTCATCTGCGACATGATCTGGAGGTCGCCCCAATTGCCGGGCAACTGCTGATCGAGGCGCACTGTGAAGTCGAGGCCGCGGTTTATCTGGCTGTTCACGTTGATGAACTGGTCCGTCACCGTCGCAATCGAATTCACATTCCCCTGCCCGTTGCGCTCATAGAGATCGCACAAAGGATCGTTCGGGTAAAACTCGGACGACAGACAGCCAAAGAGAATATTCGCCGGTCCGAGCTGCGCGATCTCACCATTGACCTCGATGTCGAAATAGTCGGCGCGAATGCTCGCGCGCGTTGATTCCGGCAGGATCGGATCGAGAAATACGGTGACGCTCGCTGTTTTGGCTTTCGAAGTCTCCGGCTCGAGCTCGCCAAGACCGCCCCGCGTGATGATGGTGGAGGAGATTGCGCCCGCCGTGTAATTGGGCGGCACGCCTTCAGCAGCGCAGTTGTCCGCAAGCTGCTGGGATATGTCGCCCCTCGCCAGCGCCTCTCCCCATCCCGCGCAAGGTTCAATGACCCGCTGGCCCTCGAAATAGGTCTGGTCTGCGAGATAGAGCTCAAACAACGCCGGCGCGCGGAACGAGGTGCCCATGGTGCCGCCGATGCGCAGCCAGTCTGTAACGACCCAGTTGGCGCTGATCTTCCAGGTCTGCGCGGTGTCTTCCACCGTATTGACGTCTGTGTAGCGCCCCGCCACGCCGACCTCGAAATACTGAATGCCCGGCAGATCGCGCAGCAATGGAATGCTCAGCTCGCCGAAAAACTCCATCGTCTTGCTTGTGCCCACTGTATTGCCGGAGGCGCTGCCCGTCCACGAGTTGTTGATGAACGGATCTGAGTCCGGGTCGCTTGGATCGTAGAACGGATTTTCCGCATAGGTGATGTCGCCGGGAAGATCGTTCAGCGAGTCCCTCCTGTAGGTGGCGCCGAACGCCGCGCCGAGCTGGCCGGCCGGAAGTTCGATCAGGTTGCCGGTCAGGATCGCTTCCACATAGGCTTGCGTATAGATGGTTTTGCCTTCTTCGGTGCCGAAGAGATAGTCGCGGACATTTTGCGGAATGTTCCCGCGCAATAGCTCGGGGTCCCACCAGTCGATGGTCACGCATTCTTTCTGGCTGACGGGCGTGACAAAGCCTTCGCAGCCATCCGGGAAATATCCGTAGCCGATCGCATACTGATAATCGATCGAGTCCTTGTAGATTTGGTCGTTGCGGTAAAGTCCCTTGGACCGGCTGTATTGGGAATAGATGTCCCAAGCCCAGTTGTTCAGGAACCCGCCTTCGAACTCGCCCCGGAAACCTCCGACGCCGCGGAAATAATCCACCTGCTGCGAGGCGTCCGCATGATTGGTGATCGGCGTGGAGCTGGTGAGGTAGGGCCCGGTCGCCGGGTTGAAAGGATTCGGGCCGGCGCCGAAGAACTCAATTGAACCTGGCGCTGAGGTCAGGCTGAAATCCCAGAACTGAACCCAACTGTTCTGATAGGTCTCGCGACGGTTGAACAGAAATTCTCCGTACACCTCGACATTGTCGGTAATCTCAAAGGCCGCATCGAGATAGGCGGTGTAGCGGGTCGTTTCCGGTATGACCGTCACTTCAGGAATGAAGGGCGACTGCTGGTTGAAGAGAGCGTAAGAGATCGGATCGTATTCAACAGGAAAAAACCCTTCCGGAACGGTCAGATCCGATCCGTCGCGCGGCGGCGCGAGCGCGGGAATGTAGTCCTGAAGATTGTCGCCGGCGTAATTGTATTGAAACTTGGTCACCACGCCAGGACCGCTGCCCGGAATATTCGATCCCGGGTTGGTCGTATAGCCGTAGCCATAATCGTAGTAATGCAGGTCGTAAATCCAGATGTGGCCCCAGGGCAGGTCGTCGGAGCATTTGTAATTGCCAGTACGCGGATCGATGAGATCGACGCGGTTGCCGCCGGGCGAATCGAAAATGCGCTCTTCGCCGCATTCGAGATATTTGGGCCGGTCGCCGCGCGCCAGCTCCTTGCGTTTGTAGTAATCGAACGAGGTCAGGATATGGCCGCGGTCGAAGGTTTTGCCCCAGGTGGCGCTGGCGCGATATTCCTCGCCGCCCGAATCGAGAGGCTGCGATCCGAAGAAATCGAACTCGATGCCGTCCGTGTCGCGCTTGGTGATAATGTTGACGACGCCCGCAACAGCGTCCGAACCGTAAATGGATGAGGCGCCGTCTTTTAGAATTTCGATATTGTCGATGATCGAGGTTGGCAGCACGTTGAGGTCGAAGGAGCTGACCGCGCCGCGCGTGCCGGCGGGTCCGGCGCGGCGGCTGTTCAAGAGCACCAGGGTGCGTTCCGCGCCGAGGCCGCGCAGCGAAACCGTCGCCGCGCCCGCGCCGCCATTAGTGACGAAGTTCGAAGAGATCGCCGAGGTCGTCTGGGCTGAGCCCGACGCCACTGACGAAGACTGGATCAGCGCTGCGGCGTCGATGGTGCCTTGCAATTCTCCAAGACGGGGATCGATGACCTGAACCGGGCCGGGGCTTGAAAATTCGTCCCTGCGGATCCGCGAGCCGGTAACGACGACCACGTCGCCGGTGCGCTCCTCAATCTCGTCGGCCGTACGTTCCGGAATGGTTTCGACTTCCTGGGCCCCTGCGGGAGCGGCCGACATGATCGCCCCGGCTGACGCGCTTGTAAGCAGCGCAAGCAAGCCCTTGCGCATGGTTTTGTCCGACATGTGATTTGCTCCCGTTACTGCCCGGCGCGCCCAATCGGTGCCCGCCTTCCTTGCAAAGGCTGGCCCCGACCCTCCACCGGGAGCGCTGAACGGAAGCGTAAACTGTGATCACGCCGTTCCGGACAGGTTCATGTCAAAAATGTGTCGGTACGGAGCATTTCACCCGCCTTCTGTTGCCGCCATGCTACAGAAGCATTCCACCCGTAACCTCATGTCATTCTTTAAAAAAATAAAAAGCCGCCCGAAGGCGGCTTTTTTGCGTCAACCGTAATGAGCTTATTACGAGGAGTAATATTCGACCACCAGATTCGGCTCCATGGTGCACTGGTAAGGCACCTCGGCGAATTCCGGCGTCCGCAAATAGGTCGCCGTCATCTTCTTCGGATCGACTTCGATATAGTCGGGAATATCGCGCTCGGCGCTTTGCAGGGCTTCCAGCACCAGCGCCATGTTTTTCGACTTTTCCTTGATTTCCACGACATCGCCGACCTTGAGGCGCATGGAGGGGATGTTGGTGCGAACGCCGTTCACCTTCACATGGCCGTGGTTGATGAACTGGCGGGCCGCAAACACGGTCGGCACGAATTTCGCGCGATAGACGACGGCGTCGAGACGGCTCTCGAGAAGGCCGATCAGCAGCTCGGCGGTGTTGCCGCGCTGGCGGACGGCTTCGTTATAGATCTTCTCGAAGTGCTTTTCGGAGATATTGCCGTAATAGCCCTTGAGCTTCTGCTTCGCCATGAGCTGCAGACCGAAGTCCGACAGCTTGCCCTTGCGGCGCTGGCCGTGCATGCCCGGGCCGTAATCGCGCTTGTTGATGGGAGATTTCGGCCGGCCCCAGACGTTTTCGCCGACCCGGCGGTCAAGCTTGTGCTTGGCGCTGATGCGCTTTGACATGTAGTCCTCACTCTCGGCGCGTCCCGGCTCCGGGGCCCATCCCCGAAACGATTGCAACGGCGGTATGCGCGCCACCCGTTTGAAGCGGCGGGCAATAAAGGGAGGAGACCAGCCTGTCAACGCCGGAAGCCGCGGAAAACGGCCTTTCGGCCCGGTTTTCCGCCGGAAACGCGAAAAGCCCGCCAGAATGCGGGCTTTTCTTAATCCAAACCGTGGCTTGAGGCGGTTAAGCGGCCTTGCGGCGGCCGGCGAAACGGAGCCCGCCAAGGCCCGCCAGCATCAGCCATGCGGCGGCCGGAAGCGGCACTTCATTCGGCGGGGTGTAGTCGCCGCCATAGAAAGAAATGTGCGACAGGCCTGCATCGATGTAATCAAAGACGTCGAATACGAACATCCCGACAAGCGGGTCCATATCCCAATAGAAAAGGGCGAACGCGTTGCTGGCTTTCAGCGCTACATACTCCAAGCCTTTTCCAGTCCCGGTGAGGTCGAAATTGACCGTGCCGTCGTAATCGCTGTCCATCACCAATGAAAAGAGACTTGCGGAAACCGCGCCGTTTGAGGGTTTTTGACCATTCACCGGACATTCGTCTTCGTCAGTCTCGCAAAGATCTATCTTGGCGAGAAACTCGACAGTCGTATCGCCGTTATAGGCGAAGATTTCGTCGCGGATATCGTTGTTGGCGCCGTTGTTGTTGCCCGAGGCGTTATCATTGCCCGGATAGGTGCCGATATAGACTAAGCCAGCCTGCGCCGGCGCCGCGGCGAACGCAAACATTGTTGCTGCGGCTACTGCTACGAACTTCTTGATCACAAGGATCCCCCTTAACTTACGCAAAGCGTGCACATTGCACTGGGTCCGCGCCAACGCAAGGGATCGCTCGTTTCCGGAATGAAAATATTTACGATGAATTCGCCATTGCTATGCACCGGCGAGGCGGATGCAACTAAAGGGCGAAAATATTCCGGCTGCCGGAAGCCGGTCAAAGCGCCGGCTGTCTTGTCCGCTCGATCTCGTATTCCGAGAAATCCGGCGTCTTCATCTCTTTGAGATAGGTGCGCACGTCGTGGGGATAGAGGGTGAAGTTGCGGCCGTTCTCGTCGACATACCAGGCGCCGCAGCGCGCCGCCCAGACCCGGTCCTGAAGGTCGAGCTGGATGCGGTCGTCGAAGGCTTTGGCCGCTTCCGGGCGCGGCGCGATCTGTCCCCTGTCACCGGCGCGCTTGATGAGATCGATAGCGTAATTCACCTGCGCCTCGATCATCAGGATCACCGAGTTGTGGCCGAGGCCGGAGTTTGGCCCGAGCAGCATGAAGAAATTCGGAAAACCGGGCGCCATCATGGTCCGGTGCGCGGCGATGCCGTCCTTCCACGTTTCGCTGAGGCTTTTCCCCGAGGGGCCCACCACATCGATCGATTCAAGAATGTCGAACGGTTTGAAGCCAGTGGCGAGGATGAGGACATCCGCAGGGTGATCGTTTCCGTCTTTCGTCGTGAGGCCTGTCGGCGTCACCGCCTCGATCCCTTCGGTGATGAGATCCACATTCGGCTTCTGGATCGCAGGCAGATAGTCGTCGGAGATCAAAATGCGTTTGCAGCCGACGGGATAATCCGGCGTCAGCTTCGCGCGCAATCCAGGGTCGGGAACCTGGGCTTCGAGATGTTTCTTAAACGTCTTGCGGACGAACGCCTTCACCCTGTTCTCGTCTTTCTTGAAAGCGTTGAAGCGCCATTCCAAGATGGTGAAGTAAAACCCGCGATAGGCCCGCGCCAGCAGCGGCGCTTTCGCAAACACGCCCTTCAACCAATTCGGATAGGCGTAGCTCATGCGCGGCATCACCCAGTTGGGCGTGCGCTGATAGACATCGAGATGCGCGACCTTGTCGACGATGGCGGGAATGACTTGCACCGCGCTCGCCGCTGAACCGACGATGGCGACGCGCTTTCCCGAGAGGTCCACATCGTCGCGCCATTGCGCGGTGTGAAACACCGGTCCCTTGAACTCTTTCAAGCCTTCGATGTCCGGCACGTTGGGTTCATGGAGGCCGCCAAGACCGCTCACCACATAATCGGCGGCGGCGGACGATCCATCGGCGAAATCGACCGTCCATTCCTTTCCGTCATGGCGGATCGCGGTGACAGTCTTGTTGAAGTTGATGAAAGGATAGAGCCCGTATTTGCGGGCGCAGTGTTTCATGTAGTCCCAGATTTCGCCGCCAGGGGAATAACGCCGCGACCAGTTGGGATTAGGCTCGAACGAAAACGAATAAAGATGCGAAGGCACGTCGCAGGCGACGCCGGGATAGATATTCTCGCGCCAGGTGCCGCCGACTTCGTTCGCCTTTTCGTAGATCGTGAAGTTGTCGAAGCCTTCCTGCTTCAGGCGGATGGCCATCCCCATGCCGGAAAAGCCGGCGCCGAGAATGGCGATGCGCGGACCGGAGCCGCGGCTGGCCGCTGCGGCGGCCATTTCGAGAACCGTCTTGTGATCGTCCGCCATGGCGCGCCCGTTTTCATGGGTTATGAAGGCGTTACACTGGGGAGTTTACCTTCAAACTCCACCGGGCTTCAAGCGCAACAAGCAGCGATACTAAGATCTGACGGAAAATGGCGTGAAATCCGTATCCGCGTCATAGACGTCGACGCCCTCGGCCCGCTTCAACATCCCGACAACTCGGTAGGTGACCGGCGTCAGGACAGCTTCCCAGAGCACTTTCAAGACGTAATTGGTCGCCATCACCGTCAACACGCCTTCCAACGTCCATATGCCGAGAAAGGCCAGCGGATAGAAGATAAGCGTATCGACGCCCTGCCCCACAATGGTGGAGCCGATGGTCCGCTGCCAGAGATGCTTGCCCCCGGAAGCGACTTTCATCCGCGCCATGACGAAGGCGTTCGCCATCTCGCCCGCCCAGATCGCAAGACATGACGCGGCGACGATGCGCGGCGCCTGACCGAAATTGAGGGCGAACGCAGTTTGTTTGTCGACGCCGCCAAGATCTTCGTTCCACCAGGCGGCGGGCGGCATGGCGGTGATGACCGCGGCCATGCCCGCTGCAAACGCCGCTGCCGCAAAGCCGGCCCAGACGACGCGGCGCGCGCGCGCGTAACCGTAAACTTCGGTCAGAACGTCGCCGAGCACATAGGAGAGTGGAAAAAAGAGGACGCCGGCGCCGAAGGTGAAGCCGAAGACGGTCGCCGCCTTGCCGGCGCCGATGATATTCGAACACACGATAATCACGCAGGTCGCCGCCATGGCGAAGTCGTAATATTTGAATCGGTGATTATGAAGCGCATCTGCGTGATCGATGCGTTCAAGCGCCTTTTGCTGGGCCATGCGGCCGTCCCCTTTTCTAATGATCCGCCGCTTCGCCCCAGCCCGTCCAGCCGGGGCCGCGCACCACACGGCCCGCCTTGGCGCCTGTATGCCCGCCGTCTTTCAATGTGTGGACGCCATTCACGAAGACATGCTCGACGCCGACGGCAAGCTGATGCGGTTCGGCGAAAGTCGCCTTATCCTGAATTTCAGACGGATCGAACACGACGACATCTGCGTAATAGCCGGGCGCCAGAAGCCCGCGGTCTTTCAGTTTGAGATTGCCCGCCGGCAGCGACGTCAGTTTCCTGACCGCTTCTTCAATGGTAATGACGCCTTCGTCGCGCACATATTTGGCGAAGATGCGTGCGAAATTTCCGTAAGCGCGCGGATGGGTGCTCTGCTCCAGGAAAACGCCTTCCGGCGCCATGGAGCCGCCGTCGGAACCGAAGCTGACCCAGGGGAGCGCGATCTTCTTTTTGATGTTCTCTTCCGACATTGAAAAGTAAACGACCTGCACCCTGCTGCCGTCTTCGACGACGAGATCCATGGCCGTTTCCTCGTAAGGCGTTCCGCGCTCCTCTGAGACTTCCGCCAGCGTCTTGCCGATATATTTCCTCAAGTCCGGATTGCGGAAACCGACTAGCAAAACCCCTTCGGGTCCGCCTGCGTTGGTGATGCCGCTGACAAACGTGTCTGTAGACTCGCGGATTTCCTTTGCGACGCGCGCGCGGATTGCAGGATCGCGCAGGCGCTCCGCCCATTTCTCGTAGCCGCCTTCCTGCACCCACAAAGGCATCGCAGCGTCGAGGCCGGTGGAGCTTGCCGGATAGGCGTACATGTCGGCGGTGATTTTCAGCCCTTCCGCTTGCGCCGCCTCGACCTTGGCGATGACATCGTCGAG
The DNA here is from genome assembly GCF_965267305.1 of Hyphococcus sp. GTDB lineage: Bacteria > Pseudomonadota > Alphaproteobacteria > Caulobacterales > Parvularculaceae > Hyphococcus. Next base: position 3,412,128 of record NZ_OZ253945.1, on the reverse strand, counting down.
CTTGCCCCAATTAGCGCGCCCGCTCGCCTTCAGGTGATAGATTTCCGCCGGCGCGCCGGTGGCGCGCGCAATGCCGATCAACTCGTCAACGGCTTCGAGCAATTCTTCGTCTTCGGACCGGATATGGGAAATATACATGCCGCCGGATTCAGAGGCGGCGGCGACAAGCGCCGTCAGTTCTTCGGTGCTCGCGAAATTCGCCGGCGCATAGATCAGCGAGGAGCCGACGCCCATGGCGCCTTCGCCCATGGCTACGCGAACCATCTCCTGCATTTCCTCAAGCTCTTCCGGCGTCGCGGCGCGATTGTCGTAGCCGATGACATCGGCGCGCAAGGTCGTAGCGCCGACAAAGGACCCCACATTGGGCGACACGCCCTTCTGCTCGAGGAATTCCAGATACTCGCCCAGCGTCGTCCACTCGATATCATAATATATGTCGGACTGGCGCGCCTTCGCCTGGGCCTTGACCTCCTCCGACCACGGACCGTAGGAAACGCCCTCGCCGAAAACCTCCAAGGTGACGCCTTGGGAAATGTCGCCAAGGCTGCGCCCGTCTTCGATCAGGTCTTCCACCGCCCATGAAAGCATGTTGATGAAGCCCGGCGCCACGGCGAGACCTTCGGCGTCGATGATGGTTTCGGCTTCGGCGTCGCCCAGATCACCCACCGCTGCGATGCGATCCTCCGTGATCGCCACATCAGCCGTTTTTCCGGGCTTCCCGGAGCCGTCATAGACCGTCCCTCCACGGATGATGACATCGTAATCTTCCGGCGCTTCAGGTCCGCCCCCGCAAGCGGCGAGCAAAAGCGCCAATGCGCCCGCGATTTGTTTCAGCATAGATCCCCGCTCCTTTATCCGCGTCGAACTTCGGCTATTTTGTCGCTGATTTGCAAGCAGGCCGCGCTTATCCTGTCAGGCTGACATTCAGGGAGGCGCCTGCGCCGGGCAGCGCCGCAAGGTTGATCGCGATTGAAATCCTGTCCCCTGGTCCGGAATGCGGCCGGACCCCGTGCATGAGCCAGGACGGGAAAATCACCATCCGCCCCGGCGTGGGCGCGAAACGCTCCTTGGTGTTCTGGTGCGCGCCGTTCTGATCCACGAAAACTAAATCCGCAGAATACATCCGATTCATGGGAAAGCGCGGATCGAGAAGAACCAAGGGCCCGCCCTCCGGATCGCCGCCGTCATCCACATAATAAACCCCCGACCACAGACAGGACGGGTGAGCGTGATACTGGTTCGAGGCGCCCGCGGGCGAGACATTGGCCCACATATCGATAGACATCCGGTAACGGGGCCGTCCTGATGTAGCGCCGATATCTTTCGTATGCTGACCGCAAAGCTGCATCATGGCCTGGGCGAGTCGCTGCGCAGCTTCGCCGCCCCATTTCAGCATCTTGCTGTCCGAATGCCAGCCGAGGACATTGGAGCGGGTGATGCCTTCCGAAACCTGCTTGCGCGCCAAGATTGTTTCTTTCAATCTGGCGTTCAGCGCCGCAGCGTCCTCTATCTCGGCCACGATGATGTTGGTCGGGAATATGTCCCGGACTTCATGATGCGCGATAATCGCAGGCTTAGTCTGTTCTTCCATTCTGATCGCGCCATCCGGAACAATCGGTTTCGAGCCAGCTTTTTTAAAGAAGCGTGCGCGCTTGTCCAGCATCGGACCGGCTGGAAAAGCAAGGGGCCGTGGCGCTATTTGTCGGCGCCGCCGCGCTGCGACGCCAGCGCCTTGATGACGCCTCGCAATGACCGCACTTCCCCTTCCGTCAGCCCGGCGCGCATGAAGGCGACCTTCAAGTTGCGCTCCATATTGGCGCGCTTTGCTTCCGGAAAGAAATAGCCCGCCTTGTCGAGCTCCGCGACGAGATGGTCGAAAAAGCGCTCGAAATCCTCCCGCGGCGCAGGGATCGCGATGTCGAGCTCCGACGCCGGCGCCGCGCGCCCGTCCGCCTTCGCCCATTCATAGGCGACAATGAGGGCGGCCTGCGCGAGATTGAGCGATGCGAAAGCCGGATTGACGGGAATGGAAACAATGCCGTCAGCGCGCATCACGTCTTCATTGGAAAGCCCGGCCCGCTCGCCGCCGAAGAGAACAGCGCAGGTTTCGCCGCGTCCGATCCTTTGCTTCATTTCCGCCGCCGCCGCAGCCGGTTCCAGGACGGGCAGAAGCGCCTCACGCGGACGGGCGGTCGTCGCCAGCACATATTGGCAACCCGCAAGCGCCGCTGCTGTCGACTCGAAAACCCGCGTCTGGTCGATGACGATGGACGCGCCCGCGGCCATCGCCCCGGCTTTCTCGTTGGGCCAGCCGTCGCGGGGATTGACGAGGCGTAGGCCCGAAAGCCCGAAATTGAGCATGCCCCGCGCCGTCGCGCCGATATTTTCCCCCATCTGCGGCTCGACCAGCACGAAAAGCGGCGCTGGCCCCAGCACGGCGAGCCCGTCGCGGCGCGCCATCCGTCGCCCGCCGGCGATCTCTTCGCGCCCCTGTTTCTCGCGGCTCATCGCTTCGGCTCCTCTGTCGCGTCTTTTTCCGGCAATCCGCCCGCCCCCCTTTTCATTTCCGTCCCGCCAGTGCTAATAGCCCGGCAAACTCCATCCAGCCATAAGCCACATGCGCTCCTGATCTCTTACGCGCCAGCAAGTCCGGTAGGGAATTCCATGCAAAAAATCAAAGTCGATAATCCAGTCGTTGAAATGGACGGGGACGAAATGACCCGGATCATCTGGCAGATGATCAAGGACAAGCTCATCCATCCCTATCTCGATATCGACTTGAAATATTTCGATCTTGGCATGAAGAGCCGCGACGACTCCAATGACCAGATCACTATCGATGCGGCTGAGGCCACCAAGAAATACGGCGTCGCCGTCAAATGCGCCACCATCACCCCGGACGAAGCGCGGGTTGAGGAATTCAAACTCAAGAAGATGTGGCGCTCGCCCAACGGCACGATCCGCAACATTCTCGGCGGCGTTGTCTTCCGCGAGCCGATCATCATCCGCAACGTTCCGCGTCTGGTGCCGGGCTGGACCCAGCCTGTCATCATCGGCCGTCATGCGTTCGGCGACCAGTATCGGGCGACCGACATGCTGTTCCCGGGCAAGGGCAAGCTGACCCTGAAATGGGAAGGCGAGAATGGCGACGTCATCGAGCATGACGTCTTCGACGCGCCGTCCGCCGGCATTTACATGGGCATGTACAATCTCGACGATTCGATCCGCGACTTCGCTCGCGCCTGTTTCAACTACGCCCTGCAGCGCAAATATCCGCTTTATCTTTCGACCAAGAACACGATCCTCAAAAAATATGACGGACGTTTCAAGGATCTCTTCGCTGAGATGTACGAGACGGAATTCAAGGACAAATTCGCAGAGCACAAACTGACCTATGAGCACCGCCTCATTGACGATATGGTGGCCGCCTGCCTCAAATGGTCCGGCGGCTATGTCTGGGCTTGCAAGAATTACGACGGCGACGTCCAGTCCGACACGGTGGCGCAAGGCTTCGGCTCGCTCGGCCTGATGACCTCCGTGCTGATGACGCCGGACGGCAAGACCGTAGAGGCCGAAGCCGCCCATGGAACCGTGACCCGCCACTTCCGCGCCCATGAGCGCGGGGAAGAGACCTCGACCAACTCCATCGCCTCGATCTACGCCTGGACCCGGGGCCTCGCCCACCGGGGCAAGCTCGACGGCAATGACGCGCTCATCAAGTTCGCGACCACGCTTGAGCAAACCGTCGTCAAGACGGTCGAATCCGGTCATATGACCAAGGACTTGGCGCTGCTCATCGGGGCGGAGCAAAAATGGCTCACAACCAGCGGATTCCTTGAAAAAGTTGACGAAAACTTCCGCAAGGCCATGGCGGCCTGAGGTTCCTTCAGGGGTCCGGGAGCGTCCCTCCGCGTCCCATATCGGGACTGGAACTTTCCGGGCGTGGGGATGTTATTGAGCACCAGCCACCTGCGCCAAAGTTGATAGTCTCCGGTTGGACGTGCGATGCCAAAACTGACGCCGTTTCAAAAAGATCTCCGCTTTGTCCGCCAATTCGCGCGGGCGGTGACATCGGACCAATTTCTGGGCGATGAAATCGCGGCTGCGGCGTTGCTGCGCTTCGATTATTCCACCGTGGAGGGACTGCCAGACCGGCAGCGGCAGATCACCGTCTTCCGGGCCTTCTATGACGCCTGGCGCAGCGCCAGCAAGGAAGGCGGCGCCGCTTTTTCGAACCAGTCCGTGCTGGCCGCGCGCCCCTTCACCGCCGAGCCCCCTCGCCAGCTCGTGCTGCTCGTCGATGTCATCGGCATCGAGACGGAACAGGCCGCCGAGCTGATCGGCATCGACCCAGCAGACGCCAAACGCCTTTTATCGGAAGAACGCAAGCGGATCGCCGCTAAAAATGTCTCGGGCACGGCGCTGGTGATCGAGGACGAACCCGTGATCGCGCTTGAAGTCGCCGCGACGCTGGAGAGCATTGGCCTCAAGGTCATCGCCACAGCGCGCACCGCCGACGATGCGGTGCGTCTCGCCCACAAACACAAGCCCGACGTTGTGATGGCCGACTACGATCTCGGCGCGGGACGCACAGGCCTTGACGCGGTGCGCGACATCACGTCGGAGCTGCCGGTAATCGCCATCTTTCTGACAGCCTATCCGGACGACGTCTTGAGCGGCGACGACTACGAACCGACTTTCATTCTGACCAAGCCTTTTGACGAACGCGCCCTGCGCGCCGCGATCGTGCATGGCCTGTCGATGCCCCGGGCGGGCGTCATCACTTAAACTTCCCGCTCCAGGCGCGACATGACAACAGCTCACCTTTTGCGACGCCGGATAGAGCCGCTTTTTGAAGGCCGCTTTAAGTGACCCTGACCCGGCGGCAGCGCACCATGATCGCCCTGGTGTCGGTGGGCATCGGCCTCCTGGTGCTGTTCGCCGCCGCCGCAGCGGCGTTTTTCTTCAATCAGGCCAGCAATCGAGCCGATGGGCTGGTGACGCACACCATCACTGTCATTACCGAGGCCCTGCAATATCAGAGCGGCGTTCAGGGCGCCGTTATCGGCGAACGCGCTTTTCTGATAACGCGCGATGAACAGTTTCTAACCGACTATGAAAATTCACTGGCGGCCTATCAACAGGCCCGCGACAACATCAGAGAGTTAACGCGGGACAATCCCGCACAACAGCTCCGCCTTGATAACATCGATATTCAGGCGCAGCATATAACAGCTTCGCTAAAGCGTTCAATCACCGAGTTTGAGGGTAGCGACGGGCGAGCCGGTGAAAGCATTGTCCGCCAGAGCAATGTGGACGCGCTGCTGGCGGACTTCAACGACATGATGTCCATGCTGATCCGGGAAGAACAGGCGCTGTTGCAAACACGCCGCCACGAACAGCAGGCGACCGACAGGCTGGTCGGACAGATCATCCTTGGCGCCCTCGCCATTATTTCCGGCCTTCTTATTCTCCAGCTCGCCATGCTGCGTGAGCAAAACCGGGCGCAGCAGGCGCGCAACACGCAAATCATGGCGCTCAACACCGAGCTTGAGCATCATGTGGCGGAGCGCACGAAAGAACTGGAGGCCGCAAAAAAATCTCTCGAAGAAGAAAATTTACGCGTCGAATCGCTGCTCCGCGACTTGCATCACCGTGTTGGCAACAGTCTCCAGCTTGTGGCGTCGTTCTTAAGTCTTCAGGCCAATCAGGTGGAGGGGGAGGAAGCGAAATCGACTCTGCGCGCCGCGCGCGGACGCGTCCTTTCCATCGCCGCGACCCAGCGCCGCCTCGCCATGAACACCAATCACGAGTTCGTCGCCGCTGGTCATTTCATCAAACAGATTGTCGATGATCTCAAAACCAATTTGAATTTCGAGCAGAATATCGAGATCACGACCGATGTGGGCGCCTTCGACATCCCCTCTCGGGACGCGGTGACGATCGGCGTCCTGATTTCGGAAATGGTGACCAACGCCGTCAAATATGCGTTCGCAGGCCGCGAAAGCGGCCTTATCCATGTGGCGTTTCATCGAGACGGACAAGGCGAGCGCTGCGTCCTCACCGTCGACGACGACGGGGTCGGGCTTTCCTCCGGGGCGAGCAATCCCCATGGCGGTCTTGGCGGGCGCATTATCGAAAGTCTGGTGGCCGCGCTCGGCGGCGAAATCGAGCGTACGCCAAGCGGGATAGGGCAAGGCCCTGGAGCCCGGCTTATTGTGACCTACCCATATGCGAGCCCAGCCTAAGGCCCTAAAATCCGGGCTTTTTCCTCCTCTTCCTCGCAGATTCAAGGCGGTTTGGCGCATATGGCTCGCATTCGGGGGCGCTGCATGGCAGCATGACCAGATGGGGCGTTGCGTATTTCCCCTTAAGGAGCAGACCCATGTTGCGAATCATTTGCATCTCCGGCCTCGCCGCCTGCGCGCTGAGTTCAGCCGCCGCAGCGGAGACGCGGAATTTCGATCTCGCCCCGTTCGAGGCCATAGAGGTTTCGGCCGGCCTCAAGCTGGTGGCCACGGCTGGCCGCAAACAGACGATCGAGGTGCAGACCGACGAAGGCGATTTCAGCGATTTTGAAATCGAGGTGGAGGACGGCGTCCTTTATCTTTCCCGGGAATGGAACCGCCTGCGCTGGCACCAGAAGAAAGCCGACTATAAAGTCATTGTAACGGCGCCAAAAATCGAAGCCCTCGAAGCATCGTCAGGCTCCCATTCAACGCTGGAAGAGATTGATGCGCGCCGCTTCAACGCCGATTTGTCGAGCGGCTCCTTCGCTGTCATCAGCGGCCGCAGCGACAATTGCACGGTCGATATCTCCAGCGGCGCCAATCTCGATGCGCGCGGCCTCGTCTGCGGCAGCGCCAATATCGATGTGTCGAGCGGCGGCCACGGAGAAATCACTGTCATGAAAGCGCTTGTGGGCGATGCGTCGAGCGGCGGGCATGTCGCGGTCTTCGGTTCGCCTGAGCGCGTCAATATCGACCGCTCATCGGGAGGACGCATCAAGATCAAGTCGCCCGTCACCGCAAACAGAGACGACTAAAAATTTAAAAGCGCGTGCAAGCGTCGTCTAAAAAGGAAGGGAAAACCATGACCAGGACCATCGCCATTATCGCCGCGGCGGGAGCCGCCTCCGTAAGTGCGCTGAGCCTCGCTTACGCAGACACGCAATCCTATGACTTTTCAGGCTTCACCATGATCGACGCTTCCGCAGGCGTTGACGTCGAAGTGACCGTAGGCGGCGCCTATTCCGTGCGTGCGGAAGGCGAAGCGGAAGCGCTTGAGCGGTTGCGCATTGAACGCGACGGCGACGCGCTGGAAATCGGACGCACCCACGACCGTTCTTTCTTTTCCCCCGGCCGCAAATGGCAAGTGACGGTTTACGTCACGATGCCGGAGCTTAACGGCGTCGACGTTTCAAGCGGCGCGGACGTGAAAGCGAGCGGCATCGACGCTGGCGATTTCAACGCATCCGTGTCGTCCGGGTCCGATGCGGTCTTGAGCGGGCGTTGCCGGACAATTACCGCCGACGGCAGCAGCGGCGCCGATCTCGACGCTCGCGAGCTGAAATGCGAAAACGCCGTGGCGGATGTTTCTTCCGGCGCCGACCTCATCGTCTACGCGACGGAAAGCCTTGAAGCCGACGCCTCGAGCGGCGGCGACATTACGGTTTACGGGTCGCCGAAAAACACCAATATCGACAAGTCGTCGGGCGGCGGCGTTTCGATCCGCTAACCGGCTTTAGGCGCCAAGCGCCTTTTCAATGGCCTTGATGGCGTCGTTCGCGCGCGCGCCATCAGGACCGCCTGCCTGCGCCATGTCGGGACGCCCGCCCCCGCCCTTGCCGCCCATGGCCTCGGCGCCGGCGCGCACAAGCTCGACGGCGGAAAGACGCTCTTTCAGGTCGTCGGTGACGCCTACAGCGAGAGCCGCCTTGCCTTCATTGACTCCCACAAACGCCGCGACGCCCGAACCGATTTTCTGTTTCGCCTGATCGACGAGCCCGCGCAGATCTTTCGCGGCGACGCCGTCGAGAACCCGGCCGATGAATTTGACGCCGGCGATCTCCGCCACTTCATCATTCGCCGCCGCAGCGCCGCCCCCGCCGCCGAGCGCGAGTTGCTTTTTCGTTTCGGCGAGGTCGCGTTCGAGCTTTTTACGCTCAGCAATTAGGGCTTCGATCCGCGCCGGCAGCTCTTCCGTAGTGGTTTTCAGTGCATCTGACGCCTGGCGCGCCAACGCGGCTTCGTGTTCCAGATAGGTTCGGGCCGCCTCGCCGGTGAGGCATTCGATCCTGCGCACGCCCGCCGACACAGCGCTTTCGCCAATAATCTTGAAGAGGGCGATGTCGCCGAGGCGGCGCACATGGGTGCCGCCGCAAAGCTCGACGGAATACGGCTTGTCTTCGCCATCGAGCGCGCGGCCCATGGTCAGCACGCGGACGTCGTCGTCATACTTCTCGCCGAAAAGCGCGATGGCGCCGGCGGCGACGGCATCATCATAAGGCATGATGCGCGTTTCCACAGGGCCGTTCTGGCGAATGACGGCGTTGACGCGGCGCTCGACCTCGGCGATCTCGCCGGCGCCGATGGCCTTCGGATTAGTGATATCGAAACGCATGCGATCCGGCGCGACGAGCGAGCCTTTCTGCGCCACATGGGTTCCGAGCACTTCGCGCAGCGCCGCATGAGCAAGGTGCGTTACGGAGTGGTTGGCGCGGATGCGGTCGCGGCGCGCGACATCGATGGCGAGGTGAACCGCCTCGCCCTTTTTGACCGTTCCCTTTTCAACCTTGCCGATATGGCCGTGGAGCACGCCCGCGCGTTTTTTAGCATCCTCAATGACAATGACGGCGCCGCTATCGGTGGTGATGCGGCCGGCGTCGCCCACCTGGCCGCCGGATTCGGCGTAGAAGGGCGTCTGGTTGACGATGATTTCAACCGCGTCGCCTTCGCCTGCTTCATCGACGATCTTGCCGCCGGAAACGATCGCCTGAATGACGCCGTCGGCGGCGTCATGGATGTAACCGAGGAATTCGGTGGCGCCGTTTTCCGCGCGAAGATCGAACCACACGCTTTCATCGGCGGCGTCGCCGGAGCCAGCCCAGGCGGCGCGCGCCGCCGCCTTCTGCGCGGCCATGGCCTTATCGAAGCCTTCGACATCGACGGTGCGGCCTTCGCGGCGCAGCGCATCCTGCGTCAGGTCGAGGGGAAAACCGTAAGTATCGTAAAGCTTGAACGCCGCCTCGCCCGGCAGCGCGGCGCCGGAAGGAAGCCCGGCCGTTTCGTCTTCCAGCAGCTTCAGCCCGCGCTCGAGCAGCGAGCGGAATTTCTCTTCCTCCGAACGCAGCGTTTCGACGATCAGCGTTTCCGCACGCTGGAGCTCCGGATAGGCGCCGCCCATTTCGCGCACCAGCACGGGCGCAAGCCTCGCCAGCAGCGGCTCGCGCGCGCCGAGCCCGTGAGCATAGCGCATGGCCCGGCGCATGATCCGGCGCAAGACGTAACCGCGGCCCTCATTGGACGGTCCGACGCCGTCGGCGATGAGGAAGCTCGTGGCGCGAAGGTGATCGGCGATGACGCGATGCGCCGGCTTGTCATCGCCTTCCGCCTTGCGCCCGGTGAGGTCGACCGACGCGGCGATCAGCGTACGGAACAAATCGACGTCGTAATTGTCATGCACGCCCTGCAGCACGGCCGCGATGCGCTCCAGCCCCATGCCTGTGTCGATAGAGGGTTTCGGCAGCTCCACCTGACGCCCGTCGGCGAAGCGTTCGAATTGCATGAAGACGAGGTTCCAAATTTCAACGAAGCGGTCTCCGTCTTCATCGGGAGAGCCCGGAGGCCCGCCGGGAATGTGACCGCCGTGGTCGTAGAAAATTTCCGAACAGGGCCCGCAAGGCCCGGTGTCGCCCATGGCCCAGAAATTGTCATTGGTGGCGATGCGGATGATTCTCTCTTCCGGCAGGCCGGAGATCTTGCGCCAGAGATCGAACGCTTCGTCATCAGTGTGATAGACGGTGACGGTGAGACGATCGGCGGCGAGACCGAAATCCTTGTGGACGAGCGTCCAGGCGGCGTCGATCGCCTCTTCCTTGAAATAATCGCCGAAGGAAAAGTTGCCGAGCATTTCGAAGAACGTGTGATGGCGCGCAGTATAGCCCACATTGTCGAGGTCGTTGTGCTTGCCGCCGGCGCGCACGCATTTCTGCGACGAGGCCGCGCGCTTGTAGTCGCGGGTTTCCGCGCCGGTGAAGATGTTCTTGAACGGCACCATGCCGGCGTTGACGAAAAGCAGCGTCGGATCGTTCTGCGGCACGAGCGGGGCCGATGGCGTGACCGTATGGCCGCGCGCGGCGAAGAAATTCAAAAACTGAGCGCGAATGTCTTTCAGCGACGTCATGCCTTGAGCCTGTCCCGTTTTACCTGTCTTGCGTCCCCGCCTCGCCCGCCTCTCATGCGGGGAAGCGCCATATATAGAAACCGCGCCGGTTCCGTAGAAGGAGCCGGCGCGGTCAAGGTCTTAGAGCCGGGCCCGTCCATCCGCAACATCCCCGGTCCGGCGATGGTTGCAGGCGGGCCGCCCGTCCAGGCGCGGGGGCAATCAGGCCGAAAGCCCTATGTCATGCAGAAGGCGTTGAGCTTGTTGCCGTCGAGGTCGCGGAAATAGCCGGCGTAGAAGGTGTCGCCGCGGGGGCCGGCCGGACCTTCGTCCTTGGCGCCGAGCTCGATCGCCTTCTTGTAGATGCGGTCGACGGTTTCCGGCTTGTCGCAGGCGAGAGCCACCATGGTCCCATTGCCGACCGTCGCGGCCTCGCCGTCATAGGGCTTGATGATCCCGATGCCGGGCGAATCCATGCTCGCGCCCCAGGCGATGAAAGTGTCGCCTTCCATCATGCGCTTCGCGCCAAGCTCGGCGAGGAGCGCGTCGTAAAACTTCGCGGCCTTGTCCATATCGTTGGTTCCGACCGTCACATATCCAATCATGTCTTTCTCCCTTTCTTCCCCATTACGGGGCCCCGTTAAGTGAAGTCAAAGTCCGGCGCTCTTTCATCCTGCGCTTTCGCGGACGAGATGGAAAAGCAATTTGTGCAGAAAAGCCGGGCCGCGGCGCTCACATCATTGCGACTTCTTGAGCGCCGCGACCCGTCCGTAATTTAAGCCTCGGCCGCCATATCGCCGTCTTCGTCGGTGTTTTCGCCGGTGAGCATTTCCTCGGCGACGAGGCCGGCATTGGCGCGGATCGCGGCTTCGATCTCGGCGGCCATGTCAGGATTGTCACGCAGGAACTGCTTGGCGTTTTCGCGGCCCTGGCCGATGCGCTCGGAATTATAGGAGAACCAGGAGCCCGATTTCTCCACCACATTGGCCTTGACGCCGAGGTCGATCAGCTCGCCCATTTTCGAGACGCCCTCGCCATACATGATGTCGAATTCCACCTGCTTGAAGGGCGGCGCGACCTTGTTTTTCACGACTTTGACGCGGGTCTGGTTGCCCACCACTTCGTCGCGGTTTTTGATCGCGCCGATGCGGCGGATGTCGAGACGCACGGAGGAATAGAATTTCAGCGCATTGCCGCCGGTTGTCGTCTCCGGCGAGCCGAACATGACGCCGATCTTCATGCGAATCTGGTTGATGAAGATGACGAGCGTATTGGATTTGGAGATGGAGCCGGTGAGCTTGCGGAGCGCCTGGCTCATCAGCCGCGCCTGCAGCCCGGGGAGCGAGTCGCCCATTTCGCCTTCGAGTTCGGCGCGGGGGGTGAGCGCCGCGACCGAGTCGACGACGAGAACGTCGATGGCGCCGGAGCGCACCAGCGTGTCGGCGATCTCGAGCGCTTGTTCGCCGGTGTCGGGCTGGGAAATCAGAAGCTCGTCGAGATTGACCCCGAGCTTTTGCGCATAGACCGGATCAAGCGCGTGTTCGGCGTCGATGAAGGCGGCGGTGCCGCCCTTTTTCTGGGCTTCGGCGGCGACATGGAGCGCCAGCGTCGTCTTGCCCGAACTTTCCGGCCCGTAGATTTCAATGACGCGGCCCTTGGGCAGGCCGCCAATGCCGAGCGCGATATCGAGGCCGAGCGAGCCCGTAGAGATCGATTCAATGTCTACGACCTCGCGGTCGCCGAGGCGCATGAGCGAGCCCTTGCCGAACGCCTTGTCGATCTGGGAGATCGCCGATTCCAGCGCTTTTGACTTGTCCATGCCGCCCGTCTCCACTACCCGCAAACCGCCTTTAATCATCACCGCCTCCGTTGCCTGACAAGGGCCGCCCCTGTCAACGAGGCGCGTTTGTACGCTATTTGTTCTCGTTTGGCAAGGTGATTTAATAAGCTGATTTTACTTTATTTTTCCGGAAATGTTCTAATTTTGTCCCAAGCCCGGGGCGGGGCATATTATACTTGACAAACCAGAGGATAAACTCTAGATTTAGCTCATCGATTCGGAGCCAAGCCCATGTCTGTCCTCTCAAAAGCCCATTTCCACGATGAAGCCGCCGCCTTCGCCTATGTCGAGGCGATCATCTGGCCGCAAGGGCCTGTCTGCCCCTTCTGCGGGACCGTGGATAACATCTACGAACTAAAGGGCGTCCGCTCGAAACCCTCCAAAAAGAACCCTGAGGGCGTTGTCCGTCACGGCCTGCGCAAGTGCGGCGGCTGTTTGAAGCAATTCACCGTCCGCAAGGGCACGATTTTTGAGGAATCCCATCTCCCGCTGCACATCTGGCTGCAAGCCATTCACCTGATGTGCTCTTCGAAGAAGGGCATTTCCTCAAATCAACTGGCGCGGACGCTTGAGATCACCGTCAAGTCCGCTTGGTTCCTGTCTCATCGTATCCGCGAGGCGATGCGTTCGGGTGACTTCACCCCGTTCGGCTCCGAAGGCGGCATGGTCGAGGCCGACGAAACTTTCATCGGAACCGATTACGATACGCCGCGCAAGGAAACCAAGCGCAAGCGCGGCGCCCGCCGCATGAACAAGGTTCTTTCCCTGATTGACCGCGATACAGGCCGCGCCCGTTCGTTCGTTATCAAGGATATGCGCCTTTCAACGCTTGGCCCGATCCTGCTTGAAAACATCGCTTGGGAAGCGTGCCTAATGACCGACGAAGCTCTGCACTACAAAGGGCTCGCCTCGGAGTTTCGCCTGCACAAGACGGTCAACCACTCCAAAGAAGAATACGTCAACAAGCGCCACCCGGTCATCCATACGAACACGGTTGAAGGCTTCTATTCCGTCTTCAAACGGGGGATGCGCGGCGTTTATCAACACTGCTCATCGCAACATCTTCACCGCTACATGGCGGAGTTTGATTTCCGTTATACGAACCGCGTTTCAAAAGGCGTAAACGATGTGGAACGGACGGAAGCCGCTGTCGCTTCTATCGTCGGCAAGCGGCTGACGTATCGAAGTGCTAGTGAAGCCCGTCACGCTTAGACAACGGGCGGAGCATTTCATCCGCTGGCGCGAAAAGCATTACGGAAAAACAGATAAGTAAAGCTCTGGACTCTCGGTGCTGGGCGCCGAAAATCTTTAGCCGTCAAAGTGATTCGCATCCTGACCGTGCGCAGCCGTAGCGAGGGCTACCGCCCGGGAAAGGAGGTGATGCACTATGGCCTGTACGAGGAAACCTCGCACAGTAAGGACCGGCAATAAGCCGGGACCTAAGCCGGTTCGTGTGAAACCACACGTCCGGTCCAAGCCTAAGCCGTGTAAGAAGTAATTACTTCTTCGCGGTGCGGTCAGGGTTGTTCTTAGCGGTTCGACCCTGGCCGTCTTTCTTTTTTGCTCCGGTAAACAAATTATTAAAGGGCCCAAACGATGCCCCAACAATTCAACGCCTTGAGCCCCTACGAGCTTTTACTCTTGTACCGAGGGGACGCTATCGGCGCCTACGGTGCTTATGAGCAAGCTATTGCTAGGTGTTTTATTCAGCTAGCAAAAACAGATCACAAAACCGGCTCACTGATTTTCTTCAAGATCGTCAACACCAGAACGCGTTTATCGATAATGGACGAGTTGCTAAAAGAACAGTTCTATCCAAATTACAAAAAGTTCTGGGATTCTGCTTTCAAGCATATCCGAGACATCGACCATACCAGAAACAAAGTTGTTCATTGGCTTCCCATCTCCGAGCTGCATGTAGATGAAAAGGGTGTAGCTTCGCTGGACAGCCGGAAATCCAAAAACTGCTGGTTACAACCGCCCGATTACTGGCAGGCCCAAAAAGATAAGAAAGAGCTGTCGATAAACGACATCTTGGCATTTCGCCACAAAACTGAATATGTGACTAAAAACCTTGATTTATGGCACATCAAAGTTAGTGGCGATTTACCGGATGTAGCGAAAACATTTTCCGATAAATTTCAGCAATCAATTCCTTATCCGCCTCCAAAAGATCATCCGTTATATGAGCCTGTTCCAGTATGGAAAAACCAGCCTCAATCATCTCGGGCGTGATTTCGATCTCAGATTCCGCGCCTTTCTCTTTTGATGACATTGCCCGCGCACCGGCCTAAATTGCGGTGCATGAGCGACGAAACGAAGGAAAAGCCGCAGATCGAGAAATTTCGCGAGAAAGCGAAAGAACTCGGCTGTGACGGAGATGAGCGAGCTTTTGAAAGCGTCGTTCGCAAGATCGCCAAAACGCCTTCAAAAAAGGCGGAAAAGCCAAAGAACGCGAAAAAGCCCCGATAAGGCTATTTTCTGCTAGGGCACGGCGAATCGCCATCTCTCAAATCCCTTGGTTTGTCAAAGATAATATGCCCCGCCCCGGGGCGATATTATCTTTGACAAACCAAGCGATTCCAGCAGCCCCGATTCGACCTCGGTCGCGGCGCACGCGATTGTGAGCCCTGCGCCGTGGCCGCAGGGCGCCGCCTCAGGCAGGCTGGCGCGCAAAGATTGGGGGCGGACCATGAGGAACATGTTTTTGTGGGCCATGCGGGCCGCGATCGCCGCGACCCTTGCGGGGTTTGCGGGCGCCCTCCCCTCAAACGCACAATCCCCAAACCCACCATTCCCAAAGGCCGGCGAAACATATAGCGAGCCTGCGGAAACAACGGATGCGCCAGCCGCCATCGCTCATCGCGCCACGCTCTCGTTTGAAGGCCTGGGCGATCTGACGATCCATATCGTGCGGCCGGCGACCCTCGCCCCCGAGGGACACCGCGTCATCCTCTATTTCGTCGGCGGCGGGCAGGAAGAAGCCGATGTGCAACACATTATGAACTCGCACATTGCGCGCGAAGCCGTAAGCCGGGGCTTCATTTTCATCTCGCCCGTCGCGCCCTGTTACTCCTGCACCTTCGTCGCCAGCGGCGAGGACTATTTTCCCGGGCTTTTCGAAAAGCTGTCCGAACTCCTTCCCATGTCGGAGGAGCGGTTTCATCTCATGGGGTTCTCAAACGGCGGGCGATCGTCGCTGCATATCGGCACGCGCCACCCGGAATGGGTCGCCTCGATCACCGCCTATCCCGGTTATTTGCGAAACGAGAAATACGAACTTCTCGAACGTCTGAGCAATACATGCGTCATCATGTATGTGGGCAGCAGAGACCCCGCGTTCCTCAAGCGTCACCGGCGCACCGTCGGCCGTCTGAAAGGATACGGACATCCCGTCCACAGCAAGATTTATACGGGGCGCACCCACTCCATCAGAAATCTGTGGACGGAAAAGGGCGCCGAATTGTTGATGGACGGCATTGAGAACCGGCTCGGATGTCCGGCGTAAAACGATGCGCGCGCGGCGTCTGAGTGACGCCGGCTTCCGCGACCCGCCCTTGTCACAGCCGGCCGCCGCTTGCGCCGCAACAATCGGTCAACGCTGGATTGGAACCACATGGCGTAACAACTATTTACGTTATGAGCCGGCGCCGTCAGGGCGTTCCCGCGGTTTCGCCTAATTAACGCTCCCGGCGGTTCTCCCCTCGCGCGGAATGCGGTAAGAGGGGGCCGCTTCCCGCTTCATGGTTAATGCGAAGGTTTTATGAATCGGATTCTTTTCATTGTCGCGGCGCTCATTGCGCTCGTTCTCGCCATCGTCCTGTTCCTGCCGGGGCTTATTCCGGTCGCCGCATTCAAGGGGCGCATCGAAACGCAAGCCTCCAACGCGCTCGGGCGCGAGGTGACGTTCGGCGACGATCTTTCCTTCCGGATTTTTCCGCGCACGGCGTTTCGCGTCACCGACCTTACGATCGCCAACGCCGACGGATTTTCCGGCGACTATCTCGCGCGGGTCGAGGAAGCCGATATCGGGGTGAAACTTCTGCCGCTCTTCTCCGACAGCGTGGAGATCGACCGCTTCGTCCTGACGCGGCCCGACATTCGCCTGACGCGCAGCGCAAACGGCGCCGTCAACTGGAACCTGGCGCAAACGGAAAGCGCGGAGCCGAGCGAGGCCGAGACCGGCGGGACGCAGCGCGATCTGAAACTCGGCGATGTGCGGATCGTCGACGGCGCCGCGCGTTATGAAGACCTCGCAGCGGGAACGAGCTACGTCGCCGAAGACATCGACATGAAAGTCGTGCTGAAGAGTCTCTCCGAGCCGCTCGAAGCTAACGGCACTATGCAATTTCAAGGCGCGCCCGCGAGCGTCGACATGGTGCTGACGAGCCTTCAGAATGTGATGAACAAGGAGCCGGGCAATCTGAAGCTCGACCTCAAAGTCGGGGACGCGGAAATCGGCGCCGATCTTTCCATCGCAACGAAAGACGGCGTTCGCTATTCGGGCCCGGCGAGCCTTTCGGCGCCGGATCTTCCCGCTCTTGCGGCGCTCGCCGGCACGGAACTCGCCGATGCGCCGGGCTTTGACAGCCTTTCGGTGAAGGGCGATCTCGACGGCAATGAAAATTCCGTACGGCTTCAGAACGCAGAGATCAATTTCGACGAGATCGCGGCGCAAGGCGCCATCACGCTCAACTGGGCCGGCGCGCGGCCGAAAGCGAGCGGCGTTCTTTCGACGGAGAAACTGGACCTGCGCCCCTATATGCCGCCGCCGGTTGAAAACGCCGAAGGCTTCCCCGAATGGTCCGAAGCGACGATGGACTTTTCGAGCCTCAACAATATCGATGCCGATTTCGACATTTCGACGAATGCGATTTACGTCAACGATCTCGAATTCGGCGAAAGCCGGATCAAACTTCTTGTCGATGCAGGCCGCCTCACCGCCGAGATCCCCGAGCTTTCCATGTATGGCGGACAAGGCTCCGGCCGCATGGTGGTGAACGCCCGCGGCGCGACGCCCTCCTTCGCTGGTAATTTCGATGTCGGCGCGGTGCAGGCGCAGCCCTTTTCAAAAGATCTGATGAAGCATGACAATCTCTTGGGCCTCGGCTCGTTCAAACTGAACTTCACCGCAACGGGCGCGAGCCAGGCGGCGATCATGCGCACCGTCGACGGTTCCGGCGGGTTCGATCTCGCGGACGGCGCGTTGAAAGGCGTCAACATTGCGGGGCTCGTGCGCGCAGTCGGCGAGTTTCAGACAGGCTTCAATCCAGCGGCGCTGCAGCGCGCTGTCGCCGAAGCGCGCGGACCGACTCAACAGACGGACTTTTCGGAGTTCCTTTCCGATTTCTCCATCGCCAACGGCCTTATCACCGCGCCGACGATCCGGCTCAACGGGCCTTATCTTTCAATGACCGGACAGGGCACGATCAATCTTGCAGAGCAGACCATCGATCTTCGGCTCCTGCCGAAAGGATCGTCAACGCTTGACGGCGAGGAAGGCGGGCGCACCATTACGATCCCCGTCCGCGTCGGCGGCACCTTCTCGAAGCCGACCATGGGCGTCGATGCAGAATCTCTCGCCCGCACCGGACTGCAGCGCACCCTTGAAAACGTCTTCAAGGACAAGGAAGGCGAAGACGGCGCCAAGGCCGAACAGGATCCGGCGCGCACGATCATCGAAGGCATTATCGGCGGCCAGAAAAAACCGACCGAACCGCAGCCGGAAGACGGCGATGCGGGCGCCACGGAAAGCAAACCGAAATCGACCGAAGAAACTTTGATCAATGAAGGCCTCAACGCTCTCTTCGGCAGAAAGAAAGCCGCGCCTGCGGAAGAGCAAAAGGAAGAAGAGCCGCAGCAGTAACCGCGGCCTTCAACCGCAAACGCCTCATTAAAAAAGCCCCCGCTTTCGCGGGGGCTTTTGCTTTGCGTTTCCTCCCGGAAACAAGACGACCGATTTTATCTATTGGTGGGCCGCCGGATCGGGACAATCGGATTTCGATTTGCGCAGAAGTAAGAAGATCAACACAATCGCCAGTAAGGGCGAGCCGATGATGAACAGCGTCATGGCGACAGCGCCGCCCGCGGCAACAACGCCGATCAGCGCGCCTACAAGGCCGAGAATGACGCCGAAGAGCGCTGCAATAAGACCGATGATGATGCCCGCGAGGCCGCCGAAACCGGCGACAATGGATTCAGCTATCGTCAATTGCGGGTCGCCGTAAAAATACGCGCCGACGGACAGCGCGCCGCCCAAAAACAAAATCAAAATCACCGGCGCATAAATCCAGGCGAGGCCGCCCGAACGTGATTTTTCCTGATAATCGGTTGCCATAATCGCACCCCTTTCGAACGGGCCCGCCGCTCGCCTTTTCTTTGTTGGTTTGGATACGCTTTACTCCTCAAGATAATGGGGTGTTCGAGCGTTCCACTCAAGCCGCCCCGGCGCGCGAAAGACCCGACTCGTCGCGCGGATGCAGCATTTTCACGGCCTTGCGAGGGGGCAAGCCCTTTGCTAGGCGGTGCGCCCTGTCCAACGCCGCCGCGAAAGGAAACTCATGGCGCCCCGCCCCGCCGCGTCCCGCACCACCGCAACCTCCAGCGCCGCACCGCCCCGCGCCTGGCAGCGAATGCTTTCCGGACGCCGGCTCGATCTTCTCGATCCATCGCCTGTGGATGTAGAGATCGAAGACATCGCGCATGGCCTCGCACGCGTCGCGCGCTGGAACGGACAGACCAAAGGGCCGATCCCGTTCAATGTGGCGCAGCATTCGCTGATTGTGGAACAATTCTGCGGCGAGTTGAAACCCGGCTGGCCGGTGAAATGGCGCCTCGCAGCGCTCCTTCACGACGCGCCGGAATTCGTCATCGGCGACATGATCTCCCCGTTCAAGGCGCAGCTCGGCGGGCAGTACAAAACCATCGAAAGCCGCCTGATGCAGGCGATCCATCTGCGCTTCGGCCTGCCGGCGCATCTGCCCGAAACGGTCGAAAAATTGATCAAGCGCGCCGACCGCGCCTGCGCCTATTTCGAGGCCGTGCAGCTTGCGGGTTTCGACGTGGAGGAAGCGCGGAAGTTTTTCTCGGAGCCCAAGGGCGTCAATCCCGTGACGCTCAAGGCCATGACGACCCTGGAGGCGCAGGGCGCCTATCTGAAACGCTTTGCGGAACTCGCTAAAAAGCAGGTTGAGGCCTGAAAACCCGCTCACATTTTCGGCGCCTCAAGCGCCTGTGAGGGCGGAGCGCATTCTCTCCGGGAGTTGAAACGCCTATTTAGGACATGCAACTTATCCTCAGGGCAAGCTATTGTCCGGAAAGGCGAAACTTCGACCGCCATGAAAAAGACCGCCTGGGCTCATCGATGACTTCCGTGATCGTCAGTTCGCTCGACGCCGCTGCCTGCGCCTATGGGCGCTGCAAGCCGGGCTATGTAATTTCTATTCTTGACAGCGACGACGCCGTGCCGGAGCCCTTCCGCCAGCTTCCCGCGGACCGTCATTTGAGGCTCGACCCTGCCGCCTGCGAAAAAATGATGGCTCCCGCAATACTCGACTTCGCGGCGAAATGGGCGGAAAGCGACGAAGACATCCTCATCCATTGCCATCGCGGCGTCGCCCGATCTATGGCCATCGCCTATATTCTTCTGTGCGCTCGCGAGCACGGCGAATGCGAGGAAAAGATCGCTGCACGCCTTCGCGCCGCCGCGCCCCACGCAGATCCCAATCTGCGTCTCGTCTCGGAAGCCGACCGGCTCCTCAATCGCGAGGACCGCATGGTCGGCGCCATTCTCGACCTCTGCCCCTGCTGCTCCACCGTCTGCGCGCCGGTAGTGACCTTGCCTGTGGCCCCGTAAATCCCCCATAGACGGGGCATGAGCAAAGCCCCGTCGACGCCCCCCTCAACGCCTCTTGTCTCCAATGTCGCCATCGCCCTCAACGCGGTGATCGCCGTCGTCGATGGTGACCGGCCGGAAGTCTTATGCGTGCGCGGCGCGCCGGGAGTCGCCAAGCGGGATCTTGCGCTCCCCTATGGGCCGTTCGACCCGGAGCGCCACCGCACATTCGAGATCGGCGTGCGCGAATGGGTGGAGCGCCAGACCCATGTGACCCTCGGCTATGTGGAGCAGCTTTACACTTTCGGCGACAAGGGACGCGAAGCGCCAGCGGCGGCGCTCTCCGGCGGCAAAGGCGAGCGCGTCGTCTCCGTCGGTTATCTCGCCCTCGCGCCTTCGCCAGCGGAGCTTCTGACCGAGGATGCGTTCTGGGCCGACTGGTATTCTTTCTTCCCCTGGGAGGACTGGCGCGGCGGGGAGCCGCCGATCCTCCGGGAACGGATCATCCCGGCGCTCGATGTCTGGGCGCAGCGCGGCAAGACCGCTGATATGCGCGAGGCGCGCAAGATGCGCCTGAACCTCTCCTTCGGACAGGGCGGCTTCGGCTGGGAAGAAGAGCGCACGCTCGACCGTTATGAGCTGATGTATGAGGCGGGACTTGTCGTCGAAGCCTGGCGCGACCGCGAGACGGCGGGACTGGAGCCGCCGCCGGGCGGCGCGCCGGGAAAGACGGACGCCGGCGTCGCGATGATCTCCGATCACCGCCGCATTCTCGCGACCGCTATCGGGCGCCTGCGCGGCAAGCTCAAATACCGCCCGGTGATCTTCGAAATGATGGGTTCGGACTTCACCCTGCTGCAGCTTCAGCGCACGGTCGAGGCGATTGTCGGTTTCGAATTCCACAAGCAGAATTTCCGCCGCAGCGTCGAGAAGTCGGGCTTTGTGGAGCCGACTGGCGAGACAACCGGGGAGACCGGCGGACGTCCCGCCGCCCTCTTCCGCGTCGACCGGGCGGGCCTGAAAGACCGCGCCGCGGCCGGTCTCGCCATTCCGCGCCTAAAGGCCGGAGATGCATAAGAGCCTGTTATTATTGAAAATTATTGAGTTTTCCTCTGCGGAACAGGCTTACCTCGCTCAGTTAATTGACCGCATACCGCTTTTCTTTATGGTGCCGGCCTTCAGCCCTTGCGGGCTGATTTTTTCGGCCTATATATGCTCTAGTTGAGCATAATTACTTTTCTCAAGCCAAAGCCTGGGGCGTAAATTCAGGCGACGATGGGAGGCGATGACATGCCTGACGCTTCTGGACCCGAGTTGAAAACCCCGGCCCTGCCTTATACCGATGAGGTGAAGGCGAAGACGGACCATCTTTATCCGCGCGTCGCCAAATCGATTCCCGAGATCGAATGGCGGACCATGGCGCCCTACATCGCCGCCATCAACGACCTGAAGAAGGAAAAGAACGCGGTCATCCTGGCGCACAACTATATGACGCCGGAGATCTTTTATTGCGTCGGCGATTTCGCGGGCGATAGTCTGCAGCTCGCCAAGGAAGCGGCGAAGTCCGACGCGGACGTCATCGTCCAGGCGGGCGTCCACTTCATGGCGGAGACCTCGAAAATCCTCTGCCCGGACAAGACCGTCTTGATCCCCGATCCGCGCGCAGGCTGTTCCCTCGCCTCCTCGATCACTGGCGCCGATGTGCGCCTCCTGAAACAGAAATATCCGGGCGTGCCGGTGGTCACCTATGTGAACACCACGGCCGACGTCAAAGCCGAGACCGATATCTGCTGCACCTCGTCCAACGCCGTCGAAGTCGTCGAACACGCCGCGAAAGAGTTCGGCACGGACACCGTGATCCTCATTCCCGACCAGTATCTCGCGCGCAATGTCGCCGCCATGACCGACATCAAGATCGTCACCTGGGCCGGTGCCTGCGAAGTGCATGAGCGTTTCACCGCCGAAGACATTCGCGAAATCCGCGAAGGCAATCCGGGCGTCATTGTGCTCGCCCACCCCGAATGCCCGCCGGAGGTGCTCGCCGAGGCCGATTTCGCCGGGTCCACCAGCGGTATGTCGAATTACGTCAAGGAAAACCAGCCGAAAAACGTGGTGCTGATCACCGAATGCTCCATGTCGGACAATGTGGCGCTGGAAAATCCGAAGGTGAACTTCGTCCGGCCCTGCAATCTCTGCCCTTACATGAAGATGATCAGCCTGCCGAAGATTCTGCGCGCGCTCCAGACCATGGAGCATGAGGTGACGATCGATCCCGAGATCATCGAAAAGGCGCGCCGCCCTATCGAGCGGATGATCGCCCTGCCTCTGAAACGGCAGTCTATGTATGACCATCAGCACGCGCCGGAAGTCGCGGCGATAGAGGCGCGGGCGTAGCAGTTTGCAATCCGACATCCTCATCATCGGCGCGGGCGTTGCGGGGCTTTACACGGCGCTGAAGCTGGCACCGCGCCCGGTGACCATCGTCACGGCGCGCCCGCTCGGTGAAGGCGGTGCGACGCCCTGGGCGCAAGGCGGACTTGCCGCCGCCGTCGGTGACGACGACACGCCGAACCTTCACTTCGCCGATACGATGCAAGCGGGCGCAGGTCTCGTCGACCCGGAAGCGGCACATATTCTCGCAACAAGCGGACCGGAAGCCGTTGAATACTTGCTGCGGCTCGGCGTCGAGTTCGACCGCGACGCCAACGGCAATCTGAAACTCGGGCGCGAAGCCGCACATTGCCGCGACCGCATCGTTCACGCGACCGGCGATCAGGCGGGCGCCGCGATCATGGCGGCGCTGGTGAAAGCCGCGCGGGCGTCGGAACATATCACCATTCTCGAACGCATCGTTGTCGAAGACCTCTTGATCGACGACCATAATGTGGTCGGCGGCGCGCTCGTGTATGACGTCGAAGCTGGCGAACGCGAAGCCTATGAGGCGGGGGAAACCATCCTCGCGACCGGCGGGCTCGGCGGGCTTTACGCCGTCACCACCAACCCCAAACCGGCGCAGGGACACGGGCTCGCTTTTGCGGCGCGCGCCGGCGCCATGATCCGCGATCCGGAATTCGTGCAGTTTCATCCGACCGCGCTCGATATCGGCATTGACCCCGCGCCGCTCGCGACCGAGGCGCTGCGCGGCGACGGCGCCGTGCTCGTCAATCGCGACGGCAAGCCGTTCATGTCGGGTTACCATCGCAACGCCGACCTTGCCCCCCGCGACATCGTCGCTCGCGCAGTGGAAGCCGAAATCAAGGCTGGCCGCGGCGCGTTTCTCGATGCGCGCGACGCCATCGGCGCGAAATTCCCCGACGCCTTCCCAACCGTCTTCGCTGCCTGTCAGGCCGCAAAGATCGATCCGCGAACGGAGCTTATGCCTGTCGCCCCGGCGGCGCATTATCACATGGGCGGCGTCGAAACCGATCTCGACGGGCGCACCAGTGTCCTGGGTCTCTGGGCCGTGGGCGAGGTCGCGTCCACCGGCGTTCACGGCGCCAATCGCCTCGCCTCCAACTCACTCCTCGAAGCCATCGTTTTTGGCGCGCGCATCGCCGATCAGTTGCGCGATGTGGAGATCGAGATTTCCGAAGACGCCGGCGCGCCCGGCGACCGCATGGAGATGCCGCCGCGACCGGCCCCCGCGAAAGAAATGATGAAGCTGAGGAAAGCGATGAGCGAACATTGCGCGCTGATCCGCGACGGTGAAGGCCTCGCCGATCTTCTGGAGCTCATCCATGAGATGCATGAGAGTCCGGAGATGACCAGCGGCCTCAAGAGCGCGCTTGTCACCGCCGAGTTGATTGCGCAAGGGGCCCTCGCCCGCGAAGAATCCCGCGGCGGCCATTTCCGCAGCGATTTCCCGCAGACGGATCGCGAAGCCTTTCACACGGAAATCGCCGCGACCCATGTCTATGACGATGAGGACGAGGCATGATCGCCCGCGTGCCGCCGATGACAATCATGCGAGCCGTTGATCGCGCCTTGAAAGAGGATCTCGGCGACGCCGGCGACATCACGACAAACGCGACCATTCCGGCGGAGCGCCAAGCCAAAGCCGTCATCGCGGCGCGAAAGCCTGGCGTGATCGCAGGCGTCGACGCCGCGCGCATTGCATTCCGCCATATCGACTCCGCGATCAGGACTTCCGTCGAGAAAGACGACGGCGCACGCGTTGAAACGGGCGATGTGATTCTTTCGATCAAGGGCCCGGCGCGCGGCATTCTTTCGGCCGAACGGGTCGCGCTCAACTTCATGGGCCACCTTTCCGGCATCGCAACGGCGACGGTCGCGCTGGTCGATGCGGTGAAAGGGACAAACGCCAAAATCGTCTGCACTAGAAAAACGACTCCGGGCCTGCGCGCCCTTGAAAAGCACGCCGTCCTTTGCGGCGGCGGGCACAATCACCGCTTCGGCCTTTATGATGCGGTGATGATCAAGGACAATCACATCGTCGCCGCGGGCGGGATTGCAAAAGCGCTCTCTGCCGCGCGCGAAGCCGTCGGTCACATGGTCAAGATCGAAATCGAGGTGGACGGGCTAGACCAGCTCGAAGACGCGCTCGCTAATGGCGCCGATGTGGTCCTGCTCGATAATATGGCGCCTGCGGATTTGAAGCGCGCTGTCGAGATCAATAATGGCCGCGCCGTGCTGGAAGCCTCCGGCAATGTCACTATCGACACGGTCCGCGCCATCGCCGAAACCGGCGTCGATGTCATTTCCTCAGGCTGGATCACGCATTCCGCGCCCAATCTCGATCTGGGGCTCGATTTCCTCTCTTAGCCTTCCCACATCTGGGTCGTTCCTTTAGCCAATTTGCCGAATTTGTAATTTGCAAATGATTATCATTTGCATTAAATACCGCCTCATCAAAATTATAAAAAGGAGAAACGACCCATGTTACGCGCATCAGCCACCGCTGCGACGCCGCTCGCCGACCGCTATCTCCAGCAGCTGTGCAAGCATTTCGCTCACAAGGTACCCGCCAGCGCTGAAAACGGCGAAGGCCGCATAGAGTTCCCGTTTGGCGTCGCCGATCTGCAGGCGTCGGAGAGCGTGCTGAATTTGAGCGTCGGGGCTTCTAGCCTCGACGATCTGAAGCGCATGCAGAAGGTGGTTGAGGATCATCTCCTCCGGTTCGCCTTCAAGGAAGAATTGTCGGCTCTCAACTGGAGCCCGCGTCTTTAGGTGCAAAGAGTTTAAAGTCCGGCGCTCGATTGGCGCGGCGGCATCCTGTACGCTGCGCCCATGAATCGATTGTGCGCCTTCGCAATATTGTTTGTGGCCGCCGCTTGCGCTCCGGAAGAACCGCAGCAGCATGCGCTCCAATGCGATGTGTCGCTTCTCCTGCTCGGCGTCGCGCAGGATGCGGGCAAGCCGCAGATCGGCAACCCACAAGATCCCGCATGGGACGATCCATCGCTGCGCCGTCTTGCAACTTCTCTGGCGCTGATCGACCGGCGCGGTGAAAAACCGAAACGCTGGCTGTTCGACGCAACGCCCGACATCAAATTCCAGCTTCACCGTCTCAATGAAGCGGCGCCGACGGATAAGCCCGCGCATGTGCAGGGCGTCTTTCTCACCCATGCGCATATCGGCCACTACGCGGGACTGATGATGTTCGGCAATGAAGCCGCGGGCGCTGAGAACATTCAGGTTTTCGCCATGCCGCGGATGGCTGATTTTCTGACCCGCAACGGCCCCTGGTCACAGCTTCTCGTTTATCACAATATCTTTCTCGCCATCATGGAAGAGGGTGAGGCGGAAGTCTTGGGCGAGGACATTTCGGTAACGCCATTTCTTGTTCCGCACCGTCAGGAATTTTCCGAGGTCGCCGGTTTTCGCATTCAAGGACCCGAAAAGTCAGCGATCTATCTTCCCGATATCGACAGCTGGGAAGGCTGGGACGCAGCGGAAACACGCATCGAAGACAAAATCGCCGATGTCGATTTCGCTTTTCTAGACGCGACATTTTATTCAGGCGACGAACTTCCCGGCCGGGATATGTCAAAAATTCCGCACCCGACCGTCAGTCATTCGATGGAGCGGTTCGCGAAGCTGCCGCCTGAAGAAAAGGCGAAGGTTCACTTCATTCATATGAACCATACGAACCCGTTGCATGAGCCCGGCTCGCCGGCGCGCGCGGCAGTAAGCAAGGCCGGCTTAAACATCGCCCGCGAAGGCGACGAACTATGCTTGTAACTTGCGCCGCCTGACACCGGCCTCAGCTTTTAACTTCGCCGAAGCCGGGCGACGCCCTTACGCGCTTGATCCTTCGCGAACTCTGCGCCGATGAGGGCGCCAAGGCGCGCCTTGTCTGTTGCAGATAGCGATGAGGTCATGACGATGCGCGCGCAGTCTTCGCACACGCCGGCGAACTCCCAGATATTCCATTTCCAGTTATGCGAAAGACTGGCGGCCTTATAATATTTGTCGCAAAGAAATTCCGGCGCGCGAACGAATTCCCCGAGCAAGGACATTTTTAAAAGCCACGGCCAGTCGGCGCTGAACTCTCCGCCGCGATGGCGCCGGAAAAGGCCGGCCTCGCGCACAGCCGAAGCGCGGAAAATCCCGTAATTGGGCGTCGACCAGTAACCCTTGCGGCAGATGACAGCCTCAGCCCGTTCCACGGGATCCTGAACGGCGTCTATTTCCGGATAGGCGCGCTCGACAATCTCGCCAGTGAGGTAATGAGCGCGTATGTCGCCATAGGCGATGACGGCCTCCGGGCGCGCTATCAGCATGGGGACGAACGTCGTCACATGATCGGGGTGGATGATGTCGTCATGATAAGCGATGAGAAGATAGTCGCCCTCGGCCTCTGCCAGAAGCGCATTCACATTGCCTGTCCAGCCAAGACGTTCTTTCTGTTCGATGACGCGAACCCGCTTATCGCCTTGCGCGAACCGCCTGCATAGCGCCGCCGTTGCATCCGTCGATCAATCAACGGAGACGATGACTTCGAAGTTCAGCCATGTCTGCGCCGCTAGCGTTTGAAGCATTCGTTCGATAAAATCCTGCGCATTCCCGGCAGGCAGAAGCGCGACAACTTTGGGTTTTTGCGCGTCCTGCATCTCTATCCGCGCTTTCCAAGGTGAAGGCTAGAAGTGGTAACTGGCTTAATGCCGCCAATTACATCGCCGCAGGGGCGGCTGCAACATTACTGCGGCTCGAGAATTTGTAAAATTTATGCGTGCCGATCGTCGCTGTCGGGGTGAGTTTGTCAGCCCAGTGCGGCGTCACATAATTCGCGTGATAGTGGGTTGCATTCCGGCTGATCGGCGCGCGCAGCCCTGCGAGAATGGCGCCGGCGAGATCTTCGGACTCTTTCCACTTGCGCGTGTTAAGACGCGCATGCATGGAGCCGTCGCAGGTGAAAGAGAACTGACAGCCCGTGCGGCGTTCTGAGCCCTGAAAGACAACCTGGCAAATCGAGTTCGGGTAGACCGGGCTCGCCACGCGATTAAGCACGACATCGGCGACCGCAAGCTGGCCGATGCGCGGTTCGGAGCGCGCTTCGTAATAAATCGCCTGGGCAAGGCACTTGCGCTCTTCCGCGTCGAGCTTGGCGACAGTGAGTTCTGTGAAATCGAAGGATGTCAGCGCCGCGATAGGATCTTCGGCGACGAGCATGTCGCTGGTGGCCTTGGCAGGCTTAAGGCGCGGACCTTCCATGGCTTCGCGCGCTGCGGCCGTTTCCGCCGCGAGGTAATTGGCGAGGTCGGCCACAAGTTCGGCTTCCTGGGCGATAGCCGCCTCGCGCTTGCGCTCTTCCTCGGCGCGCCCCGCATTGACCGTGGCGCTCATGGCGCTCGCCACCGCGCAGATCGACAACAGGCCCGCAGCCGCAAGGCTTCTCAGCGTCCAGTTGACCTCAAATCCGTGATGTTCGTGCCCGTTTTTCAACTCACACCGTCTTTTGTCTGCGGCCAGTCACTTACCGGCTTCGGCGGGACGCCCAACCCAGGGGAAACCTCGCCCGTAAAATCTTACCAACGCCGTAAGATGCAAAAGACGCGCCTTTGCGCGCGTCCTATAAGGCGGAATATGGCGCCAGGGAATGAGTTTTACAAATGAAAAGGGCGGGCGTTAACCCTTTGTTAACTATATTTTTCCCGAGATAACCGTTTGTTTTTGCACGGTTATTCGTAAAGTTACTTTCCTGTTAACCTTTTATGCGGTTGACCCGCCCTGGCTTTTTTCAAGTTTTGCTTGCGCTGCAGCAAGACGGGCGATGGGCGTCCGGTAGGGCGAGCAGGAGACGTAATCGAGCCCGGCCCCCTCCACAAAACGGATCGAGTCGGGATCGCCCCCATGTTCCCCGCAGATGCCGAGCTTGATGCCGGGCCGGGTCGCCCGGCCTTTTTCGGCTGCGATTTTGATGAGCGCGCCGACCCCGTCAGGGTCGAGCGTGACGAACGGATCGCGCTCGAATATTCCCTGGCGCAAATAATCGGGCAGGAACGCCGCACTATCGTCGCGAGAGAGACCAAAGGTCGTTTGCGTGAGATCGTTTGTGCCGAAGGAGAAGAACTCCGCGTCTTTCGCAATCTCATCGGCGGTCAGCGCCGCGCGCGGCAGTTCGATCATGGTGCCGACAAGATAATCGAGTTTTGTGTTCTTTTCTTTCAAAACCGAGACCGCCACGGCGTCGACGCGCTCTTTCAGCATGGCGAGTTCTTCGCGCTTGGCGACGAGAGGGATCATGATTTCCGGCGTCACTTTCTCGCCGGTTTCTTTCGCGACGGCGCAGGCGGCTTCCATGATGGCGCGCACCTGCATCTCGTAGATTTCCGGATAGGACACGCCGAGACGGCAGCCGCGATGGCCAAGCATCGGGTTGAATTCGTGCAGCTTGTGGGCGCGGTCTTTGAGTTTGGCTGCATCCATGCCGGACGATTTTGCGACCTCTTCGATCTCTTCATCCGAATGCGGAAGGAATTCATGCAGCGGCGGATCGAGCAGACGGATCGTCACCGGCAGGCCGCTCATGACCCGGAACAACTCTTCGAAATCGGAACGCTGCATGGGGAGAAGTTTGGCGAGCGCCGCCTCGCGGCCCTTCTTGTCTTCGGCAAGGATCATTTCGCGCACCGCGATAATCCGGTCCGCCTCGAAGAACATGTGTTCGGTGCGGCATAGCCCAATGCCTTCCGCGCCAAAATCGCGAGCCACGCGCGCGTCGTGGGGCGTCTCGGCGTTGGCGCGCACTTTCATGCGGCGCAGCCCGTCGGCCCAGCCCATGAGCTTGGCGAAATCGCCAGAAAGCTCTGGCTGCACCGTCGGCACAGCGCCGGCGTAAACGCGGCCCGCGCCGCCATCAATGGTGATGATGTCGCCTTTCGAAACCGTGCGGCCTGCGACGGTGAAGAACTCACCGGTCTTGTCGATCTTGAGATCGCCTGCGCCGCAGACGCAAGGCCTGCCCATACCGCGCGCAACAACGGCGGCGTGCGAGGTCATGCCGCCCCGCGCCGTCACGATGCCTTTCGCCGCGTGCATGCCATGAATGTCTTCGGGGCTCGTTTCGACGCGCACGAGAATGACGGATTTTCCCTCCTGAGCGAGGCGTTCGGCCTCATCGGAATTGAAGACGACTTCGCCCGCAGCCGCGCCCGGCGACGCCGGAAGCCCCGTCAACACCTGATCGCGCGGCGCATCCGGATCGAGCGACGGGTGGAGAAGCTGGTCGAGCGAATGGGGATCGACGCGGCCCACCGCCTCTTCCTTGGTGATGAGTTTTTCCTCGCACATGTCGACGGCGATTTTCAGCGCCGCCTTCGCCGTACGCTTGCCGTTGCGCGTCTGCAGCATCCAGAGTTTCTTGTCCTGGATGGTGAATTCGATGTCCTGCATGTCGCGGTAGTGATTTTCGAGTTTCTGGAAAACCGCCACTAGCTCCTTGTAGGCTTCGGGCATCGCCTCTTCCATGGACGGCGCCTCGTCGCTCATGGCTTCGCGCGCGCGCTTGGTCAGCGCCTGCGGCGTCCTAATGCCGGCGACGACGTCCTCGCCCTGCGCATTGATCAGGAATTCGCCATAATAATGATTATCGCCGGTCGAGGGATCGCGCGTGAAAGCGACGCCCGTCGCCGAGGTGTCGCCCATATTGCCGAACACCATGGCCTGAACATTGACCGCCGTGCCCCAGCTTTCGGGAATGTTATGGAGGCGGCGATAGGTGTTCGCGCGATCATTGCGCCACGAACCGAAGACCGCATAGATAGCGCCCCACAATTGCTCTTCCGGATCTTGCGGGAATGGTTTGCCAAGGGCGTCGGCGACGACTTTCTTGTAGCCGTCGATGACGGTCTTCCAGTCGTCGGCGCTCATTTCCGTATCTAGGAAATAGTCGTGCTCCTCCTTGTAGGTCTCGAGCAACTCCTCAAAAGAATGATGATCGACTTCGAGAACGACGTCGGAATACATCTGGATGAATCGGCGATAGCTGTCATAGGCGAAGCGTTCGTCGCCGGAGAGTTTCGCGAGGCCCTTCACCGTTTCATCGGTGAGGCCGAGATTCAAAACCGTGTCCATCATGCCGGGCATGGAGGCGCGGGCGCCGGAACGCACGGAAACGAGCAGGGGATTCGATGTGTCGCCGAAGATCATGCCGACCGCCTCGCCCACCTTGGCGAGCGCGGCCGAAACTTCTTCCTTGAGGCCGGGCGGATAGGCGCGGTCATTTTTGTAAAACTCGGTGCAAACTTCAGTCGTCAGCGTAAAGCCCGGGGGGACAGGCAGGCCGAGGCTCGCCATCTCGGCGAGATTGGCGCCCTTGCCGCCGAGGAGATTGCGCATCGAGGCGTCACCTTCAGACGCGCCCCCGCCGAATGAATAAACCCATTTTGTCTTGTCGTTCATCGGGTCCCCACCGTGTTTTCGTCCGTCTTACGTTCCGTCCGGAGACGCGTTAAGCCCCGGACCTGCGTTATGGGCCTGCCTTAGGGCGCCGCAGTGCAACATCCAAGCCGGAAATTGCCGCATCGCGCCGGTTTGGCCATTTCTTTCAACACAGTACTACAAGTCTCCTCTCAAAACCGAGGATAACTATTCACCAGTTTTTTTTCCGTGTTAGGCTGCGCCGCCAGCCCCTTTTTGTGCGAATTGACGCCAGGCGGGGCATGCGAGGGGATAGGATGGGGCGGAAAAATCGCGAAAGCGAAGGCCGCAGCCGCGCGGGCGCGCGCGCCGGCCTGATGGCCATGCTGATGGCCGGGGCGGCGGGTTTTTCCGGCGCCATGGCCCAGGATGCAGGGACTATGGGCGGCGTCTCGCTGACCGCCATCGCAGGGGGCAGCGCCGTCGTCGCCGTCATCGGGCTCGTTCTGATCGGCGCCCTCGCCTCGCCGCGGCTCAAGAGCTCCTCCCTCTTTAACCGTCTTTTCGTGGTCGTCGCCGTGACGGCCGGGTTTTTCAGCGCCATCAGCTCGGCCATCGGTTTCGGGCTCATCACCTCGCAGGAATCCGCCGACATCTTCCGCAACTCGATTCTGCCGCCGGCCTTCGGGGTCTTCGTCTTCTGTCTCGCCGTCGCGATCTGGGTCGGCGGCGCGGATTTTGTCCGCCATCGCGACTGGTTCCGCGGACTGAAAGCGAGCTTCCTCGGCGATATCGTTTTCTTCATCGAACGCGCTGTGAAACTCTTCATTATCGTGCCGCTGCTGGCGACCATTTTGTTTTTCGTTTCCACCTGGACGACGGTTGTGGGGATCGGCGGCGTCGACGCCGTACGCCACACCTATAGCTTCGAGATCGACCGGCTCGCGGCGGAATGCGCGGGCATCACGGCCTGGCGCCAGCGCGACTTCCTGGCGCGCGAAGACCTTCGCCTCTCGGTCGGCGACGTCACGCGCGTTGCGGACGCAGAGCGCCGCGGCGGCTCGCAATCAGGTTCGCGCGGCGACGGCGCCGTCACCGAATACATCACCGGCCTTGCGAACTGGTATGAGGGCCTGCTGGCAAGTGTCGACGCGATCATCGCGGAACAAGAAGCCAGCGCGAACAACCCCTACGATCAGGACACCTGCGCGCGGCACACGGACGAGCTGAAGAAAAAGCTCGCTCAAAACGCCTATGACAATGTGGACCGCTGGAATCGCGAATTCGAGACCGCGTTCAACGACTTTGCCGCGGTCATAAACCTGTCGCGCCGCGACAAGCGCGTTGAGCGCCTTCTCGACCAACAGCTCGACGCCTTCGCGCGCGCCAATCCGAAGCCGTCCGACGGCCGCGTGTCGGATCGCCAGCGCGAAGCCATCGACGCCTATGCGGCGGAGGTTGAAAGCGCGCTGCAATCGACGATCCGCTCGCAGAAATTGCAAAAGCCGGAGCCGCCGCTGAAATCAGCGGCGGAGCTGTCGCCGGCCCGCGGCCTGGATATTTTCCGCGAAATCTTCAACCCGCCGCCGCCGCCCGAAGAACCGGAAAAGGTTTCGCGCGCGCAGTCCGTCGTCGATTCGGAATTCATTCCCGGTCTTTCCACCATCACGCCGCGCGACGCGGTGCTCAAGAACGCAAGCATCTTTTCCGATGTCTGGGCGCTGGCGATCTCTTGGGACTATGCGCCATATATTCTGATGCTGGCTTTTCTGTTCTTCCCGAGCGCGGAACGCGCAGCGGGGTATAAGGATTAGCCTTCAAGTTTGGAGAAGTCGGCGACCTGCGCCGTGGCGTCGCGGAAGCGCGCCAGGAGCGCTAGGCGATTGGCGCGAAGCTGGGCGTCATCGGCGTTGACCGTGACGTCATCGAAAAACCGGTCGATGGGCTCGCGCAGAATACTCAGCGCCGCCATGGCGGAGGCGTAATCCTCGGCTGCAATCGCCGGGCGGAACTTCGTCCCAGCCTCATTTAGCGACTGAAACAACGCTTGCTCTGAAGGCTCTTTCAACAGCTCTTCTTTGACGGCGCTTGCGTCTGCAGGCGCGTCGTCTTTTTTCTCTTCGGCTTTCAGGATGTTCGCGGCGCGCTTATAGGCCGCCACCAGATTAGGCCCATCACCGCTTTTCAAAAATGCTTCCAGCGCATCGAGGCGTTTCACGATCAATACGAGATCGTCATGCAGATCGCCGTCCGGGTCCTCCAACACGGCGTCTACATGATCGTAACGGCTGCCCCGCTCGCGCAAGTGGACCTTCAAGCGGTCATGAAAGAACTCAACCAGATTGGACCCATGGGTCAGGTGCGCCGCAACTGCGTCGGGGTGCACGGTTTCGAGATACTTGAAAGCCGGCATGAAAACGTGAAACAGATTTTGGCGGATGCCGTTTTTTAGCGTGATGGCGATCACGCCCAATGCCGCCCGTCGCAACGCAAACGGATCGCTTGAGCCCGTCGGTTTTTTGTCGATGGCCCAGAACGCCGTCAGCGTGTCGATCTTGTCGGCGAGCGCCACCGCAATGCTGACCGGCGCGGTCGGCACGTCATCGTCCTGACCGGCGGGCTTGTAGTGATCGCGGATGGCGTCGGCGATCTCCGCCGGTTCGTTCTGTTCGAGGGCGTAATACCGGCCCATGACGCCTTGCAGTTCCGGAAACTCATAGACCATGCCGGTGACAAGGTCGGCCTTGGCGAGCATCGCCGCGCGCTCCGCCTTCGCAGGATCAGCGCCAACCGACGGCGCAATTTCCTTCGCCAGCGCCGCGACGCGGCGCGCCTTGTCGCCGACACTGCCGAGCCCTTCGAAGAAAGTCACCTTGTTCAAGTCTTCGATGCGCGCTTCAAGCGGGCGCTTCAGATCCTGATGATAGAGATACCACGCATCGGAAAGGCGCGCGGTCAAGACACGCTCATAGCCTTCGCGCATGGCGGCGCCGCCATCGGGAGATTCGATATTTGTGACGTAGACGAACTTGTTGGCGAGGCGGCCCGTCTTCGGGTCTTTTACCGAGAAATATTTCTGGTGCCCACGCATCGACGCCGTGAGCACTT
Organism: Hyphococcus sp.; assembly: GCF_965267305.1. GTDB lineage: Bacteria > Pseudomonadota > Alphaproteobacteria > Caulobacterales > Parvularculaceae > Hyphococcus. The sequence continues at coordinate 3,378,142 of NZ_OZ253945.1, read as the reverse complement.
CATCGGGAACGGTGAGAAACTTTTTGTCGAACGAGCCCATCATGGGAACCGGCCATTCGGCGAGGCCGGCGACTTCGTTCAGCAATCCCGGATCGTCGACTAGCTCCAGCCCTTGCGCCTTGCAAAGCGTCGCCGCATCGCCAGCGATCATCTCCTTGCGCTCTTCGGCGTCGAGAATGACTTTGGCTTTTTTAAGCGCTTCCGCATAAGTCTCGAACGACCGCGCCTGAATCGCTTGCGGCGCGAGGAAACGATGTCCCTGCGTCTTGTCGCCCGATTTGATCCCGCCGATTTCGAAATCCACCACTTCACCATCGAAGACGCAGAGAATGGAATGCAAGGGGCGCACCCAGCGCAACTCGCCGTCGCCCCAGCGCATGGACTTTGGCCAGGAAAAACCGCGCACGATCGTAGGCACAAACTCCGCGATGAGCTCCGCCGTATCGCGGCCCTTCTGGTCGATGACGGCGACCCAATAGGCGCCCTTTTTGTCCTCACGCTGTTCGCATTGATCGAGGGAGGTAAGCCCCGCGGATTTCAGGAACCCCTCGACAGCCTTTTCGGGTGCGCCGACGCGCGGGCCCTTTTTCTCCTCACTGCGGTCCGGCTGGCGCGCACGGATCCCCGCCGCCACCAAAGTCAGGCGCCGGGGCCCGGCGAAGCCCTTCACCCCTTCGGGCATGAAGCCGGCGTCCATCAGCGCCTTGTTGACCGCCTTTTCAAGGTCGGCGGCGGCGCGTCCCTGCATCCGCGCAGGGATCTCTTCGGAGAACAGTTCGAGAAGCAATTCTGACATGGGCGGGGGTTCTAAGGGGGCTTTCGACCCTGTGCAATAGACGGCGAAATTGGCTAGGGTTCCCTCAAAACCGGAGGGGCGGCATGAAGAAACCCATCAGTTATTTCCTCGGCGAAGGCCTTTTAATCGTGTTCTCGATCCTTCTGGCCCTCGGCGTCAATGAATGGCGCGTGAGGGCGGGCGAAGCGGCGGAAGAACGCAAGGCGATGGCGGACATCAGGGCGGAACTCATCGAAAACCGCGACCTGCTCGAAGACATTCCCGCCTACCACCGCGACCTGAGCGAGGCCCTGAGCGAGGAAATCGACTCCCTAGGGCCGGACGATCCGCGCACGCCGATGGAAATCTTCACCGGGCTCGACGTGCTTCGCAGCACAATCATCATCGAACGATTGCCGCAGAGTGTGACTTGGCAGGTTTCGAAAGACAGGGGCGTTGTCGGCCGGTTCGATTATGAGACCGCCAAGGCGCTGTCGCGGACCTATGATCATCAACAGGCGGGCGTCATGGTGATCTATGAAACCGTCGCCGAGATGCTGATCCAGCCGGAAATGTATATCCCGGAGAATCAGGGGCCGACATTGCGCCCGCTCGCCGCCGCCTTCGGCGAACTTGCATCGCGCGAGCAATTGCTGGTGAAAATGCAGAAAGACAATATTGAGGCGCTCGGCGGCGAGGCGCGCTAGCCCGCCATCCGCCGCACCTGGACCGCGTAAATCCGCACGGCGAGCTTTTCGTCCGCATTGAGAAAGTCCGCCTCAACATGGATGAGAGTCGAGGACGCATTGGTCACCCGCCCTTCAATCATGGCCAGCGGCGCGGTCAAGGGACGGAAGTAATTGGTCTCAAGCCGGGAGGTGCGGAAGCGCTCGCGATTGTCGGCAAGGACCGTCATAGCGGTCAGCCCCGCCACATGGTCCGCGACCGACGCGATATGGCCGCCAAACATGACCCCGTCCGGCATGATGAAGCGGTCGTCGATGTCCCAGCGCAGTTTGATCCGCCCCCACGACCAGTCCGTCAGGGTGAAATCGCCAAGCTTCTCCCGCGACCAATCGTTAAAGCGCGACCCGCCCGCCTTATAGCCGTTGAGGATGTCCGTGTGGCGTTCGGAGGTTTGCGACATGGAACTATTCTTTCGCGCCGTAAAAAGCCTCGCGCGGACCGATCATGTCGTCGACATTGAGCACCGCGTCCATTTGGAGGACCATCTCGTCAAAGCTGTCGCGGCCGTCAAAACTGCAGCCCTGATAGAGGTTCACTTCATGGTCGAGACGACCCGAATCGAACGAGATGATGATGCTCGGCATGTCGGTGGGAATGGGCCCGCAATTGTCGCCCGCCTCGTTGGGGTAGCGCGCATCGAAATCGGAAAAGTTGTGGGCCCTTGCGATGCTGATGAGTTTCTTGAACGACCCGTCCGGCAGGCGCTTGCTGACCGCGCCGCCGGTTTCGGCGACGAAGCGCTCGCCGTGAAAGATCAAAACATCGTTTTCATAAACCGTCACGTCATAGACCGGGCAGAAACCGAAACAGGCCGTGCGCTTCAGCGTGAACTGATCGAACTCCTTTTCGCCGCCGGTGACGCCGGGCGTAGCGTAATAGGGCGTGTAACCTTCAGGCGCGCAGGCGCCGAGCAACGCCGCGGCGAAAACAACCTGTAGAAATCGAGTCATGGCATTCCTGTTCATGTCGCTGGCGCCACCTTACGCCTAGAGGTCGACCGGTGCAAAAGGCGAAAACATCTGTTTTGCTTCGGGCAGATCGCCGATCGTCACATAGTCGCACGCCTCTGCGAATTTTTCCCACATGGCGAGCACGTTGAGGTTTTCATGAGCCGCATCGATGGCGTCCTGGGATTTCCAGCAAAAGACTTCGACATAGGTTCCGTCATCGGCCCGCCCGCAAAGCGACGGCCCCTCTTCAACCAACCCTTCCGCGCGCAGGGTCGGCAGATGCGTCTTCATCAGAGCGTGAAGCTCCGTCTCTTTACCGGGTTTCGGCCGGTAACAGGCGATTACCATGATGCTCATAAGCGCCTCCTATTGTTGCCGCAACACACATGCATCCAGACCATCGCGGCGCACCTGGTCCATCCGTGAACGGATCGTATAGCTGCGCGAGCGGACATAGGGACCCGGCGGGTCGACGCGCCATTTATGCGGGTTCGGCAGGACGCTCGAAAGCAACGCCGCCTCATATGGCGTCAAATCCTTGGCGCTTTTATGAAACCGCGCCTGGGCCGCCGCCTCCGCGCCGAAATGGCCGTCGCCCCATTCGGCGATATTGAGATAGACCTCCATGATCCGCCGCTTCGGCCAGAGGTTTTCGATGAGCACGGTCATCCACGCCTCGCCGCCTTTGCGAACCCAGCCGCCTCCGTTCCAGAGGAAGGCGTTTTTCGCCGTCTGCTGGGAGATCGTCGAAGCGCCGCGCAGACGCCGGCCATTCTCCGCTTCGGCGAGCGCCTTGTCGATCGCCTCGAAATCGATGCCGTTGTGAAGGCAGAAGCGCGTATCCTCCGCCGCGATCACGGCGGTGACGAGATGCGGCGAAATCTCTTCGAGCGGCGTCCAGGGATGATTGATCACATCGCCGCTCAGCTTGCGCTGGAACATGAGCAAGGTCCCCGGCGGCGCAGCGATGGCGTAGAGCCCGGCCCAGAGAACGGAGCCGCCGACGAGGACAGCGCCGCAGACCGCAAGCGCGGCCATCGCCGTTTTAAACCGCGAGGCCTGCTTCTTTTTCTTCGTTCTTTTCCTGCGCTGCGGCTTTCGCCGCTTCGGCGCAACAAGATCGGCCATAAAAACCCCGGGCAACAAAAAGGGGCGGCGCGGCGGCCGCCCCTTCGCGTAAAATGGCCAACCCGCCCTATTTAATCAAGCGCAGCACCACCGCCGAGGCGACCCAGCCCACAAGCAGATGCGAGGCGTCGATCATCATCATCGTTGAGTCATGCACCGGACCGTAGAGATAGGCGTACATGGTGAAAGGCAAGGCGAGGAAGAACCACAACACAACCGTTGTCGTCACTCCGGCCACAAGACTTGCGTCGCCCTTCCACTTCATGACAAGGCCAAGGCCGATCACCTGCATGACGGTGATCAGAAAGCCGCCGGCCATCCAGATGTCGAAAGACCCGCCCGCCTCGTCAGGCGAAATGCCCATATATTCCATATAGGCTTCCATGAAGAGGATGCCGTACCAGAGCCAGCCGACCAGGAAGAACGCAATCGACGCAACGATCACTGCGACAATATTCAAACCGAGAATCCTGGGCATAAAACCCTCCCTCTGTTGGTCTGAGGAAGAGTTTACCGCGCCGCTGCGGAACCCGGCAATCACGAATTTGCCGTTGCTGGGGTTGGGTGCCGCACAATTCAATGCTGCGGACGCGAATAATCCGGATGCGGTTTAATTAGGAAAGAGGCCGAAACTGCGGAAGCGCTCCACATACGGCCCGTAATCCGTTGGCTGTTCATCGCAGAGGAGATCGTCCTTGTCGAACTTGATCCAGCTCTGTGCGCTTTTCAACCAGATATGTCCGGCGGGCCGAACCCAGGATGTGTCGTCGAAGGTGCCGGCGCGAAGGCTTAAGAAAGGCGGCCCGCCCTCCTGGCCATTGGCGATGCGGCTGCCGCAATCCTTGCAGTAATAGCCGTAGCGCAGATTGCCGGCATCGGATTTCCAGGTGGTTTTGCCTGGCTTGCCATGCGTGAATTTGAATGCGGCTTCCGGAATGATGGTCGAGAGCACGAATGCGCTGCCCGTCTGTTTCTGACAGTTGGTGCAGTGGCAGGCGTAAAGCGTCATCGGAGCCGCGGATAGTTCGTAACGCAAATTCCCGCACTGGCATCCGCCTTCGAGAGGAAGCGCAACGGTCATCTCTCAAGCCTCCGCATAATCCACAACGCCCGCGCCTTCGCTGCGCCCTTGCGGGCTTTCCAGCCACGCCTCGCAGCAGGCTTTCGCGAGCGTTCTGACGCGTAAAATATACGACTGGCGCTCAGTCGCAGAGATGACGCCGCGCGCATCGAGCAGGTTGAAGAGATGCGAGGCCTTGATGCATTGCTCATAGGCGGGCAGCGGATAGGCTTTGCCGTCGCGCTTGCCGGCCTCAATGATCGCCTGACAGTTTTCCTCCGCCTCCCTGAACTGGCGGAAGAGGATTTCAGTGTTGGCGAGTTCGAAATTGTAAGCCGACTGTTCAACTTCATTCTGGTGAAAGACATCGCCATAGGTGAAGGGCGAGCCGTCCGGCTTTTCGCCGCCATAGACGAGATCGAAGCCGTTATCGACCCCTTGCACATACATGGCGAGGCGTTCGAGCCCGTAGGTGATTTCGCCGGTCACCGGTTTGCAGTCAAAGCCGCCGACCTGCTGGAAGTAAGTGAACTGCGTCACCTCCATGCCGTCGCACCAGACCTCCCAGCCGAGGCCCCAGGCGCCAAGCGTCGGACTTTCCCAATCGTCTTCGACGAAACGGATATCGTGGATCGCGCGGTCGACGCCGATAGCGTCGAGGCTGCCGAGATAAAGCTCCTGAATATTGTCGGGGCTCGGCTTCAGGACGACCTGAAACTGGAAATAGTGCTGGAAGCGGTTGGGGTTCGCGCCGTAGCGCCCATCGGTCGGGCGGCGGCAGGGCTGAACATAGGCGGCGTTCCACGGCTTAGACCCCAGCGAGCGCAAGGTCGTCGCCGGGTGAAAGGTCCCCGCCCCCATCTCCATGTCATAGGGCTGCAGGATGACGCAGCCATTCTTAGCCCAGTATTGCTGAAGCGTCAGAATGAGGTCCTGAAAGGTCTGTTTCTTGTTATCGGCCATGGGGTTCCGGCGGGTTCTCGGTGAAGCGGCGTTTTCCGCAAGCGTTGCACCGGAAAACGCCGCCCCGGTCAAGCCGGAAGCCGAACGCGCCCCTACATCTGCGGGGCGGTTTTCTTGAAACCCTCAAGCCCCTGCGCGCGCTCGTTCCAGGCGCGGATATTGGGATAATCCTCCAGCGGCAGGCGCATTGCGCCGGCGTGGGTGAGGCCCGCCGCGGCGGCGAAATCGGCGAGCGTCGGGGCGTCGCCCACGAGCCAGTCGCGGCCTTTGAGCGCGCCTTCGAGATAGGCGGCCTCGCGCGCGAATTTGACCAGCGTCGCCTCGACCACCGTCTCGTCCGTGTCGCCGAGCCCGAGCATCGGTTTCACCAGCCGTTCGAACTGGATCGGCTGATAGGCCGGCGTCCAGTGGGCGACGTCCCAGAAGAGATACTGGTTGACGAGGCCGCGGGCTTTCGTCTCCTCCGGGTACAGATCGTTTTTCGTCTTCGAGCAGAGATAGATCATGATCGCGTTCGATTCGCAGATCCGGAAGCCGTCATCATCGAGCAGCGGAATGCGGCCCGCCGCATGCAGGGGCTGAAACTCCGGGTCGCGGGGCGACATGGGCGGGTTCTCCACGTCGAGGCCGAGGTGATGTGCGACGGCGAGCGGCTTGCGCACATTCTGCGAAAACGGAACGCCGATGATTTTTATGGGATTGGCCATGGGGTCTCTCTCCTTTTCAAGGCGAGCGGACGCTATGGGCGGGGGTCCAGCCGGTCAAGGCGCGCCAGCGCAGCCTCACCAAGCTGTTACGGAAATATGCGGGCCCTAAAGGCCGCGCATCGCCGCAACGATGCGCGTCGATTCCTCCATGGGCGGCGGCGCATCGAGCGCGTTCTGGAAATAGCGGCGCGCGACGCTTTTCTCGCCCGCCTGCAGCGCAATCAGCGCGCGCCCCACATAGGCTTCGTAATTATCGGGCGTATATTCGAGAATGCGCGCCAGCGTCGCATCGGCTTCCTCTGACTTCCCGGCCGCCGCGTCGCACAAACCGGTGTCGACCATCGCGCCGAGCGCCCAGGGATCGCTTTGCAGCGTGGCCCGCGCCGACGCGCAATAGCCGGGCGTCAGTTTCTTGCCGATCAGCGCCTCGACCTGCGCCGCGTAATCGAATTTCTGTGGCGACGGCGTAGGCAACGGGCGCTCCTTGCGGATCACGGGCTTGTCCGCCTCCACCGGCTTTTGCACCGGCGTCACGCTCGCAAGGCGCGCCGGCTGCGGCGGTTCGAGCCGTTCCGGGGGGCCGAGTTCGGCGAAACGCGACAGGCGTTCCGGCGCGCTTTCGCGCAAGGCGGGCTTTGCGGCAATCCTTGTTTCGGGCGGGTTGCTTATTTCCGGCGCATTTGTTTCCGCTGTTGTGTCCGGTTGCGGAGCAAGGCTCGGGGTCGTGATTTCCGCGGCGCGCGCCACGGCGTCCGCATAAAAGAGATCGACGCAGGTCGCCGCGCGTCCCGAAATCGTGCAGGTCTTGGCGTTGGCGTATTCGAGAATGCGCCGCGACGTTACATTGAGGAGGCTCCCCTCCGCATCCGGCTTCAGGGAGAAGCCGGTGATGTTGCGGCTGCGCGAGGAAAGATCGAGCGACATGTCGGCGGTGACGCCGCGCAGGAAGAAAACGCCGTCGCCGCGCTTTTCAAGACCGCAAGGCCCGTCGCAGATCAGCGCGATGCGGGTCTGCAGCTCTTTCTCGCCGACCTGCACATCCTCAAGCCCCTGACCGGGCGCCGCCGACGCGGCGGGCGAGGCGCATAGGAGAAGAACGGCCGTTCCCGCTGCGATGAAAGTGTTTCGGAGCATGTATGTCGGTCTTGCGGGCCGGTGAATGAAAACAGTCGGTTGACTGTCCCTTCTCCACAGAGTCGGGGCGCGCGGTCAATGCGCGCGAATCACGCCCGCCAAGAAAACAGGCGCCCCGAAGAGCGCCTGTTTTTGCCTGGTTTGGGCGAGATTGTCAGTAGGTGCGATAGACGCGGCGGCTGCCCGGCTTGATATAGCCGTAGCCCCACGCGTCGTAGCAGAGGAGCGCCACCTCCTCGTAACGCCGCCCCCCGCGATAGAAAGTCTGGGATACGACGTCGCAATCGCCGATGTAATCCCAGGAATAGAGATTCCAGCCGAAGCCAACATAAAGCCAGCCGAACGGGTCATAGCCCTTGTGATAGTGGAAGATATTGTGGCTTGAGCACCAATAGCCGTGACCGCGATGAGGCCCGCGGCCATGGCCGTAATATTTCCCGCCATAGCGCACCGACGGATGGCGGTAGGAACCGTGGCGGCGCTGATGATACTGGCGAGCGTCGCGACGCCCATCACGCCGTCCGTCGTAGTAAGCGCGGCGATTATCCCCGCGGTCGTGATAGCGCTGGTCGCGGCGCCCGTCCCGGTAGCCATCGCGGCGGCCGTCCCTGCGGCCATCATGATAATCGCGACGGTCGCCCCGATCGCGATAATCACGCCGGTCGCGGTCACGATGCCGGTCGCCGTCGCGCCTCCCGTCTCCACGGCCGTCGCGATAGCCGTCGCGCCGCCCGTCTCCGCCCCGGCGGCCATCGCTGTCGCGGCGGCCCGAATTATCCGCCACACGCTGATCCTGATCGCGGCGGCGCTCCCCGTCGCCTGAAGAACGGCGCCGGTTGTCCTCGCCGGCGGCGCGGCGAGTATTGTTGTTGTCCGAACCGCGGCGGCCGCTGTCCCGGCGTTCATTGCTTCCGGCGTCCCGGCGGCGCTCGCCGCTGCGCTGGCTGTCGCTGCGCTGACGGTCGCCGCGATCACCGCTGCGGCTGCGATATTCTTCGCGGCTGTTCGAACGCTCGGCTCGACGCTGTTCGCGCTGACGCTCCCCACGGGGGCCGTCGCCGCCGCGGCGGCCGGAACGATCGCCACGGTCGCGGTCGCGATCTTCAAGCATGGCGAGTTGCATCGGCGCCGAAGCGGCGGACATCGTGGTTGACGATTGGTCAGCAGATGCGGGTGCTGCAAAGGCAAGCCCGCCGCATATAACGGCAGAGACCGCCGCAGTTTTTAAAACCGGAAACAGTTTGATTTCCATCCAGGGCATTCGCCTCTCCTTCGGAAAGCGAGCCCCCTTAGCGCCCATCATCAGATTGCGTGAAGGCGCCAGTTGCGTCAATCGTTACTTGCGCACATGTCTGCGATTAACTGCTTGAAATAAGGCGGAAACGCGGCAATTGTGACGCAAATATGGCGGGCGCCGCGCAAGCTGCAGGATTATGGCCGGAATGCGGCGAAGAGAGATAACATCACGGGCGATGAGCGCAGAGAAAACCTTTCTCGAATTTTTCGCCGGCGGCGGCATGGCGCGCCTGGGACTTGGATCATCATGGCGCTGCCTTCTCGCCAACGATCTCGATCCGCAAAAATGCGCATCCTATCGCGCGAATTTCGGCGGCGCCGATCTGATTGAAGGCGATATTGCAAAGATCGACATCAGCGATCTGCGCGAGAGACTGTCGATCTCGTCTGGGGATCGTTCCCCTGTCAGGATCTGTCGCTCGCAGGCGCACGCGGCGGGGATTTGCTCGGCTGTTACGAATCTAGTTAATGAAGTGTTTACTTCTGTCTGAGAACATAATAAGAACAAAAATTCACCAACTGGATTTTTGTAATTAAATGAGGGGCCTAAATGCCGTCCTACTTTGAATTCTTCTGCGGTGGCGGAATGGTTCGCGCTGCCCTGGATGAAAATTGGACGTGCTTATTGGCAAACGACTTCGATCACAAAAAGGGTGAGAGTTACGCAGCCAATTGGGGCAGTGATGCTTTAGTCGTAGATGACATCAATAATATTTCTATACCCGATCTGGCCGCCCGTAGTAATGAACCCGTAGACTTGGCGTGGGCATCTTTTCCTTGCCAAGACCTCTCTCTTGCTGGAGGCGGCGCCGGATTACGCGGCGAACGTTCTGGAACCTTCTGGCCGTTTTGGGAACGTATGAAGGGACTAGCTGAACTTGGGCTTGGTCCGCGAATTATCGCATTAGAAAATGTTTGTGGCACACTAACGTCTCACAACGGCAAAGACTTTAGCGCTATATTTTCTGCATTCTCACAAATCGGCTATAATGTAGGCGCAATGGTCGTGGATGCGGCAAAATTCTTACCTCAGTCACGCCCTAGACTCTTCATCATTTGCGTACACAAGGATGTCGTCATTCCACAGAACATCGTCGCATCTGTACCCAATCCTAATTGGCACCCTCGTGCGCTACTTAACGCACATGAACAACTTGAAGATGCCGATGACAAATGGGTTTGGTGGGATATGCCCTCACCATCAAAAAGAAAAAAGTCGCTTCGCAACATTCTCGACATGGATGGGGCTGACCTTGCTTGGCATTCTCAACAGGAAACTCGTGAAATCATTTCAATGATGAACGAAACCAACAGGGAAAAGCTGAGAAAAGCAAAAAAACTTGGCAAGCCAACAGTCGGGACTATGTACCGCCGCACTCGTTACGAGGCAGGCATAGGTAAAGTGCAGCGTATAGAAGTCAGATTTGATGGAAAGGCTGGATGCCTGAGAACTCCCGCCGGGGGTTCCAGTCGACAGCTTGTTATTTTGGTCGACGGTCAGCGCGTAAGAACTCGGCTCATGCAGCCCTTAGAGACAGCCCGTTTAATGGGCTTGACTAAGAAATATACGCTTCCAGAAAACTTCAATGAAGCGCTACACTTAACGGGTGACGGCGTAGCCGTCCCCGTAGTACAGCATATAGCAGATACGTTATTCTCCCCTATTCTCGCAGCGGCAACTGACTTGGACATCGCCGCATGAGTGTAATTCCTTGCGACAATGACGATAAAGAACGTCGCAAGAAAGTGGATGAGTATGTTGAACACCTGAAACTACATGCTCATGAAATAGGCGGTCACGAATTATCCGATCAAGAATTTTATGATAGCGGTTTTTTTAGGGCCGCTATGGAACGTATACGCGGTCAGAATTCCGCAAAGATGCGAGAAAAACGAGAATTCGTCCAACATGTACTTAATTACCTACAGGACCGATCCTTTATAGAAGATTGGTCACCCGCTGGTAGCCAAAATCGATATGACTATGATGTTACTTTCTCAGACGGCCGAAACGCGGCCATAGAGCTTAAGGGGTGTATGGATGGTAACAACACAACCATCTTTGAACGCCCCAACCACGCTCAGGAATTTTTGGTCTGGAGCGTCTGTGCAAATAAACTGTCTAACATGGCTCGAAATGCCTGGTCGGGTTTACATACTAGACTGAGCGCACAGATTATAGAAAATAATATAAAAGTAGATGGGGTTATCATCTGGGATTGGATATGCGGTTCACGCGAACGCCCTTGCCCTAAATTGCGCGATCCAAACTTCGGGAACAGAATACAAATTGGGCCTTATAATTTGCCGCCGCCTTGTATTTATATTCTCCCTGCCACAGTGCCTAGTGCGCGAAATAATCCAAAACCAAATACTCCTCAGCTTTCTGAATTACGCCTGCTCAATGCATTTCACGAATGTTTTGGAGGATCAAAAGACCATATAAACTATGTGAATTATGAAATCAGACAACAGGGGCAGGAGAAGGCACGCAAGACTTCCGTAACAAGAGGCGGTGAAATAAAGAAGACGTCTAGGTTCACACCCATTCGAAGAAAGTGAAGCTGTGCGATCCACCGACGTTTTCACCAAAGAAAAGCGGTCGGAAGTGATGCGCGCCGTCAAGGGGCGTGACACCAAGCCGGAAATCACTCTGCGCAAGCAGCTTCATGCGCTCGGATACCGCTACCGGCTGAATGCCAAGGACCTCCCCGGCAAACCGGATCTCGTCTTTCCGAAATACAAAGCCGTTCTCTTCGTCCATGGCTGTTTCTGGCACGGACACAAATGCAAACGCGGCGCGCGCCAGCCCAAACAGAACGCCGACTACTGGAAAGAAAAGATCGCCCGCAACAAGGCGCGTGACAAGAAGAATGCAGCGGCGCTTGAAAAGCTCGGCTGGCGCGTGATTACGGTCTGGGAGTGCGAACTGAAAACGCTCGATCCTGATGCTTTGCCAATCAAGCAGAATTGACCGGAACCGGCTCGCCGCCATGGCTGTTTGCGCCTAGATAACAATCGAAGGCTCAGATCCGGAGGCGCTTCCATGGCAGACGAAACTCTCGACATCCAGCATGAAAAGCGCGGCGACAATGGCCGCTACTGGGCGCTTGCCGGCGACGGTGAGGCGGAGCTCACATACCGGATGCGCGGCGACGTCATGGTCATCGATCACACCTTCACCCCGCCGGAAGCGCGGGGGAAAAACGTCGCTCAGCGCCTTGTCGAGCGCGCCGTCGACGAGGCGCGCGAAAGCGGCCTCAAGATCGATCCTGTTTGTCCCTATGTGGCGAAGCTGTTTCAGCGGCGCCCGGAATGGGCGCCGCTGCATGTTTAGAGCCTAGTTCGCCTTCTGGGTTGCGACCCATTCGTCGACGCGGCGTTCGAGAATATCGAGAGGCAGCGCGCCGCCGCCCAGCACCGTGTCGTGGAAGCCTCTGATGTCGAACTTGTCGCCAAGCTCGGCTTTTGCGTCTTCGCGCAGCTCCAGAATCTTCAGCATGCCGACTTTATAAGCCGTCGCCTGGCCCGGCCAGACGATATAGCGCTGCACTTCGGAGCGGATCTGCCCTTCGGCCGCGGGCGAGTTCTCCATGAAATACGCGACGCCCTCTTCCTCAGTCCAGCCTTTGTAGTGAAAGCCGGTGTCGAGAACGAGGCGGATGGCGCGCCAGATTTCCGTCGTCAGGCGCCCGAAGTCGGAATAGGGATCCTCATAGGCGCCCATCTCTTTCGCCAGCAGCTCGGAATAAAGCCCCCAGCCTTCCTGATAGGCGGTGAACCCCGCCTGCGTGCGGAATTTCGGCACGCTGGTGAGCTCCTGCGCGATGGAAATCTGCATGTGGTGGCCGGGATTGCCTTCATGATAGGCGATCACTTCCAGTTGCGGGATCGGCATCATGCTCATGTCGGAAAGATGCGCGTAATAAACCCCGGGCCGCGAACCGTCCGGCGTTCCCGGGAAATAATGCTGCGCGGCGCCCGGTTGCTCGCGGAACGGCTCAACCCGTTTCACGACGAGATCGGCTTTCGGCAAGATGCCAAAATAGTCGGGGAGCTTTGCATCAATAAAGTCGAGATGCTCCGTCGCAGCGTCGATATAGGCCTGTCGCCCCTCATCCGTGTTCGGATAATAGAATTGCGGATCATCGCGCACGAAGACAAAAAACTCCTGAAGCGTTCCCTCAAAGCCGACCTGCTCCTTGATTGCCTCCATCTCGGCCTTGATGCGCGCCACCTCGGAAAGGCCGAGTTGATGCACTTCCTCCGGAGTCATCTTGGTTGTGGTCGAGGTTTCGAGGCGGTTGGCGTAATAGGCGGCGCCATTGGGGTTTTTGCCGACGCCGGTCGCGATTTCATCGGCGTTCGCCTTGTCCTCCTCGAACCAGTCGATGAGCTCCTGATAGGCCGGGCCCCAATGTTCGATTAGCGCCGTGCGCGCAGCCTCTTTCAACTCATCGGCTTTCGCCTGGTCGATCTCGCCGGCTTCGACCAGCGCATCGATCTTGGCCTTCGCATCGGCCCAGACCGGGCTGTCGCCTTCGCCTTCAAAAGGCGCTCCAGTGATGAGCGCGCGGGATTGTTCAAGCACGCCTTCATAGGCGAAGAGCGGCGGGCGCGAGCCGGCCTCTGCGTTCATTTGCGCGGTGTCGAGAAGCTGGCCCAGCGCGCGGGCCCCCTCGCCGATCCGCGTGATATAGGCTTCCATATCGGAAAGATCGTCGATCTTGTGGAACGCGATCAGGAACTGCGCAAGGAAAGCCTGCGGGCCCTGCATCTGGGTGAAGACATAATCATTGCGGCGGAACTTCGCGGCGGAGGCCGCGCGTTCATACTGATAGATCCAGATGTCGTAAGAGGTCTGCGCTTCCGGCGTCAGCTTCGCGCGATCGAAATTCGCTTTCAGCTCCTCAACCGACTGGCGCTGCCATTCGAGCTGTTCATCCTGCGCCTCTTCGGAGAGGTCGTCGATCTTGTCGTAGTCTGTCTTATCGCCGAGAAACGTCCGCTGCATCGGGCTGAAATCGAGCTGTTCCTCGAATTTTTCATCGAACCACTGATTGAGCCGCGCGGTCTCGGATTCGATTTCTTCCGCACTCGGCGCGGCGGCGGTTTCCACTCCCGCCGGTTCTTTTACGGCCGCATCCCGCTCGCCGCAGCCGGCGAGCATCGCCGTACTCATCAATAACGCAATTGCAAAACGCATCTGGCGCCCCTTTTTCCATTGCCCCGGGCGGAAAGCGCCCGAAAATCCGGCGCATCCTATAGGTTTCGGCGGGAGCGGCAATCACCGCGCGCCGAAACGATGGAAAAAGAGGCTCAGTAAGCGCGCATCATAATGACGCCCTTGCGGCTGCTACAGAAGTCTCAGTCGCGATAGGCCGAATGCACATGACGGCCGCGCTTTTCAAAACCGAAAACCGCGACAGCGCCCGGCGTCGACCGCAACAGATCGAAGGTCCGCTCCTGCGCGCCAAGATTGTGGCAAGACTGCGAGCAGCGGCGGAGAATTTTTCCGTCATCGCCAAAGACTTCGAAATTATAGGTGGGTTTACGCATTACCTTCTCCATACGAGATTACAGGGATAACAGCTTCGCAACAGCGCTCCATTGAGACCTGTTCCGTCCGCCTCCTGAAGTTTTCGTAAACAGAAAGTAAATCAGCCAGGCGGATCGAGAAGCCGCCCCCCGCTTGATGCAATGTCGTGCCGTTGGCCGGTTAACAAGTCCTTAAACTGCAATGCTGCGCTGCATGAAATATCGGTTAGCGAACGGCGCCATCAAAGAAGGCCCGCGCGCATTATCGCTGCGGCAATGCCTTCATCATGACTGACATGAAATGCTTTCAATCCATTTTTCTGCGCCGCACGGATATTCGCCGTTGAGTCATCGAAGAAAATGATGTCGCCGGGTTGCACGCCAAGACCTTCGATCACTTCTAGATAAATTTTCGGCTCCGGTTTTCGCGCGCCCATTTCGTGAGAGAGAAAATGCGTCTCAAATAGTCGCGGCAGATCAAGCGCCTCGCAGCGCCGCCAGTGCAGAATGTTGATGTTCGAAAGACAGGCCAGGCGATACTGTCCTGCGAGACCTTTAATTAACTCGGCCGCGCCTGGAAGGAAACGCTCCGGCCATGTCTCGAAATCGGCGATGAAAAATTCCGGCGTCACATCGAGACGCCATTCCGTCACCACGGCGCTGGCAAAATCCTCCGGCGAAATCTCGCCGCGCTCGAAGGCATGAAGATTTTCCGAGGAAGAAAGCGCCTCATGAGCGTCATCGAGCGACATCCGGCCTTTTGTCAGCGCCGCAAGGCGTTCGGGGCCGCGGTAATCCACCACCACCCCGCCGAGATCGAACAGAAGCGTTTGCATGGAAACGCTTAAAACGCCTCCGCCGGGAGCGCCATCATCGTTTCCGATCCGGATTTGATCTTGGCGAGATGCGCCGATTTCTCCGGCAGGATGCGGTCGAGAAAATATTTCCCGGTGACGAGTTTGTTTTTGTAAAAATCATCGCCCGAGTCTTTCTTCTCGAGTGCGGCCTTGGCCGACATCGCCCAGGCGTGAGCGAGGCAGGTAAGCGCCGTAAGGCACAGATAATCCATGGAGCTTGCGCCGGCGTTGTTGGGGTTCTGCATGGCGTTCGCCATGAACCACTGAGTCGCCTCGGTGAGATCCGCCTTCGCCGAAGCGAGGCCGTCGAGAAACGGCTTCAACTCCGCATTATCGGCATTGTCTTTCACGAACTCGTCGATCTCGGCGAAAAAGGTCATGACCGCGCGGCCGCCATCCTTGGGAAGCTTGCGGCCCACGAGATCGAGCGCCTGAATGCCGTTGGCGCCCTCATAGATCATGGCGATGCGCGCATCGCGCACGAACTGCTCCATGCCCCATTCCTGAATATAGCCGTGGCCGCCCAGCACCTGCTGCGCATTCGTAGCGTGCCAGTAGCCTTTTTCAGTGAGATAGGATTTGAGGACAGGCGTCATGAGGCCCATATAATCGTCCGCCTTCTGACGGGTGCCTTCGTCTTCGGCCTTGGTGTGCAGATCGCCCCACAGCGCCGACCAGTACATCCACGCCCGCGCGCCTTCGGTGAAGGCTTTGTGGTCCATCAGCATGCGGCGCACATCGGGATGCACGATGATCGGATCGGCCGGTTTGTCGGGCTCGGCCGCGCCGGTAAGCGCGCGCCCCTGCAAACGGTCCTTCGCATAGGCCGCGCCGTTCTGATAGGAGACTTCGGAAATCGCCATGCCCTGCAGGCCGACGCCGAGGCGCGCTTCGTTCATCATCGTAAACATGGCGCGAAGGCCTTTATTCTCCTCGCCAAGCAGATAGCCGACAGCGTCGTCGTAATTCAGAACGCAGGTCGAGTTGGCGTGAATGCCCATCTTCTCCTCAATGGAGCCGCACATGACGCCGTTGCGCTCTCCCAGCGAGCCGTCCTCGTTGATGAGATATTTCGGGACGATGAAAAGCGAGATGCCTTTAACGCCTTCCGGCGCGCCTTCGATGCGCGCCAGCACGAGATGGATGATCTGGTCGGTGAGATCGTGCTCGCCGGCGGAGATGAAAATTTTGGTGCCGGTGATCTTGTAGGAGCCGTCGCCTTGCGGAACCGCTTTGGTGCGCAACAGGCCAAGGTCCGTGCCGCAATGGGGCTCTGTTAGGTTCATGGTGCCGCCCCATTCGCCGGCGATCATGTTGGGCAGGTATTTCTGTTTCTGCTCGTCCGTGCCGTGGTGATAAATCGCATCCGCCGCGCCGCGGGCGAGGCCCGGATACATGCCGAACGCCATGTTCGCCGCGGACACCATTTCCGAGACGGCGACGGCGAGAATATAGGGCAGCCCCTGCCCGCCATATTCCGGATCGAAGGACAGTCCCTGCCAGCCGCCTTGCTTGTAAAGCTCATAGGCTTCCTTGAAGCCTTTCGGCGTCGTCACCGAGCCGTCTTCATGACGGGTGCAGCCTTCCTTGTCGCCAGAGTGGTTGATGGGGTGGAGAACATTGGAGGCCAGTTTCGCGCCTTCCTCCAAAATCGCTTCAACGACATCCTCGCTGGCTTCCGAAAAGCCGGGAAGGTTTGAATATTTTGAAATCTGCAGCACCTCGTTGAGGACAAACTGCATGTCTTTGAGGGGCGCATTATAAGTCGTCATTTTTCATCCTTGGGTCTAGGCTCTGGCTCCGGGAGCGGTCGTGGCCGGTTTTGCGTCGCATATTGCCCGCAACGGGAGGAAAATTCATCCCCGAAAGGCAGCGCCGGGCTCCATGCAAGACTTTATTAAGGTTTCAAGCCCGCGGCCTTCAAGGGTCCTGCGCAGCGGCCGCACATCGGGCCCGCCGTTACCCTCCGTAAAGGATTGCCTAAGCATACTTATCCCCGGACGAAACGGCGAAGACCGTGCCGGGGAGAAAGCGTCCAGGGAATGCCGATGATGACTACGCAGCGGCAGGCTGATATCGACCGCCTTCTTGGCGACCGCGACGCTGTCGCGGCGCTCATCCATGAGCATGAGATGCTCGTGAATGCCGTGCACGCCATGCCCCAGATGTTCTATATCGTCAAAGACGACAAACTGCTGTTCTGCAACCGGCAGCTTGCGGAGTTTTATGATCTCCCGGAAGGCGTCACCGCCGCCGGCACGCCTTGGAGCGTCATGCTGAAGGCGCTGCTTGCGAGGCATGCCGCCGCCGATGCGCCGCAAGTCGAAACCATGAAAGCGGAAACTCTGCGGCAGATCCGCGACCGGGGCAAATTCCGCATCTCTTGGAACGTCGGCGAAGACCGTCACTTTCTGATCGAGGCAATCGAGTATGGCGACGGCGCCATCATCGTCACTTATTCCGACATCTCGGTTCTGAAAAACGCTCAACGCAAGGCTGAAGCGGCGGAGAAAGCGAAAGCGGCGTTCCTGGCGAATATGAGCCATG
Source organism: Hyphococcus sp. (assembly GCF_965267305.1). Lineage (GTDB taxonomy): Bacteria > Pseudomonadota > Alphaproteobacteria > Caulobacterales > Parvularculaceae > Hyphococcus. The sequence continues at coordinate 3,360,440 of NZ_OZ253945.1, read as the reverse complement.
AAATCCGCACCCCCATGAACGGTGTCATGGGCATGGCGGAACTGTTGTGTTCTACGACGCTGGACGAAACGCAATCGACATATGCATCGACGATTCTGAAGTCGGGCGAGGCGCTGCTCACCATCATCAATGACATTCTAGACTTCTCCAAAATCGATGCAGGCCAATTGAAGCTGCATCCTGCGCCGTTCTCCATCGCCGAGGCGATCGAGGATGTAGCGCTTCTGATTTCATCGCGCGTGTTAGAAAAAGACCTCGAGCTCGCCGTTCGTGTTCAGCCGGATTTGCCCGCCATGTTCGTCGGCGATGCTGGCCGCTTGCGCCAGATCATCACCAATCTCATGGGCAATGCCGCAAAGTTCACCGATGAAGGCCATATTCTAGCCGACCTTTCCGGCGAGCCGTCGGAAGGCGGCTACAAGCTCACCTTCCGGATCGAAGACACCGGAATCGGCATCCCCGAAGAAAAATGCGCGACCATTTTCGACAAGTTCAGCCAGGTCGATGACTCGGCGACGCGGCGGCACGAAGGCACCGGGCTCGGCCTCGCTATTTCCGCTTCGTTGGTGCATCTCATGGGCGGCGAGATCGGCGTCACCAGCAAACAGGGTGAAGGCTCGACCTTCTGGTTCTCGATCACCTTGCCGGTCCACGAGGACGAAGAAAAGCCGGCGCTCGCCCCCGTCGATCTTTCCGGCGCTCGCGTCGCGGTGATCGATGACAACGCCGTCAACCGCGAGATTCTCAAAGAGCAGCTTGCCAGCTGGGGCTTCGACTGCGCTCTTTACAAGAGCGCACAGGAAGGCCTCGTCGCCTTGAGAGACAAACAGGCCGGCCCGCCAGACCTCATCATCCTCGACCACCACATGCCGGGCATGACCGGCGCCGACCTCGCCATGATCGTGCGGGCCGACCCGGCGCTCAAAGACCTGCCGATCGTCATGCTGACATCGGTCGATGAGGCGACCGGCGGCGCAGGGTTCATGTCGCTGGGCGTCAATGCGCATCTGACAAAGCCTGCCCGCGCTTCTCGCCTTTTCGAAACCGTGGTGCGCGTGCTTCAGGAAAAGGCCGGCGCCAAAGTGACGCAGGAGCCCGAAGCGCAAACGCCTAAAGCTGAACGGAAATCAGCTGACTCGGCGCCCGAAGGCCCCATAAAGTCCGACCCGGCGCCGCAAATCTCTGGCGGCCTCGACATCCTCGTTGCCGAAGACAATGAAGTGAACCGCCTTGTTATTACCCACATCCTCAGAGAAGCGGGGGTCAGCTTTAAAATCGCCTATAATGGCCGCGAGGCGCTGGCGCTCTACGCAGAGCATCAGCCTTCCGTCATTTTGATGGACATCTCCATGCCGGAGATGAACGGCTTCGAAGCGGCGAAGGCGATTCGCGAATCCGAAGAGGAAACCGGCCTGTATACGCCGATCATCGCCCTCACCGCCCACGCCCTCAAAGACGATAAGGAAAAATGCCTTGCCGCCGGGATGGACGATTACATTTCCAAGCCGATCTCCCCGGCGCGCCTCAAGGAGCGTCTGGACCATTGGATGCGGGTAGCCGCCGAAGCCGCGGCCTGAGCGCCCGGGATATTTTCCCCTGTCGGCCGTTTGACGCCCTCACGCGGCGCGAATCAGCGTTAACGTTTCATTAATAATCGGTGGTTTTTCCTGTCCCTTTAAGGCTTTGCGCGTTCCGCGAAGCAGCTTAACGGTGACCTGTTCGGCTTGAAACTGGCGCGCGGGGACTTCGCGCCTTTCCGGCCGGGTGGGAGGGGAGATCGCCCCAGCGAATGACGGTGGACAGCCATGAAATCGAACGCGCCCTGGAGCGTCAAAGGCATTGAGCGCGACGCGCGCGAGACCGCTAAAGAAGCCGCGCGGCGCGAAGGCATGACGGTGGGCGAGTGGCTGAACCAGATGATTTACAGTCAAGCTGAAGGCGGCGGTCCGAATGCGCTTTCCGATGCCGAAGTCGAAGGCTTGCGCCTTCGCGACATCGTCACCGCTATTGAGCATTTACGGAATCGCGTTGTCGACGCAGAATCGAAAAACGCCGCTGTCGTCGCCGAGCTCACCCGCAATATGGGCGGCTTTGTCGAGCGCGTGCAGCGCCTTGAGCGCGTCAAACCCGCTGAAGGCTCCTATCAGGATGTGGTTCAGCGCGTTGAAAAGCTTGAACGCGCCGGGGGGGACCGGGGCCGTATCGAAGCCCTGAAAGCGCTCGAAAAAGCGGTCGCGCAGGTCGCAATCCAGTTCAACAACGCCCAGCGCACGACGATCACCCGTCTCGATTCCGCCGAAGCTCAGCTTCAGGAATTCGCGGCGCGCATCGACCGGGTCGGCGATGGCGCGGGCGAGCCGGCCGAACTCGGCTCCCTGAAATCCGCCATCGAAAACCTCGCCCAGCGCGTCACAAAGGCCGAGCAGATCGCGCAAGAAGCCGCCGCCCTTAAAACCGAAGCGGCGGATTCCTCCGATCCGGAATTCGTCGAGCGCACCGGCGCGCGTTTGCGCGTTTTGGGCGATGAGATCAAGCGCGGCGGAGACCAGATTCGCGCGCTTGAAGGCACGATCGCCAAGCTCTCCGGCCAGATCGAGGCAGCCGAAAAGCGCAGCGCTGACGGCGTTCAGAAGGTCGCTGAAACCATCGCGGAAGTGCGCACCCAGCTTGCAGTCGAAAATGACAACGGCCCCGATGTTGAAGCGATGCTCGCCGCAGTACGCTCCGAAACCGAAGGCAAACTCGAAGCGCTGGAGCGCTCGCTCGAGGACATGCAGGCGCGTTTTGAGGAGCTCGGCCGCGCAACGGCTCAACCGACGCCCCCCTCCTCAGGAGCCCCAGCCGCACTCGCCGTCGCGCCCGCGCCCGTTAAGACTAAAGCGGCCGAGGCAATCCCGCCTTTTTCCAGCGACGATTTCGACGATGTCGTCGATGAGATCGAGGAAGCCGTCGACGCCATGGAAGCGGAAGGCGGAGGCGCCGAAGAAGACCCCTTCGCTTTCTCCGATGAGACGGACGAGACCGGCGCCGGCGCCGCCGATGAAACCGAAGCGCTCGCCGCAGAGACGGATGACGGCGCCGATGGCGAGGCTGTCGAAGATTTCAGCTTCCAGATCGATGACGATGCGCAAGGCGATGTCCAAGAGACTGGCGACGAAGACATCACGGTCAGCGCCGACGGCGATGATGACACTGACGAGAACATGAACGAAGCGGAAGCGCTTCTCGCTGAAGTCAGAAGCGCCCTCACCGGCGAAGGTCTCGCCCAGGACAGCGACGAGGAGGACGAAGACGTTTCCATCGCCGAAGACGAAGAGGACGACAAACAGGCGCCGAATACGGCGTCGCTCGCCTCTGCAATGGCCATCGAAACGGACGAGCCGGACGAAGAAACCGCCGCGCCCGCAACAAAAGAAGACATGCTGAAAGCCGCGCGCCAGCGCGCCCGCGAAGCCGCAGCCCGCGGCGCCGAAGCCGACCCGGAAAACGGGCGTCCGCGCCGCAGCCAGCTGACGGCGAAGCAGCGGGCTATTCTCGCAGCCCGCGCGCGTCAAAAACGCGCCGCAGAGGAAGCCGCCGAACCCGCCGAAGAAGAACTGGCGGAGGAAGCCGGGCATTCCGCCCATAAAGCCGAAGCCCCGGACGCCTTCAGCTTGCATGACGGCGAAGAGCTGGAAGAGGAAAGCCCGCAGGGACGCTTCAGCAAGATCACTGCGGCCCTTGCCGCCGCCAAGGCGCGCATCAGCCGCAAGAAAGACGTCCGAGAAGAAGACGCTGACGTACCTGCGCAAACCGCGGCGGCGTCTTATGACGACGAAGCGGAAAGCCGCCGCCGCAATGGCGACCGCGCCGCACTTGAAACCCTTAAATCAACGACCTCGGCGAAGCCGCTTACCATTGCGCTCGGCGTCGCAGTACTCCTCGCGATCGCCGCGCTCGTCTATCTCGTGAAGGATTTCGTCTTTAAATCGGGTTCAGAAACCCAGGGCGCGATCACGGCGGTTGAAAGAACCGTCACGCCGGCCCAAACGGCGCCGGCCCCGGAAGCCAACCTTCCGAGCGTTCCCGCGGCGCCCGCCATCGATCCGCAAGCGCTCTACGTTGAGAGCATGGATGCGCTCGCTGCAGCTACGAGCGAAACCGGCGCCAAGGCCGCCATCGCAAAATTGCAGGACGCAGCCGCGCTTGGCTATCCGCCCGCGCAGCTTCAGCTGGGCGAACTCTACAAGACCGGCCAGGGGGTCGAACAGGATCTCGGCCAGGCGCGAGTCTGGTTCCGCCGCGCCGCCAATGGCGGCAATGTGCTCGCCATGCACCGCATCGGCGTCATGACCGCTCGCGGCGACGGCGGCCCCGCCGACAGCCAGGAAGCTATCGCCTGGTTCGAACAGGCCGCGAATTTCGGCCTTGTAGATTCGCAGTACAATCTCGGCGCGATCTATCATCCTAGCGAAGACGCCGTGTCCTCCGTGCAGGATGCGGCGAAGGCCTATTACTGGTATTCGCTCGCCGCGCGTAATGGCGACGAACAGGCCCAGCCGCTCGCCGCCGGCGTCGGCGTCGCGCTCTCGCCGGAAACCCGCGCCGGGATCGACGAGGACGTTGCCGCATGGACGGCGACGCCGGCGGACGAGACCGCCAATCTCAACGCTCACTCAGGTTAAAAAGAACACTGAGCGCCAGACGCCTTCGCTTGTTTCCGGCCTGCGGCCGCGCTTATAACCCAGCGCAGTCATCTACCTATTAGCGACGCGTTTTTGAGGGGGTCGCCGGCCTTCCATGCAGCTTTATCTCCCCATTGCGGAGATGCCAGTCGACCCGTTTGTGATCATCACCATGGGCGCGGCGGTCGGTTTCCTGTCCGGCATGTTCGGCGTCGGCGGCGGATTCCTGATGACACCGCTCCTCATCTTTTACGGCATTCCGCCAGCGGTCGCCGTGGGCACCGAAGCCTCGCAGATCGTCGCCTCCTCCGTGTCGGGCGTCGCCGCTCACTTAAAGCGCAAGACCGTCGACTTTCAGATGGGCGGCTTTCTCGTCGCCGGCGGCGCAGTCGGTTCAGTGATCGGTGTCCTGCTATTCCGAAGGCTTATTGAGACAGGCCAGGTCGATACGCTGATCTCCGTTTCTTATGTGGTTTTTCTCGGCGCCATCGGAACGCTGATGTTGTGGGAGAGCATCCGCACCCTGCTGCGCTCTCCGGAAGAGAAGCGAAAACACGCCCGCAAACGCCGCAGCCCCGCCTGGCTGGCGGCGCTGCCTTTCGCCATGCGGTTCCGGGCTTCCGCCCTTTACATCAGCCCAATCGCACCCATCGTGCTCGGTTTTCTGATCGGACTTCTCGCCTCGATGCTCGGCGTCGGCGGCGGCTTCATCATGGTGCCGGCGATGCTTTACATTCTCAACATGCCCACCAATGTCGTCGTGGGCACATCCCTCTTTCAGATCATTTTCGTCACCGCCATCACGACCGTGCTGCATGCCGCCGCGAACCAGACGGTGGACATTGCGCTCGCGCTGCTTCTTCTCAGCGGCGGCGTCATCGGCGCGCAGCTCGGGGTGCGCGCGGGCGTCAGACTGAAGGCCGAACATTTGCGCGCACTCTTGGCGCTTCTAGTGCTGGGGGTATGCGCGCGGATTCTGATCGGCCTCACCTTGCCGCCAGCCTCTCTTTTCATTGTGGACGGCGCGCCATGATCGGACGCCTCCTCGCTTTCTTCTTGATGACAGCGCCGGCGGCCGCGGCGGAAATCGAGGTCGCCCTCACCGACGATGAGGTCGAGGTCGACACTGGCTTCGCGGGCGCGCGCTTGACCCTCTTCGGCGCGGTCACAGGACTTGAAGACCTTGCCACAGTGGACATCATTTCCGTCATCAAGGGGCCTGAAGCGCGGTTCGAAGTCCGCCAAATGGAAAAGAACAACCTGATCTGGACGCCCGGTCCCGCCCACTTCATCGACAATGCGCCGGGACTTTATCTCACCTATGCAACCCGGCCCGTTGGTGACATCGCACCCCTACCCTTACAGGACCAGTATCGTCTTGATGCGGAGTATCTCGACATCGCAGTCGGCGCGCACGCCTCGATGCCCGATGGAGATATGGGCCTCTATCGCAGCGCATTTCTGAGCGAGGCTGAGGAGCTTGGCCTCTATCGCAACCATGTGGGCAGTATTGAGTTCAAAAAGGGCGCGCTTTTCACCATCAATGCGCGCCTCCCCGCTAACACGCCGGTGGGCGAATATGACGTCGCCGTCTACCTCTTCCGCAATGGCGAACTCATCGGCGCCGACCAGACGGCGCTCGCGGTCAATCGTGTGGGGCTCGAGCGCCGCATCCACGATTTCGCGCATCAGCGCCCCGTGTCTTACGGCATTTTCTGTGTGACGTTGTCGCTCCTCGCCGGCTGGGCCGCGAGCCTTGCATTCCGCAAATAGGATTTTTGGTCTATCCTCACCGCCGGTGCAGCGTATGGGAGGGGCCGCGATGGCGAGCAACCGGCAAAAAACGGAAATGACGCAGTTGGGGCTTTACGGCCTTGCGCCTTTCGTCTTTTCGGCTGCGGCCCTTTGGTTGAGCCCCGCCATCGTCCCGCAGCATATCGCCCTCAACTTTCACCAGATTGCGCTGGTCTATGGCGCCGTCATCGTCGCCTATCTCGCCGGCGCCGGCGCAGGCGCGACGTTGAATCCGGAACAGAAATTGCGGGAGTCGTTTTTGCCTAGCCAGCTGATTACGCTCGCAGGATTCGCCGCGATCATTCCCGACAGCGTTTTTTATCTCGGCGACGCATGGCGCCATTTGGTGCTTATCGTGTTGCTGGGCTATCTTCTGGTGCGCGACCTCGCCGCTGCGAACGCCGGCGTTTTTCCTAAATGGTACGGCGCCCTGAGGCTGCGCCTCACATTCTGGGCCTGTCTTTCACTGCTTTTAATTATGAGCAGACTCCTGCTTTGGGGTTATTATTAGATTCTTTGTTGTCGCGTTCGGCGCTTCTCGCCTCACTCTAACCGAAGAACCGGCATCCACTTTTCGGGAAAGCGCTTGGGCCCTTCATGACTCCCGACTCACTCGATCTACTGACGATCGCTCTTTCGCCCTTGTCGCAAGGGCTCTTGTCCGCGGCGATCATCATCATGATTTTCGCCATCGCTCTTGGACTCAAGCCTGAACATTTTTCGTTTCTGAAATCCGATCCGAAGCTGTTCTGGGGCGGGCTCGCCGCGCAACTGATCGGCCTGCCGCTGATGACGCTTCTCCTCGTCACGGCCCTCGCCCCACATCCCTCCATCGCGCTCGGCATGATCGTCGTCGCGGCCTGCCCCGGCGGCAATGTTTCGAATTTCATGACCTGGAGCGCGCGCGGCGACACCGCCTATTCCGTGTCGCTCACGGCCGGGTCGAGCGTCGTCGCCGCGCTCTGGACCCCGGCGGCGATCCTGTTCTGGTCGGCGCTCTACCCGCCCACAGCCGAATTGCTCAATACGATCAATTTCAACCGCCTCTCCTTTGTCATCCAGACGACGGTGATGCTCGCGGCGCCGTTGACCCTTGGGATGCTGGGGGCTCATTATTTTCCGGCGGCAGCGGACAAAATCCGCAAGCCTCTTGCGCTTTTCGGCGCGGGGATTCTCGCTATCGTCATTATCGACGGTTTCATCCGGCTGACCGGCGCGCTGCTCCCCGCCTGGTCGCTCATTCTCATACCAGTGGCGCTGCATAACGGCGCAGCCTTTGCGCTCGGGGCGGGCGCGGGGCGCCTCCTCGGCGCGTCGGTTCCGCGGCGGCGCACCCTCGCCTTCGAGGTCGGCATCCAGAACGCGGGCCTCGCCATCGTTCTCCTTCTCGCTCAGCTGAAAGGCCTTGGCGGCGCGGCGGCCATCGCCGCTGTATGGGGCGTTTGGCACTTCTTTTCCGGGGGCGCTATGATCCTCCTCTACAGAACACTCGACTCCCAAAAGGCCAATAGGAAACGCACATGACTTTCGATTTCAAAATCACCGGGGGCCTTATTTATGACGGCGACGGCGGCGACCCCCTTCGCACCAATATCGGCGTAAAGGACGGCAAAATCGCGGAGATCGGCGCCTGTTCAGGCGACGCGAGGCAGGTGATCGACGCCGGCGGCGCCATTGTCACGCCGGGCTTTATCGACTTGCACACCCATTATGACGGTCAGATTTCCTGGGATCAGGAACTGAAGCCCTCGGTCAATCACGGCGTCACCACCATCATCATGGGCAATTGCGGCGTCGGCTTCGCGCCGGTGAAAAAAACCGACCGCGACCGGCTCGTGCGCCTGATGGAAGGCGTTGAGGACATTCCCGGCACCGCGCTACATGAAGGGCTGACCTGGGACTGGGAAAGTTTTCCCGAATACATGGACGCCATCGACGCCATGCCGCACACCATCGATTTCGGGGTCATGATCGGCCACGATCCAGTGCGCGTTTATGCCATGGGCGAACGCGCCAGCGCGCATGAACAGGCGACCGACGAGGACATCGCAGAAATGCAGCGTATCGTGCGCGAAGCGATGGAGGCGGGCGCCGCTGGCTTTTCCATCGGCCGCACCGATGTGCATCGTACCGCCGACGGCGAGTGGACGCCAAGCGCCGAGGCGAGCGAAAAAGAACTGACGGCGCTTGCGGGCGCGCTTGCCGGGCTCGATCACGGCGTTCTTCAGATCGTCAACGACTTCAACCTCGAGCGCGAGGGAGACCAATTCCACGACGAGTTCAAGATCGTTGAAAGTTTCGTGCGCGCCGGGAACGGCAAACCGGCCTCCATCTCCCTCATGCAGCGGGATATGAAGTCGAACGACTGGAAACGCATTCTCGACGAGACCGATCGTCTCAACGCGGAAGGTGTCGATTTCAACGTGCAGGTGGCGCCGCGCGCCATCGGCGTCTTTCAGGGGCTGCAATGCACCTTCCACCCGATCATGGCGCAGCCGAGCTATATCGCCATCAAGGACAAGCCGCTGGAAGAGCGCGTCGCGATCATGCGCGATCAGGATTTCAAAAAGAAATGTCTTGCTGAAACGCCGGTGAAGCTCGCCGGGCCCGGCTCTTCAGTTCCGCCCATCGCCGACACCATGATCGCGGCGATTGAACTTGTGGCGAACAAGTTTTTCCGCCTCGGCGAAAACCCCGATTACGAACAGCCCATGGACGCGTCGCTCGGCGCCGAGGCGCGGCGCGAAGGCGTTTCGGCCATGGAAAAACTTTACGACACGCTGCTGGAGCTCGACGGGAAACAGCTCATCTATTTCCCGATCTATAACTACACCGAGTTCAACTACGACAATGTTCACGCCATGCTGACCCATCCGAAGGCGCTGCCCGGCCTTTCCGATGGCGGCGCCCATGTGGGCACCATCTGCGACGCAAGCTTTCCGACGTATCTGCTGACGCATTGGTGCCGCGACCGCGATCACGGCAAAATTCCGCTCCAGCGCGCGATCCAGATGCTCACCGCCGACGGCGCGGATTATCTCGGCCTTAAAGATCGCGGGCGCCTCAAAGTCGGCATGCGCGCCGACATCAACATCATCGATCACGAGAAATTGGCGCTGGGCCCGCCGCGGATGGTGAAAGACCTTCCCGCCGGCGGCCAGCGCCTGCTTCAACCTGTCTCCGGCTACCGCGCGACTTTTGTCAAAGGCGAGCAGGTGATCGCCAATGACGAAGTAACGAAAGCGCGGCCGGGACGGCTGGTGCGGTTTGGGTGACAACTGGCGTAGAATTCAAATTATTTAAGGTGGACGTAATCAGAAAATGACCGCGCCAGAAGACCTCGTCGACTCCGTATATGATGAACATACATTTGTTCAGTTCCTAGCGGCTTTATCTGACGATTGGTACAAACATGAGGAGATCGAGAAACGGTCTCCGTCGCCACCCTACGACGCTGGGGCGCTTGGGTGGGAAAATGGTTCAATTGGCGCTTTCTTGGAAGCCGCCTCAGCTTATGGCGAAAGTTGTCTTACGCAAGGAAAGGCTAACAAGTCGGACAATCCTTGGCATCGTGCGGCCGAGATAATTCTCGCAGGGAAACTCTACGAATAAACGGAAAACTCAGCTTCATGAACTTCACCTTCGATACCGTCCCCAACATCATTTTCGAAACTGGCGCTGCGGCGCGCCTCGGCGAGATCGTCAAGTCTCGCATGACGCGGCCCTTCGTCGTCACCGACAAGGGCGTCGTGGGCGCCGGACTGATCGACGGCGCTTTGAAGAGCCTTGAGAAGGCGGGCCTCGATTACGCGCTCTTTGACGGCGTTGAGGCCGATCCGCCAGTGAAGGTGGTGAAAGGCGCGATAGAGGCGGCGCGCGCGCACAAAGCAGACGGCGTCATCGGGTTCGGTGGCGGCTCCTCCATGGATACGGCGAAAGTCATCGCCTGCCTTATCAACTCATCGCAGACGCTCGAAGAGATATACGGCATCGATCAGGTAAAGGGCGCGCGCGTTCCGTTGGCGTTGCTGCCGACGACGGCGGGCACCGGCTCGGAAGTCACCAATATCTCGGTCATCACCACCGAAGACGACCAGAAAATGGGCGTCCTCGGCCCGCAGCTTTACGCCGACCTCGCCGTCCTCGACGCATCGCTGACCCTGTCGAAGCCGCGCCATGTGACAAGCGCCACCGGCATCGACGCCATGGTCCACGCTATTGAGGCTTATACGACCAAGCTTAAAAAGAACCCGGTCTCCGACGCGCTGGCGACGAAGGCGCTGAAGCTTTTGTCCGCAAACATCCAGCGCGCCTGCGATACGCCCGACGACATTGAGGCGCGAGAGGCGATGCTGCTCGGCGCCATGCTCGCGGGGCAAGCCTTCGCCAATGCGCCCTGCGCCGCCGTGCACGCCATGGCCTATCCCCTCGGCGTTCATTTCCATGTGCCGCACGGACTTGCGAATTCGCTGATGCTGGCGCCGGTCCTCAACTTCAACATTCCCGCCGCCGCGCCGCTCTACGCCGAGCTTGGCGATGTCATCGGCGCCAATGACACTGGCGATTTTGCAACGCGGGCGGAAAGCTTCGTTGCGAAGATGACGGAAATCTGCGCCGCCACCGGCGTCAAGAGCCGCCTTTCCGAAGTGGGCGTCTCGCACAATGTCCTGCCGAAACTCGCCGAGGACGCCGCAAAGATTGAACGCCTGATGAAAAACAATCCGCGCCCGGTCACCTATGACGACGCGCTGGCGCTTTATACGGAAGTGCTTTGATGACGGCCGGCTATTCCGGCACGCCGCTCCTCAAAAAGCTCGGCGTAAAGGACGGACAGGCGGCGCTCCTCATCGCGGTCCCCAACGAGATCAAAGGACTTTCCGGTTTTAAAAACTGGAGCCGCGTCAAAGCCGCAAAAACGCCTCGAGGCATTTCCGGCGGCCCCTACGATTACGCGCATTTTTTCACGGCGAGCGAAACAGCGCTGAAAGCCGCCCTCCCCGCGATTAAGAAAACGCTGAATGAGGACGGGATGATCTGGGTCTCCTGGCCAAAAAAATCCTCCGGCGTTCCCTCGACTGTCACGGAGGATACAGTACGCAACCTTGCGCTGAAGATTGGCCTTGTGGATGTTAAAGTCTGCGCCATTGACGAAACATGGTCCGGCCTCAAACTCGTGATCCCGGTGAAGGACAGGAAGGCATGAAAGCCACAACGACGCGCGCCGATTACAAACATATCCTGCCGCTGCAAACACGCTGGGCGGACAACGACATTTACGGCCATGTGAACAATGTCGCCTATTACGGCTATTTCGACACCATCGTGAATGAATATCTCATCAGCGAAGGCGCTCTCGATATCCATCACGGCGAAGTCATCGGGCTCGTCGTTGAAACAGGGTGCAAATATTTCGCGCCGTTGGAGTTTCCGCAAAAGCTCGACGGCGCGCTGCGCGTCGCGAAGATCGGCAATTCATCGGTGCGCTACGAACTGGCGATTTTCAAACAAGACGAAGACGCCCCCGCCGCCGAGGGCCATTTCATTCATGTGTATGTCGATCGGAGGACGCGGCGGCCCGCATCCTTGCCGGAAACCTTGCACAACGCATTGGTCCGCATCACTTTATGATCGCTTCCATTAGGGGGATAAGCATGCGGTCCTTGCATATTGCCGCCAGTGTGCTGCTCATTCTTTGCGGCGTCTTGCTTCCCAGTGCTCTGGGAATCCTGTGGGCCGAATACGACCCTGCCAGCAGCTACCTCAGCGAACTTGGCGCCTCCGGCGCGCCCCATGCCGCGATCATGAATTACGGCGGTTTCCTGCCGGTCGGCATTCTCTGGGCGCTGGCGGCGACAATGCTTTATGCGCGGTCGCCCAAAAACGGCCTTCTGCTCGCAGGTGCGTTCTTGCTTCTGGGAAACAGCGTCTCCTATCTTGGCGCGAGCATTTTCCACTGCGATGCAGGGTGTCCTATGGAGGGCTCCGGCTCGCAGGCAATGCACAATCTTCTGGGCGTCATCGGATATTTGGCGACGCCGCCGGCGCTTGCCTGTATTGGCCTTGCATCCCTGAGCCACAACAAACTGCTTGCCTCGCTGAGCTTCCTAACCGCAGCGGCGTGTTTAATCGGGTTTGTTACCATGGCCTCGCCAGAAGCGGCGCATATCAGGGGGCTGGCGCAGCGATCCGTCGATTTTACCCAGTTCTTCTGGATGTTTGCAGCGGCGCTGCTGATAAAGCAAAAGAGCGGCTAGACACGCGCCCCGACAGTCGTGCGGTGCAAGAGCCGCGCATGACCTTCATAGCCGCCGGTCGCCCGATGAAGCACCGAACGGTTGTCCCACATGACAAGCATGCCCGGCTTCCATTTGTGCCTGTAGACGAATTCCTCGCGCGTCTGCCATTGATAGAGTTCGGCGAGCAGCGCCATTGAGGCGTTCGGCTCCATGTCGGCGAAACCAGTGATGTAGCCGATGCAGCCATAGATCCCTTCCCGGCCGGTTTCGGGATGTTTTGCGATGATCGGGTGGCGGCATTCCGCTGTCAGCGCGTCATCCGACGCCCGGATATCCATGAAGCGCGTTTTGCGGTCTTCGTCGCCATAGAGCCCGCCTTTCGCATAAGGGATGCGCGCGGAGTGAATGGCGATTTTGCCTTCTAGGTTTTTGCGCAACGCGTCCGGCATGCGCTCAAGCGCCAGATGCTGGTTCGCGTAATAGGTGTCGCCGCCATGAGGCGGAATGGTGATTGCGAAAAGGCAGGTGCCCGCCGGCGGCTTTTCCTGAAAGCTCCAGTCCGTGTGCCAGCTCTCGGCGAAGATGGGCGAGGTTTCGTCTGCGTCGCGTTTAACGGCGATGATGTGCTTGCGCCCCGGGATCGGCGCAATGAACGGGTCGTCGCCGAAAGGGCCGAAATAAAGCGTGAAACGTTCGAGATCATCGTCGCTCATCGCCTGATCGGAAAAGGCGAGCACATGATGTTCGAGCCATGCGGCGCGGATATCCGCAACAAGGGTGTCAGCCAGCCGGTTGGTGAGATCGACGCCAGTGACATGGGCGCCGCAGGGTTCCCCCGTCGGGGTGACTTTCATGGAAACAGCCTCGCCGGTTGCGAGGCATGATCATAAAGTGAGGAGAGGCGAAGGAAAAGCGCGCGAGCTGCTAAAGAATGCGCGCGTCGAGATCGGCTTTCGCCACCTGATAGCCGCGCATCAGATCGTCGATATGCCGGCTCATCCACTCCGCCGCCTTGTCTTCGTCGTCCGCTTCGAGCGCGGCGATGATTTCGCGCTGCGCCTCCTCAATGCGCTTCTTCGCGCGCGGCGTCTCGCCTATGACGTGTGCGAGGCTGGCGCCGATCATGATGTTGAGCGATTGCAGCATCGCCAGCATCACCCGGTTATCGAGACCGGCGGCGATCGCCTGGAAAAACGCCACCGCGCTGTCGACCGTCACATCGCCATTGGTGCTGTCGCGCAGACGCTGGTTGATCTTTTTAAGATCGCTGAGGGCGTCCGGCGCGAGGCGCGTCGCGGCAAGCCGCGCGGCCTGCGGATAAAACAGCGCCAGCGTCTCCCAAACCTCGCGGAACGTTGCGCCACCATGGGCAAGGCTCCGGCTTGCCGTTGCGGCGATTTCCGAAATTTTCGGCGCACGCACGACGAGCCGTTTTGCAGGCCCGCGCTCCACAAGGCCTGACTGTTCGAGGAGACGGATGCCTTCGCGCACGGACGACCGCGTCACGCCGAACTGTTCGCAAAGCTCGCCTTCCGTCGGCAACAGCGCGCCTTCGGGCAGCGCGCCAGAGACGATCTCCTCCTCGATGGCGCGGCTCACCTTCACATAGACCGGCTCGCGGTCGAGCGTCTTGAACTTGTGGCTGCTCATGAGGTTTTACGCACTCTTTTGAAAGATTTCCCGGCCGATCAGCATACGGCGGATCTCGCTAGTGCCCGCCCCGATTTCATAAAGCTTCGCATCGCGTAGCAAGCGGCCGGTGGGATATTCATTGATATAGCCATTGCCGCCGAGAAGCTGGATAGCATCGAGCGCCACCTGCGTGGCTTTTTCCGCCGCGTAAAGGATGCAGCCCGCCGCGTCCTGGCGCGTGGTCTCGCCGCGGTCGCACGCTTTGGCGACGGCGTAAACATACGCCTTGCAGGCATTCATGGTCGTGTACATGTCGGCGACCTTGCCCTGCACCAGTTGGAACTCGCCGATGGATTTGCCGAACTGCTTGCGGTCGTGGATGTAAGGGACGACCACATCCATGCAGGCCTGCATGATGCCGAGCGAACCCGCCGACAAGACCGTGCGCTCGTAATCGAGCCCGCTCATCAAAATGCGGACCCCATCGCCTTCGGACCCGATGAGGTTTTCCGCCGGCACTTCGCAGTCTTCGAAGACAAGCTCGCCCGTATCGGAACCGCGCATGCCGAGCTTGTCGAGCTTCTGCGCCGTTGAAAAACCCTTGAAGCCTTTCTCAACGATAAACGCCGAAATGCCGCGCGAGCCTTTTTCCGGATCGGTCTTGGCGTAAACGACGATCACATCGCCGGTCGGGCCGTTGGTGATCCACATTTTGTTGCCGTTGAGGATGTAACGGTCGCCCTTTTTCTCGGCTTTCAATTTCATGGAGACAACATCAGAACCGGCGCCCGGCTCCGACATGGCGAGCGCGCCCAGATGTTCGCCGGAAATCAGTTTCGGCAGGTACCGCTCTTTCTGTTCCTTCGATGCATTGAGACTGATCTGGTTGACGCAGAGATTGGAGTGCGCGCCATAGGAAAGACCGACCGAACCGGAGCCGCGGGAGATTTCCTCCATGGCGACGCAATGTGCGAGATAACCGAGCCCGGTTCCGCCGAAATCCGGGTCGGCGGTGATGCCGAGGAGACCGAGCTCTCCCAACTCAGGCCAGAGGTCGCGCGGGAACTCGTTCTTCTCATCGATCTCCGCGGCGCGCGGCGCCAGCCGGTCATCGACCCAGCGGGCGATCATGTCGCGCATTTCTTCGATTTCCGGGTCGAGGCCGAAATTGAAGGCAAGGCTGTTCAGGCGGGCCATGGGATGTCTCCTCCGCCGGCCCGCTTAGTCCGGGCCGGTTATGAATTCTTGACTCCCCTCCTACTATCATATCTTGCGATTGTCGGACAACCCATGATAAAAGGCCGGAAAGAAAGAATTTGCTCTCCGCTACTGCCCCTGAAAGGCTGATCCGGCGGAGGCATTAACAACAGGGAGGACCCAGAGAGGCCAATGGCGGTCATACAGTCGAAAATCGACCCGCGTTCGGAAGGGTTTGCGGCCAATGACAAGGCCATGCGGGCGCTGGTCGCCGAACTGCGCGCCAATATGGATCGCGTGGCCGAGGGCGGCGGCGCCCGCTACGCCGAACGCCACAAGGCGCGAGGCAAGCTGCTCGCCCGCGAACGCGTAAACCGACTTCTTGATCTGGGATCGCCCTTTCTCGAGATCGGCCAATTCGCCGCCTGGGAGATGTATTCAGGCGATGTGATGAGCGCCGGGATCATCGCCGGGATCGGCCGCATCAATGGGGGCGAGTGTATGATCGTCGCTAACGACCCGACGGTGAAAGGCGGCACCTACCACCCGATGACGGTGAAGAAGCATTTGCGCGCGCAGGAGATCGCGCTCGAAAACCGTTTGCCCTGCATTTACCTCGTCGAAAGCGGCGGCGCGTTCCTGCCCATGCAGGATGAAGTCTTTCCGGACAAGGACGATTTCGGCCGCATCTTCTTCAATCAGGCGCAAATGTCGTCGAAGGGCATCCCGCAGATTGCCATCGTGCACGGGTCCTGCACCGCCGGCGGCGCCTATGTGCCGGCGATGTCGGACGAGGCCGTGATCGTCAAGAAACAGGGCACGATTTTCCTCGGCGGCCCGCCGCTTGTCAAAGCCGCGACCGGCGAAGTGGTTTCCGCCGAAGACCTTGGTGGCGGCGATACCCATACGCGGATTTCCGGCGTCGCAGACCATCTCGCCGAAGATGACGATCATGCGCTCGGGATCGCCCGTCAGATCGTTTCCCGCCTCAACTGGGTGAAGCTTGGCGAGGTCGTCATGGCCGATCCCCGCCCGCCCGCTTACCCGACGGAAGAGCTCTACGGCGTGGTCGAGACCGACGCCCGCAAACCCTACGACGCGCGCGAGATCATCGCGCGCCTTGTGGATGGCTCCGACTTCGACGAATTCAAGCCGCTTTACGGCTCAACACTGGTTACTGGCTTTGCGCGGCTGCACGGCTTTCCGGTCGGCATTCTGGCGAACAACGGCATCCTCTTTTCAGAAAGCGCCAAGAAGGGCGCGCATTTCATCGAGCTTTGCTGTCAGCGGAAAGTTCCGCTGGTGTTTTTGCAGAACATCACGGGCTTCATGGTGGGGCGCGCGGCGGAAGAAGGCGGCATTGCGAAAGACGGCGCGAAGCTCGTCACCGCCGTCGCGACCGCCGCCGTGCCGAAATTCACCGTCGTCGTGGGCGGCAGTTACGGCGCTGGCAATTACGGCATGTGCGGGCGCGCCTACGGACCGCGCTTCATGTTCATGTGGCCGAATGCGCGCATCTCCGTCATGGGCGGCGAACAGGCGGCGAGCGTTCTCGCCACCGTCAAGCGCGACGGACTTCGCGAAGGAGAAACCTGGAGCGAGAAAGAAGAAGCGGAGTTCAAAAACAAGATCCGCGCCGGCTATGAAGAACAGGGCTCGCCCTATTACTCCTCCGCGCGACTCTGGGATGACGGGATCATTGACCCGGCGCAAACACGAGATGTGTTAGGCTTGTGTCTCTCGGCGTCTTTGAATGCGCCCGTCGAGGAAACGCGCTTTGGCGTGTTCAGGATGTGAGGAACGAAAATGGCTGAACAAGTTCTCATCACCACTATTGACCAGCGCGGCGTCGCGCGGCTGACCATGAACCGGCCGGACATCCGCAACGCCTTCAACGAAGATCTCATCAGCGAGATCTGCGAAAGCATGGGGCGGTTGAATGCCGATCCGAATGTGCGCGTCATCGTCCTGACCGGCGCTGGCAAGGCGTTTTCCGCGGGCGCGGACCTCAATATGATGCAACGCGCTTCGAAATATTCCGCTGCTGAAAACAAGGACGATGCCCGCCGTCTCGGGCATATGCTCTCCTCCATCTATCACGCGCCAAAGCCGACCGTGGCGCTCGTCAACGGCCCGGCCATGGGCGGCGGGCTCGGCCTCATTGCCGCATGCGATATCGCCATCGGCGCCGACACATCCTTCTTTGCACTTTCGGAAGTGCGTGTCGGGCTTATCCCCGCCGTCATTTCGCCCTTTGTCATTCAGGCCATCACTGTGCGTCAGGCGCGGCGTTATTTCACGACGGGCGAGCGTTTCGACGCCGCCGAAGCGCAGCGTATTGGTCTTCTTCACAAGGTCGTCGCGGCCGATGCGCTGAATGACGCACTTGAAGAAACCCTCGGCGATCTTCTGGTCTGCGGGCCGCACTCGCAGGGGCTCGCGAAAGAGCTCATCCGCAAGGTCGCCTACCGCCCGCTTGGCGATGCCGTGATGGAGGAAACCGCCGGCATGATCGCCAAGACGCGCGCCAGCGACGAAGGCAGGGAAGGCGTGACGGCTTTCCTCGAGAAACGCAAACCGAACTGGCTGAAGGACTGAATGACCCTTGGCCTCCTCATCCGCGATGTCACGGACGACGATCATGACGCCATTCATGGTCTCGTCAAAAGCGCTTTCGAGCGCGACGACGAGGCGGAGCTCATGCGCGAATTGTGGTCCGAACATGCTGTTGAGATTCAGCTTGCGGCTGAAATCAGCGGCGTCATTGTCGGCTATTGCGCCTTCACGCGCGTCAGCTGCAAACCCGACCTCGACGGACTGCTTTTGGGACTCGGTCCCCTCGCCGTGGCGCCGGAACATCAGCGACAGGGTGTCGGCGCCAAGCTGGTGGAGAAAGGCATCGAGCTTTGCCGGAAACGCAATGCGCGATTGATCGCCGTGCTGGGCGATCCGGATTATTACGCGCGTTTCGGTTTCGAGCCTGCGGCCAAGCGCAAAATGACTTGGGCGGGTTTCGATGCTGGCGACGCCTTTCGCATCATTGCGCACGACAAGGACGAGTTCGGCGGCGTCGCGCCCGACGAAATCCGCACCATCCATTATCATCCCGCCTTCGACATGGTGAGCTAAAGCATGTTCAAGAAAATCCTCATCGCCAATCGCGGAGAGATCGCCGTTCGCGTCGCAAGAACGGCGCGCCGGATGGGCGTCGCGACCGTCGCCGTCTATTCCGACGCAGACCGGAACGCGCCGCATGTCAGAGCCTGCGACGAGGCAGTTCACATCGGCCCCTCCGCTGCAGCGGAAAGCTATCTCAAAGCTGACAAGATCATCGACGCCTGTAAAAAGACTGGCGCCGAGGCAGTGCATCCGGGCTATGGCTTCCTTTCCGAGAACGAGCGCTTTGCCGAAGAGCTCGACAAGGCCGGGATCACCTTCATAGGCCCGACGGCGGAAACGATTCGCGCCATGGGATCTAAATCAGCGGCGAAGAATTTGATGGAGGCGGCGAACGTCCCGACGACGCCCGGCTATCAAGGCGAAGACCAGTCTGTTGAGACGTTCAAGAAAGAAGCCAAGCGCATCGGCTACCCGGTGCTCTTGAAAGCGACGGCGGGCGGCGGCGGCAAGGGCATGCGCATGGTCGCGCGCGAGGAAGACCTTGAAGACGCTTTAAAATCCGCACAGCGCGAGGCGAAATCCGCCTTCGGCGATGATCGCTTTCTGATCGAGAAATATGTGACGCGCGCGCGGCATGTCGAGGTGCAGATTTTCGGCGACGGCAAAGGCGAAGTCATCCACATGTTCGAGCGCGATTGTTCCGTCCAGCGCCGCCACCAGAAGGTGATCGAGGAAGCGCCCGCGCCGCGCCTGCCCGCCAAAACCCGCGCGACGCTGCTGCAAGCGGGCGTCGACGCAGGCAAGGCGGTGAACTATCGCGGCGCAGGGACGGTGGAGTTCCTCTACGACGCGGACAAAGACGCCGTCTATTTCATGGAAATGAATACGCGGCTTCAAGTGGAGCACCCGGTGTCAGAGATGATCACTGGCCAGGACTTTGTCGAATGGCAACTCCGCATCGCCGCGGGCGAAGGCCTGCCGCTGACGCAGGATGAAATTGCCGAGACCGGTCACGCTTTCGAGGCGCGGCTTTATGCGGAAAATCCGAACCAGAATTTCGCGCCATCTATCGGGACGCTGACGACCTTGGCGCTTCCCGCCGAAACCGCGCGCATCGATTCGGGCGTTGAGGAAGGCCAAGCCATCACGCCTTTCTATGACCCCATGATCGCGAAGATCATCACTTATGCAAAAACCCGCGAGGAAGCCCTCGGCGCTATGCGCGCAGCGCTTTCCGAAACCCGCGTCGCCGGCCTCGAAACCAATGCGGCGTTTCTTCACGCCCTCGCCGCCGAACCCGATTTCATCGCGGGTGAGGTCTCGACTAAATTCATCGAGGAACATGACGGCGCGCTTTTCGCGAAAACGCCTGCCGGTCCGAAACAATGGGCTGCAGCGGCGCTGTGGAAGCGCGCGAATGCGTCAAGCAATGACAACGACCCTTGGAGCGCGCTCACGGGATTCCGTCTCAACCGGCCCCATCATGAGGTGATCTGGATCGAGCATGAAGGCCATGCCGCGATTTTGCGCCTGTCGAAAACGGGCGGCAAATTCAATGCGACGCTGGAGCCCGACGCCTCCGCCGCCGCGCGCCGGGAAGGCCGCGAACCGCAAAACCCCATTCAGTTTTCGTTTTCAGGCGTGTTCACGAGCAACGCCATGCGCCTCAGCGTCGACGGTGAAGATTTCACCGCTTTCGCCGCGCCTCATAACGATAAGTTGCGCGTGTGGATCGGCGCGGATTATTGGGACCTCGCCTTCCCCGATCCCCTCGCCGGGATTTCCGCGCATCATTCGAGCGAAGGGTCCCTCACCGCGCCCATGCCCGGCGTTGTGACGCTGCTTTCGGCGAAGCCCGGCGACGCCATCGAGGCGGGCAAGCCCCTCCTCGTCATGGAAGCCATGAAAATGGAGCACGCCATCAAGGCGCCCTTTGACGGAGTCATCAAGGCGTACAAGTTCCAGCCCGGCGATCAGGTAAAAGACGGAGACTTGCTGGTTGAGTTCGAGGAAAGCGCTTAAAGTTTCCGTGTCAGAAAATTATAAGATATTCTTCTGGAGATACGAACACGCCAGCAAGGGATACAGAGGATTCCACTTGTCGGCTGACAATGAGGGTTGCAATGCTTTGCTGACAGGGCTTCGCAAAAAAATGCGGATGCCAAGCGACAGAACTGCAAAATTCAATCTATGCAAACCCACTGAAAGAGTTTTGTCGGCGCCCAATTATAGAACCCAAGCACACACATGGAAATTGTTGGAGATCCTTTTGGATCAGAATGCTTCCGAAGGATTTCTAAGCGTTACGACCAAGAACGATGTCGCATATGTAACTGTGTCAAAAGATATGGCCGAAAGCCTAGAAAAAGGAGTTCAAGATATTCTCGAAGGGAGTGGA
This sequence comes from Hyphococcus sp., assembly GCF_965267305.1. Classification (GTDB taxonomy): domain Bacteria; phylum Pseudomonadota; class Alphaproteobacteria; order Caulobacterales; family Parvularculaceae; genus Hyphococcus. The sequence goes on along the minus strand of NZ_OZ253945.1, from coordinate 3,339,399 downwards.
GATTGGTCTATATCAAGCGAATTGAAAAATGTGGGTCACCAAACGATATGGTTTTGGTGGTATTTGGATAAGTAAGTTAAACATGACCCATCCCATCATACTCGTTGAAGTCGGTCCGCGCGACGGCTTGCAGAACGAAGCGCAGGTCATTGACGTAGCGACCAAGGTCGAGCTGATCGAGCGGCTCGCTTCCTGCGGTTTCAAACATGTGGAGGGCGGCGCCTTCGTTTCACCGAAATGGGTGCCTCAGATGGCGGCGTCCGACGAGGTAATGACAACGATCAAGCGTGCGCCCGGCATTTCCTATCCGGTGCTGACGCCGAACATGAAGGGCTATGAGGGCGCCCGCGCCGCCAATGCGGACACCGTTGCGGTTTTCGGCGCGGCTTCGGAAAGCTTTAGCCAGAAAAACATCAACTGCTCCATCGCAGAGAGCCTGGAACGTTTCAAACCGGTCATTGAGGCGGCGAAGGCGGACGGCATCCGCGTGCGGGGCTACGTCTCCTGCGTGCTCGGCTGTCCTTATGAAGGAAAAATCACGCCGGCACAGGTCACGCCCGTCGCCAAGACGCTTTACGAGATGGGCTGCTACGAAATTTCGCTGGGCGACACGATTGGCGTCGGCACGCCGGAGGAAACGAAGGCCCTGATCCGCGCCGTCGCGGCGGAAATCCCCGTTGCAGCCCTCGCCGGTCATTTCCATGACACCTATGGACAGGCGCTCGCCAATATCTGGGCGGCCCTTGGCGAAGGCGTGACGGTGTTCGACTCTTCCGTCTCCGGCCTCGGCGGCTGTCCTTACGCGAAAGGCGCCAGCGGCAATGTGGCGAGCGAGGATGTGGTCTACTCTCTCGCCCGCTCCGGTTTTGAGACAGGCGTCGATCTCGACTCCCTCATGGAAACGAGCGTCTGGATCTCCGAAAAGCTCGGACGCAAGCCGGGCTCGAAGGTCACGCTCGCCCGCAAGAGCGAAAGCTGAAGCTGGAAAGTGCGGCGCGCCCATCGCCATGGCTCTAAGCGGCGGCAGGCCGACTCAATATTTTGGGCGCTAAAAGAAACTTTGTATACACGCATAAAGGAAATTAGCTTTACGCCGGGATTGGGCGCTTTCAGATCATGGCAAAACCAAAACCGCCCTCGCGGCGTGAATCGAAGAAAACGACGACGCGGGACAAACTCTTGCGATCTGCCTTACGTCTGTTTCGCAAGCGTGGCTTTAACGCCGTCACCATCTCCGATATTACCAACGCAGCAGGCACAGCCAAGGGAACATTCTTCAATTACTTTAACACCAAAGCCGATGTGATCGCAGTGTGGTATAAAACTGCTTCATTGCCGACGGATGATGCAAAAATAGAGACCCTGGCCGAGGCGCTTGACTTGGTCGTCTACAAACCTCTCGATGAATTGCTTTCAGAGCCGGAGCTGCTGGCGGCAAAATTCGCAAACGAAAATGACAATGCCTCCATCGCTGAAGCCGAGGCGGAAGTCGATAAACGCATCTTCACCATTCTCGAAGCAGTCCTTCTGAAAGAGGAGGAAAAGGCGGGTCCTCTGCCTGTCACTGCAGGAGAACTCGCTTCTCTTATAGGCGCCATCCTAACTGGCGCCGCGCGAGAATGGCGCATAAGCGGCGAAAAGCGCGCCCTATCGGCGATCGCCAAGGAGCGACTCGACAGTCTGTTCGCGCTCGCCGACGAAGCGCGCTTGACTAAGGGACCCGCCCAGGATTAGAAAAATGACCGTGGTCATTTTTCTAATCCTGGGCGTATCATGCGAATTATCCTTGCCTTTTTCATCTTAGCGGTCTCTGGATGTGTCTCTTCTCCGACAGATGCTCCGGGTCTTCCGGCGCGCCCGGTCTTTCAATCAGAACGCCTGAGCATAGCAGAAGATAAGACCCATCACGTCGACGGAACTTGGCGCTCACGCGGATATGGATGGGTTCTTGAAATCGAAAATGGCGTGATCACTCAATACGAATCTGGCGTCCACGGCTGTTATGCACGCCCAGAGGGGGCGGCCGGTCAGACAGCCATGCTGTCTCTGCCGTTTTCTCATTATAAAGTAACCGGGGATGGTCAGTCTGCGATGTTTATGTATGGCCCGGATTCCGTCGGACCTATCTTTGACAGGCTCGTTGCTCTTCCTAATGACTGCCTGAATCCGACTGATGGATCGCTTGAAGCATCGTTTGCAGTTTTCATTTCCATGTTCGAAGAACACTATGCGCATTTCAATGATCGTGGGGCTGACTGGCTGCAGCTGAAAGGGCAAGCATTGGAAATCTTCAATAACAATAAAACTGAAGAAGGTTTTCTAGACGCTGCCGATCATATCTTGAGCGCCTTACAGGATTCGCACACTCGTCTGATCGCTTTCACGGCCGACGGGCGCAGACGCGTGCAATATGGTCTCGGACAAACCCTTTCCAACATAAGGAACGAAAACCGGGAAACGGAATGGCTCATCGGTCTGATTGTTCAACTGACCGATCGCCTGCTGGATCCGGGCGCACAACATGTTGCTGAAGACCGCATTCTTTGGGGGCTTATCGATGGCGAGATCGGCTATTTGCAGGTCTTCCAGATGGGCGGATTCGCAGGGTTGGAGATAGACGACCCCGAATGGGCGGCAAGCGAACTGCGCATTATGGACAAAACCCTCGACGAGGCATTCGCTGAATTTTCAGGCAAAAAAGCAGTCATCCTCGACCTGTCAAACAATCGCGGCGGTTATGATGAAATCGCCCGCCGTCTTGCCGCACGCTTCACGGATACATCGTTTCACGCTTACAGCGTGTCAGCAAAAGGAGAAAATCTGCAGCCGGTGATAAAGGTGATCGAACCAGAGAGGGACAACCGTTTCATCGGACCAGTGTTCCTTTTGACGAGCGATGTTACGGTGAGCGGCGGCGAAATTGCGACGCTATCGCTTCGACAGCTGCCGAACGTGACACAGATTGGGCAACCAACGCGCGGAGCCTTTTCTACGCCTCTATCGAAAGTGTTGCCTAACGGATGGATATTGGAGCTCGCCAATGAAACCTTCGCGTCGCCCGATGGGGAAGTCTTCGCCGGTAGAGGAATTCCACCGCAAGTTTCATTTGTCGTCTTCGACGCAGAAGATCCTGTCGCCTCACATGGCGACGCGATTGAAGCGATTATTCATCTTATTCGCGAAACCGATGAAACAACGACAAGATAAGCTGGACAGACCGGCGCAACCGCAAAATGAAGCGCCGTCCTGGAGTTCCAGGACGGCTTTAAAAAAAGCGGGCTTTAAGCAACTTTTTTCTTCTGGCCAAGCACCGCGGCGATCGCCTCCACATGACGCAGGTCCGTGCCGCAGCATCCGCCGAAAATAGTCAACGACGGCACGAGACGGCGCAGCGCCGCGTTTTCAAGGCCAAACTCACCCGGATTGCCGTCATCCAGCGTCTCTGCTTCATCGAGTTCGGCATGGGAGCATTTGGAAGCATTGGCGCGCAAGCCGCGCAGACGCGACAGCCAGTGCTCGCCTTCCATCAAAACGGACGTGAAATGGGTGGGATGAGCGCAGTTGATCATGTAATAGGCGGGCTGTTTGCGCGCTTCGAAATCGGTTTCCATGATCGCCTCGCCGAGCGGCTGCCCGGACGGCAGGCGCCCGTCCGTCTCCACGGTGAATGAAATCGCGCAAGGCATGCCGGCGGCCGCCGCGGCATTGGCGAAACCGATTGCCTCGGGCGTGTTGTTCATGGTGAGCGCAGTCACGAGATCGGCGGCGGTGTGCGCAAAAATCTCCGCCTGAAACGAGTGGTAATCTTCCGCTTCTGTAACGGTCATCAAAGCGCCGGATTTATATCCGTCGCCGCGCGGACCGACATTGCCTGAGATTACGAACGGCGTTTCAAGCGCCGCCTCGTCGCGGACCTCCTCAACAAGGGCGATGGCGTCCCGGTTCGCCGCTACGAGGGCGTTCTTGTCCAACCCGAGTTTCACGCCCCAGTCGGGGCTCGCCCGCCAGGTTGCGCTTTCGAAAATAAAGCCAAAGCCGCGCCGTTTCGCCAGCAGCGCATGTTCCAGACAATAACCGCGCATCGCCGCCCGACCTTTCGGGTTTTTCAACAGTGTAAAAGACGCAAAAAACGGCAGGTCGAAACCTTTGTTGAAAATAAGGTCGGTTTCCATGCCGCTGTCGGTCAGGAATATCTCCCCTCCGAGCTGCGGCAGGTCATTATTAAATCTCCCCATGGGAACTCTCCTTTCTACTGGATACCGGAGATAGGAAGGCGTCCTTGCCCTCATTACTGGCGAAAGGAGGTTGAAACCCCTGACTTTGGACAGGGAAAAGCGATCAGTTACAGAAAATCAATTTTCCAGCGCAGCGAGTATATCAGCCGAAAACGCCGCAATATCGAAACCGCCGCCATCGTCGAAACCGCGGCGGACAATCAGCACGTCGCGCGACGGAATGATGACCAGATACTGCCCGCGATTGCCCTGCGCCGCATAGGTTCCGTCGGGCAGGCCGTGACGCTCGCCGAAAAGCCAGAACTGCGCGCCATAGCCGGGCATTTGCGCTCCGTTGGCTCGAGTCAGAGGCGGCTGCGCCGGGGCCGGCGTCGCCACATAGTCCGCCCAGCCCTCAGGTAGGATGCGCTTTCCGTCCCACATGCCGTCATTAAGATAAAGCAGCCCAATGCGCGCAAGATCGCGCGCGGTCGTCCAAACCTGCGACGACATAACGAAATCGCCGTTCCAGTCGGTTTCTAGAAAGGTACGCTCCATGCCCAGCGGCAAGAGCACTCGCCAGAACGGGTATTCGATATATTGCTGGTCGTTTTTCATGCGCTCGCGCAAGGCGCGCATCACGGTCATCGTGTCGTTGTTCGCATAGCGCCACAGCGCTCCCGGTTCGGCGACAAGACGGTTTGTGATCGCGTGATCGACGACGCGGCCGCCGCCGAAATAGACATCGTCCGTGCGGTTTCCCGCTGTCGGCGAGGTCAAACCGCTCGACATGTGCAACAGGTTCTCGAGCGTGATATGTCCGCGCGGATCGCCAGGGGATGACCAGACTTTCAGACCAGCCGGTTCGTCGATCTTTATAAGACCGTCATGAACGGCCGCGCCGATCACCGTGGCGGCGATCGACTTCGCCACCGACCATGTTCGCTGGGGCGTCATCGCATCGAAGCCTTCGCGGTATTTCTCCGCAACAATGGCGCCGTCTTTCATGACCAGAACCGCCGTCGTTTCAGTCCCTTCCCCATAGGTCGCCCGGTCGAAGGCGTTGTTGACAGTCTGCGAAAGCTCGAGGTCATCGCTGAGATTTTCGGTCAGCGGCGGCGGCGCCGGGCGGTCCCAGACGGATTTAACATAGGGAAGCTTGCTGATTGACCCATCGCCATCGCCGCTCGGCAGTTGCGCGCACCCAAGATATGGCCGCCACGCCGCCATGCGCTTGCCACCCTCATAACTGACCGTAACGGTCTTTTTCTTTTCGTCGATTACTGCATCAGGCAGCGCTGTCATGGCTTCGCGATAGTCGGGATAGATGCGGTGAAGCTCATCGCCATCGATTTCCTCCACCGTGCGGCCGGCGTTGAAATGCGCCGAACAGGTGAAGGCGGCCTTGTAGCCGGCGACAAGCGACAAATGAGCGGGGTCAGGCTCTTGCGCATGCGCAGCGCCGGTTGAGATGCAGAAGGCGCTGGCGATAGCGATAAGAAAACGCATGTCTAAAGCTTTTCCTCATAAACAGGCTGAATGTCGACCGGCAGATCGGTGAGCGAGGCGATGACTTTTTCGGCATTCGCGTCGAGCTTTGCGTATTGATCGAGGAACCCCTTTGCTTTTTCGTAGTTTCCATCGCCCTGGACGATGACGACATCCCGCGTCAGGTCTGAAATCGCCTGTTCGAGTTTGGCGAAATCGAGAACGAAGCGTTCTTCCTCCGCATTCCATGAGAGGGCGCCGGCCTTCTTGAAATAGGAATACTGGAACGCCGCCCCCTGTCCGTGCGCTTCGTTGACACCGAAACGCATGGCCCGGAAAAGCCCGACAAAATAGGTGGCAAGAAAATTGTTCTTCTCCGCCGCCGGCATCTCGCCCCGCTCCATCATGTAGAGGATGTTATAGGCGCCCATGACGTCGGCCTTGCCTTCCTCAATGGCGGAATAAAGCTCCTGCAACTGCGCGTTGACTGTGGTTTCCTCACCGTTGACCGTAATCGTGCCCGGCCCGAGGCTGTGAGACAGTTCATGGAATAGCGTTTCGCCGGACATATATTCCTTCATGAGCAGCTGCGCCTGCCCGTCGACCAGCACTTCATCGGCCATGGGCGCGAGAATGCGGTCGAACTTGGCGCCGAGAACATTGTTCAAGAGAACTTTTTTTGCGCCCTTCGCCTCGCGCACACGTTCATCATTAGGCAGGTTGAAGGCGATGGTCTGAACGCCGGGCACATTGTCGCCGCCGCCATGCACCTGATAGGTGACGGCGATAGGCGATTCAAACCCGCGCTTGAAATTCTTGTAGCTTTCATCTACCGGCAGGTTCGCCTCCATGTCGCGGAGATAGTCCTTATATTTGGCGAGCGCCGCGCTTTCTTCCGGGTTCTTTATGGTGATGAACGCCTCGAAGGCGGTTTTGTAGCCGAAGAGCCCGTCCGTGTAGACTTCGTAAGGCCCGATGGCGGCTTCGATGGGACCTTCGAGATCCATCCACGCCATTTCCGATTCATAATAATCGTCCGAGAGGAAAGACTCAGCGCGCAGCGTCAGGAAGGTCTTGAGGCTCTCATTGGTGGTGATCTCCGCCGCCTCGCGCAAAAGCTGCGCCGCGGGCTCCAGCCATTCGCGGTAATGTTCGGAATAGGGAATGGCTTTGAGACCTCCGTCTTCGGTGCGCCGGATCACCGTATAGCCCGAGGTGAACGCTTCCTCATCTTCCGGATGGTCGACGATCCATTTCGCAAATTCTTCCTTGGTCATGTCCGCAGGGTAAAACGCAGCGCCCGCCGGCATTTCCATATCGCCATAGAATGGCTTGTTGTGGTCCAGCGTGTCCCAGGGGCCGAAATGGAGATCGAACATTTCAAGGAGAAGCTCATTGCCGCTCGCCTCGATTTCTGCGCGCCATTCGGGATTCATCTCGCTGCGCTGACGCAGATAGATTTCCGACATGAGATTGCAGACCTGATTCAGCTTGTTGATGACCTGGCGCTCTTCATCAGTAAGGAAGGACGTGTCCGCCTCCATGTCCACCACCGCGAACTGGGCGCGCATGGCTTTCAATTCTTCTTCGGAAGCCTTCATCTTCACCTCACTG